>CANHZG010000021.1 GCA_947464995.1 Comamonadaceae bacterium | reverse complement strand
GTCTTGCTTTGGAACCGCCGCGTAGCCATAGCCTGGCAAGTCGGTTAGGACTGCGTCCATCACGCCCTGTTTGCCCACAGAGAATAAATTGATGTGCTGGGTGCGCCCGGGGCGTTTGGAGGCAAACGCCAGCTGTTTTTGTTGTGTGAGGGTGTTGATGCAGGTGGATTTGCCCGCGTTAGACCGCCCGACAAAGGCAATCTCAGGCACGTCCAGCGCCGGCAGAAAGTGCAGCTGTGGCGCGGTGGTGAGGAACTTGGCGGTGTGCAACCACCCCATGGCCAGGGCGCCGGGCGACTTTTCGACTGCGGCAGCGCCCGATTTCAGAGGGGCTTGGGGATTGGGGTTTGGCGTGGCAGTCATGCTTGTAATCATTGTTGTAGCGGGTAAACCCAGTGTCGCATTGTAGAATGCCCGTGTTTTTGCCCACCAGATACCCCACTGCCCTATGAAGTCGATCGCACAACTTTTTCTCGTCGCAGCGCTGGCTGCAAGCCCCTTGTTGGCAGCCGCCAACACGTCAGCGCCTGAGGCGCCTGCCAAAGCTGCCAAGCCCGATCTGGCCAAAGGCGAAGCCAGCTTTGGCGCAGTCTGCGCTGCTTGCCACGCAGCCGATGGAAATTCGGGCACGCCGGCCAATCCGAAATTAGCCCAGCAGCACCCCGAGTACCTGGTCAAACAGCTGCAAGAGTTCAAATCGGGCAAGCGTGCCAACGCCATCATGAGCGGCATGGCCGCCGCGCTGTCGGACGAGGATATGCGCAACATCGCCTACTGGCTCGCCACCAAACCAGCCAAACCAGGCTTCGCCAAAGACAAAGAAACCGTGGCTTTGGGTGAGCGCATTTACCGCGGTGGTATCGCCGATCGCCAAGTCCCAGCCTGTGCCGGTTGCCACAGTCCTAACGGCGCTGGCATCCCCTCGCAATACCCCCGTCTGGGCGGCCAGCATGCCGACTATGCCACCGCGCAATTGACAGCATTCCGTGACGGCGTGCGCAAAAACAACAACGTCATGTCTCAAGTGGCGGCAAAATTGAACGACCGCGAGATCAAAGCCCTCGCCGATTACGTCGCCGGTCTGCGTTAAGTGCGCTCCGGCAGTGGCTTTGTTGCTTTGCTCGGAGTTTAGGGATGGATAAAAAAAATGGTTTGAAGGGGACAGTCACGCCCCTTTCCAGCGAAATTACCGACCCCCATTGGGTTGAAAACCGCAGGTTGTGGCTGCAACGTGCCGCCAGTGGCGTCGTCGGGCTGGGTGCTGCAAGCTGGGCCTCGCGCCAGGCCTTGGCAGAATCCGCAGGCAGCGAAAAACCAGGCAAATTACCCAGCCTCCCCAGCGCCCCGTCCAAAGTCACTGGCGCTACGGTGCCGGAAAAGACCACGGCCTACAAGGACGCCAGTAGCTACAACAATTTTTATGAATTCGGCACTGACAAAGCCGATCCGGCTGCTAACGCCCACACCCTCAAGACTGCGCCCTGGACCGTAGCGGTGGAAGGCCTTGTGAAAAAGCCGGGTAAGCTCGCATTGGAAGACTTGCTCAAGCTCAGTCCCATGGAAGAGCGCATTTATCGCCTGCGCTGCGTTGAGGGCTGGTCTATGGTCATTCCCTGGGTTGGCTATTCTCTGGCGGCGCTGATCGCGCGTGTGCAGCCGCTGGGCAGCGCAAAGTACGTCGAATTCGTGTCCCTGGCCGACCCGAAAACTATGCCCTTTGTCGGCAGCCGTGTGTTGGACTGGCCCTATGTGGAGGCTCTAAGGCTTGATGAGGCCCTGCATCCCCTGACCTTACTGGCCTTTGGCATGTATGGTGAGGTGCTACCCAACCAAAACGGAGCGCCGGTGCGTCTGGTGGTGCCCTGGAAGTACGGTTTCAAGAGCGCCAAGAGCATTGTCAAAATCCGTTTCACCGAAAAACAACCCGCCACCGCCTGGAACAAGGCCGCTGCCAACGAGTACGGCTTTTATTCCAACGTCAACCCGGAGGTCGACCACCCGCGCTGGAGCCAAGCCACGGAGCGGCGCATTGGCGAGGACAGTTTGTTCACCAAAAAGCGTAAAACCCTGATGTTCAACGGCTATGAGGCGCAGGTCGGACAGCTCTACGCCGGTATGGATCTCAATACCAATTACTAGGCCGCGCGCCACCGCTTGGTATGTCGCACCCAAAGTTCCAGCGTTTTCTAGCTGGCGCCGCCGCTAAGCCCCTGCTTTTTTGCCTGCTCCTGATGCCTTTGGTCTGGCTGGTCTACGGCGCAGCATTCGACCGCCTGGGCGCCAACCCTGCCGAGGCCCTGGTGCGCGCCACCGGCGACTGGACGCTGCGCATGCTGTGCCTGGTGCTGTTTGTCACGCCGCTCAGGGTGATGGGTGGCTTGCCCGCGTTGGCGCGACTGCGCCGCATGGTGGGTTTGTTTGTGTTTTTCTACGTGCTGCTGCACTTCATGGCCTACGCTTGGCTCGACATGGGCTTGGACCCCGACGATATCGCCAAGGACATTGCCAAGCGCCCTTTTATCTTGGTGGGCTTTGCGGCCTTGTTGCTTCTTGCTGCGCTGGCCGCCACTTCATTTAACGCAGCGATTCGCGCACTTGGGGCCAAGCGGTGGCGGCAACTGCACCGTGCCGTCTATGTAATAGCGGGCTTGGGAATCCTGCACTTTTACTGGATGCGCGCTGCAAAACACAACTTTGCCGAGGTGGCGGTGTACGCCGCCATTTTGGCTGTGTTGCTGGGCTGGCGTGTCTGGAGCCGCTTTAGCCGACCAGCGTCTCGAGCGCAAACAGCGACTTGACGCTTTCGCGTGCGCGCACCACGGTGGCGCGCTTGCCGTCGACTAACACTTCGGCGGCACGGCCCCGGGAGTTGTAGTTGCTGGCCATGCTCATGCAGTAGGCTCCGGCGGACATCACTGCCAGCAGGTCCCCAGCGCCTACCTGCAGCGAGCGGTCGCGCCCAATCCAGTCGCCACTTTCACACACCGGCCCCACGACATCGCAGACCATGGCCGAATGCGCCGAGGGCGTTACGTTCAGGGGCACGATCGCATGAAAGGCCTGGTACATCGCAGGGCGCGGCAGGTCGTTCATGGCAGCGTCGATGATGCAGAAGTTTTTTTGCTCGCCGGGTTTGAGGTAGAGCACCTCGGTCACACAAACGCCAGCATTGCCCACCAGTGAGCGGCCAGGCTCGATCATGAGTTTGCGTTGGCCGTAGCCACGTGCGTCTAGCTTGGCCAGTAGTCGGGACCACAACGCGTCCGCTTGGGGCGGCGCGTCGCCTTGGTAATTGATGCCCAGACCACCGCCGAAGTCGATGTGCTCGATGGCAATACCGCAGGCTTCGATGGACTGCACCAGGTCGAGCATGCGGTCCATGGCGTCCAGGTAGGGTGTTTCTTCAGTAATTTGCGAGCCGATATGGCAATCGATGCCCACGATCTTCAGCCCGGCAAGCGAAGCGGCATGCTGGTACACCGCCAGCGTACGCTCGTGCGCGATGCCAAACTTATTGCCTTTGAGGCCGGTGGAAATATAGGGGTGGGTCTTGGGGTCCACATTGGGGTTGACACGGATGCTGATGGGCGCGCGCGTGCGCATCTCCAGAGACACCGCATTGAGCACGTCTATTTCGGCCTCGCTTTCGACGTTGAAGCAACCAATACCGGCAGCCATAGCCTGGCGCATCTCGTCGCGCGTTTTGCCCACGCCAGAAAAAATCACCTTGGACATATCCCCACCCGCAGCCTGCACCCGTGCCAGTTCGCCCGCTGACACAATGTCAAAACCGCATCCAGCCTGCGCAAACACCTGCAGCACCGCCAGCGTGGAATTAGCCTTCATGGCGTAGCAAATCTGCGCATCGCGCCCGGCAAAGCCGCGCTGGTAGGCAGCCAAGGCGCTAAGCATGGACGCCTTGGAGTAAACAAAAAGCGGCGTACCGTATTCCTGCGCCAGAGCGCCCAAGGCGCAGCCCTCGGCGTGGAGCTGGTCGCCAAGGTAATGAAAATGGGGTTGGCCGGGGAGGGTGGATTGCATGAATAAGTTTTCAGGAAGCCCGCAATCGGGCGATGATCGGCTTTGGAGCCAGGGGCAATTGCACATCGGGCGCTTGCGTCAGCTTTTGCGGCAGGTACAGCGGCCCGGTTTGTCCGCAGCCTGCTAGATTCAGTAGTCCGGCCATCGCCAGCGTGGTGACGAGCCGACAATTTGTGATTTTCAACATGGTGAAATTGTAATGACCGACCTTGAGTTCCTAGACCGCGCCGAATCCCTGCTGCAGGCGCTGGAGTCGCAGTGCGACCAATTGAATGACCGCAGCGATGTGGATATCGACAACCAACGCGTAGGCGGCATGGTGACGCTCACCTTCGCCAATCGCAGCCAAATCATTGTGAACCTGCAAAAGCCTCTGCAAGAGGTGTGGATGGCCGCGCGTTCAGGCGGCTACCACTACCGCTGGGTCGACGCAAGCTGGCAAGATACCAAGGGACAAGGCGAGTTCTTCGCGGCGTTGACCCGCGACGCCAGTGCGCAGTCGGGGCTGGACCTGCGCTTTAGCCCTTGACCAGTTAGTTGCGAAACAGGTCCAGTATCGATTTTTGCTCTTCAGCGGCCGTTGGCGCACGCGCCGGACCTGTGGCAGCCGGTTTATCGCCCGTCGCACCCAGAGCACCGATGCCAGTATTTTTGGCGAACTCTTCGTAATACCATTCGTTGTTCAGGCGCACCAGTCCTTCGGGCGGTTCGGGTTCGGTCACTGCGACGTTTTTGAGCGCCGTCTCCATAAAGCTGATCCACACCGGCAGGCTCAAGCCGCCGCCGGTTTCGCGGTCGCCTAGCTTGCGGGGCGTGTCGTAGCCGATCCATGTCACCGCCGCCAACGTGGGTTGGTAACCTGCGAACCAGGCGTCCATCGAGTCGTTGGTGGTGCCGGTTTTGCCGTAAATATCAGGGCGTTTGAGGGCGGCCTGCGCGCGCGCCGCGGTACCGCTGCGCGTGACCTCTTGCAACAAGCTGCTCATCATGAAGGCATTACGCGGTTCAATGGCTCGGTTGGCTTCGCCGGCAATGGGCGCCGGCGTCTCTACCAAGACCTTGCCACGCTGCTCGCTGACCCTGGAAATCAACCACGGGCTAACCCGAAAGCCGCCGTTGGCGAAGACCGAGTAGCCGGTGGCCAATTGCATGGGTGTGACCGAGCCGGCTCCGAGCGCCATGGTCAGGTAAGGCGGGTGCTTTTCGGCGTCAAAGCCAAAGCGGCTGATCCATTCCTGGGCATACGAAGTACCAATGGATTGCAAAATCTGAATGGAAATCATGTTCTTGGACTTGGCCAGCGCACGGCGCAGGGTCATGGGGCCTTCGAAGGTTCCGTCGTAATTTTTGGGCTCCCAGGGTTGGCCACCGGTCACTCCGGCATCAAAAAACAAAGGCGCGTCGTTGATGACCGTCGAGGCGGTAAAGCCTTTTTCCAACGCTGCGGAATAAATAAACGGCTTGAAACTAGAGCCTGGTTGGCGCCAGGCTTGCGTAACGTGGTTGAACTTGTTTTTACCGAAGTCAAAGCCACCGACCAAGGCCTTAATCGCCCCGTCGCGCGGATCCAGGGCAAAAAATGCGCCCTCTACTTCTGGTAACTGGGTCACTTCCCAAGTCCCTTTGCTGGTCTTGACCACCCGGATGACCGCGCCGGGCCGGATGCGGATGTTGGGCGCAGCCTTTTCTGAAAGGCCGGACTGCACCGGTTTGAGACCCTCGCCCGTGATCTCCAACTGCTCAGCCCCCTGGCGTTGCGCCACGATGCGTTTGGCGTCGGCTTGGATGACCACGGCAGACAGCACATCGCCATTGTCCGGATGCTCGTCTAGCACTTCATCGACCGCATCCTCTAACTCTTGCGCATCCTTGGGTAGGGGGATGAACTTTTCCGGGCCCCGGTAGATCTGGCGCCTCTCAAAGTCCATGATGCCTTGACGCAAGGCTTTGTAGGCCGCCTCTTGCTGGGCGCTGATCAGCGTGGTGCGCACGTCCAGGCCACGGGTATAGGTCTCGTCGCCATATTGGCCGTACATCAACTGGCGCACCATTTCGGCCACGTATTCCGCATGCACCTGGGGTCGGTTAGCTGCGGTTTTCACCTGCAAAACTTCTTTCTTTGCCGCTTCGGCTTGGGCCGCTGTAATAAATCCGTTTTCCAACATGCGCTCGATGATGTATTGCTGCCGAATGCGCGCGCGCCGTGGATTTTTGATCGGGTTGTAGGCCGAGGGTGCCTTGGGCAGGCCCGCTAGCATGGCGGCTTCGGCAATGCTGATATTTTTTAATGGTTTGCCAAAGTAGGTTTCGCAGGCCGCCGCAAAACCATAGGCCCGGTTACCCAGAAATATCTGGTTCATGTAGATTTCCAGGATTTGGTCTTTGCTAAGGTTGTTTTCCAGTTTCAGGGTCAGTAAGACCTCGTAAATCTTCCGGGTAAAGGTCTTTTCGGTGGAAAGGTAGACGTTTCGGGCTACTTGCATGGTGATGGTGGAGGCGCCCTGACTCTTGGACCGCCCCACATTGGCCACAGCCGCGCGCACCATGCCGACATAGTCGATCCCGCCATGCTGGAAAAATCGCGCATCTTCAATTGCCAAGATCGCATTCTTCATCACCAGAGGAATCTCGGCGATGGGGGTGAGTGTGCGGTGCTCTTCGCCAAATTCACCGATTAAATCGCCCTCGGCAGAAAAAACACGCAAGGGAAGTTTGGGGTGGTAATCCTCCAAGTCTGAAATATCCGGCAGGTTGGGATAGGCAAGTGCCATGGCGATGGCCACCAGTATCAGCACGGAGGCGATACCAGCGAGTCCCAGGCCGCCCACGGCCATCACGATGTACATCATCCAACCCACTACAGAGCGTGAACCAAGGTTTTGGCTGGACGTACCTTTTTCCGGTGGGCTAGTAGGTGATGGCATAAAAAATGGTGATGGAGCCCTGGGGCATTCAAGCGCCGCGCAACGCGGGCGTCGTACCGGGGGATAACTGTCGGTAATCCTGCGTGCCTGAGCCTGCGGGCCCCTATGGTATCCGAGACAAAAACCGGCGCGGCTTTCCTTGCAAAAGGAGAAAGTTGAAAAACTACTGTTATTATTGAGAATAGTTTTTGTTTTAAATGATATAAAAAATAAAGATACCGGATTACACTTAGATGAACATTGCTTCAATTTTTGGACGTGGCTCGGATGATCTGTTTGGCGTAGATGTCAGCGCGTCCGGGATCAAGTTGGTGGGTTTGGGTGGTCAAAAGGAGCGGTTGGTCCTGCAGCACTGCGCCATGGAAGCGCTTAGCGTCGGTTGCGTAATTGATGGAGCCATCGAGCAAGTAGATGAAGCGGCTGCAACACTGCAGAAGCTGGTGAAGCGAACCGGCGCAAAAACGAAAAAAATCGCGCTTGCGTTACCGTCGTCATCGGTAATCACCAAGAAAATTGCCATACCGTCGGGCCTGACACCGCTTGAAATGGAAGAGCATGTTGAAGTCGAAGCCAAGCAGTACATCCCTTTCCCGTTAGATGAGGTAAGTCTCGACTTCTTTGGCATGGGAGCCAGCCCCGATCGACAAGGGCAGGACGACGTTGTGATCGCCGCAGCGCGACGCGAGCATGTCCAAAATCTGCAGGACTTTGCAGAGGCAGCGGGCATGGTTCCCGTGATCGTGGATATTCATTCCTATGCTTTGCGTCTGGGCATCGGGCGCATCCTAGATGTGCAAGCCAAGGCGACGCCAGGAACGCTTTCTGTGCTCTACAAACTGGGCGCTACCAAAACATCGATGCAGGTATTGCGTGGTAAAGACCTTGTTTATGAGCGCGACCAAACGATCGGTGGGGCGCAGCTCACCCAAAAAATAGCTAGCCAATACGGACTTTCTGCCGCCGAGGCCGAGAGTAGAAAGTGCCTCGGTAATCTGGGGCAAGGGTATGAAACCGCAGTCTTGGCGCCATTCGTAGCGACTCTGGTCCAGGAGCTCGCGCGCGGACTGCAACTATTTTTCAATAGCACCCCTTACAACAAAGTTAACCAGGTGTTTTTGACTGGTGGCGGAGCTCTGTTGGGTGGCTTAGCCGCCGCTGTGGCCGCCGAAACGCAGGTGCCGTGCGCCATCGTCAATCCATTTGAAGGAATGGTGGTGGGCGCCGATATCCAACGCAAGCAGGTCTTACAAGACGCGCCAGCTTATCTTGGGGCTTGTGGCTTAGCGCTGCGGAGGTTCTTCAATTGATCTTCCTGAACCTCCTGCCCCACCGCGAGGCGGCCCGCGTACGCAGGCGCCAGCAGTTCTACCAGTTGTTGGCGGCTTCGGCGGTGGCGGGTGCTTTGATTTCGGCTGCAGTGTTGGGCTGGTTTTATGCCGCCATTGATTCGCAAGGGCAAACCAATCTGTTCTTGGAGCGAGAGATCAAGGTCCTTGACCAGCAAAACCAGGAAGTGAAAGACTTAGAGGCACAGATTTTGGCGCTCAAATTGCGTCAACGCGCGGTGGAAGATTTGCAGTCCGATCGCAATGTGACGGTGCGCCTAATCAGCGAGCTTGCGCTGCAGCTGCCTAAGGGCATATTGCTCAGTAATATGACCCAGTCTGGCGTCGACCTATCGATCACAGGCGTTGCACAGACCAATGAAAAAGTCTCGGAATTTTTGGTGAATTTGGGTAGGGCTGGCGGGTGGTTCCTTAAGCCTGAACTGGTGGAAATTAAGTCTGAATCGTATTCCCTGCCGACCAAAGTTCAAATCCCGGTCGTTGACTTCAAGCTTCGCGCTGCATTGGCGCGCAAGCCATCGGAAGAACTCCCAGATCCAAGTGCCATTGCTGTTGAATCTGGCAGGCAGGCCGGCGTCGCAACCACGCCATAGATTGCGATTCGAGCACACACCATGTCGAAATTCCAGATTTCAAAAATTGATTTTCGTGCCTTGATTGAGCAGGTAGCGGGCCAGTTTCGAGACCTCGACCCCAACGATCCATCGGTTTGGCCCGTGTTGCCGCGCAGCGCTTTGTGTGGCGCGGTGGTGTGCTTGGTAATCGGTGGCTTGTGGTACTTCCAAATCGACGGCTACGCCAACGAACTGGAGCAAGCCCAACAGAAGCAAGAAAAACTCAAAGGTGAATTCAAAACTAAGCTGACAAAGGCAGCGAACTTGGCTGTTCTGACAAAACAACTTAAAGAGGTTCAAACCCAAGTTGGAGCCCTCGAGACACAACTTCCCAGCAAAGGTGAAGCGGCGGAGTTGTTGTCGGGAATCAACCGTTCGGGTGCCGCCCGGAGTCTGAAGTTCGAGCTGTTTCGCCCTGGTCAGGTGGTGCTTAAACCCTATTACGCAGAGCTTCCTATCAGCATCAAGGCCATAGGCTCGTACCACGATTTCGGCAAATTTGCGTCAGATGTCGCACTGCTGTCCCGCATAGCCACCATCAGCAATATCAGCATAACGCCCAAGAGCGACAACCTGTTGCAGCTCGATGCCACGGTCAACACCTACCGCTACCTGGAAGCCGATGAGCGTACCGCGCAGGGCAAGCAAGCCGCAGGGGGCCTCAAGTGAAGCTCCCGCTTTTTTTGCTGGGGTTGGGGATTGTTACTGGCTGCGTGTCGGGCTGTGGTGACACAAGCGATCAAGAATTGCAGCAATGGCTAAAAACCGAGCGTGCTGCGCCCAGACCACCCGCAAAGCCCTTGCAGGCGCCCGTTTCATTTATGCCCTTGGTTTACGGTGCAGCCGAGCAACAAGATCCGTTTGGAAAAGCCACCTTTGATCGCTTTTTGACGACCAATGTTCCATCCGCAAATCCAACCTTGGTGGCGCCCGAGCTTGCGCGGCGAAGGCAAGCCCTGGAAGCCTTTGCCCTGGAGTCCATCGCATTGGTGGGGACGTTGTCCAAGGAAGGAAAACGCGTGGTGCTAGTGCGCGCAGAGGGCGCGCTGTACCAAGTGGCGGTGGGGAGTTACTTGGGAAAGAACTTCGGAAAGATCACCAAGGTAGACGACTCCGGTCTCGTATTGCGCGAGATTGCCCAGGATGCGACAGGTGAATGGGTGGTACGAATCACCAGTGTAAAAATGCAGGAGACGTCTAAGTGAACTCACAGAAATCAACGTGGCGGCGGTGCCGTCAAACCCTGATGGGGGTGCTTGTGGGGGCCATAGGTCTAATCGCGCAGGCCCAGAACTCCATACTTTCCGTCACCGGTTCTATGCAAGGCACCTCGGAGATGGTGCGCATTGAATTTGCCCAAAAATTGAGTGCACTTCCCACCGCTTTCTCCACCCAAAATCCAGCCCGCCTGGCACTTGACTTTCCTGCCACCGCCAGCGCGGTGGGCTTGTCCCGTGTGGACATCAACAAGGGTAATGTCCAGTCAGCCATTGTCGCCCCCACCGACGAGCGCACGCGCGTGATCCTGAACTTGAGCCGACCGGCGGCTTACAACATGGAGATGTTGGGTAACGCCTTGTTGGTTTCTTTGTCGTCAGCGCAGTTGGCGCCAGTGGTCTCGTCTGATACGCCCTCTTTCAAGGCGGCGGATTCCAAAACTGGTCAATCGCCTGCGCCTCGCAACGGCGATCCGCTCTCCAACATCGAGTTTCGTCGGGGAGACGACGGTGCGGGGCGGATTATTGTGTCGCTGCCCAACAACAAGGTGTCAGCCGACATTCGCCAGTCCGGCAGCACCTTGATTGTGGAACTGGGCAACACCCGGTTGCCCGAGCGTTTGCGCCGCCGTCTGGACGTTGATGATTTTGCAACCCCCGTAAAAACGATTACCACCACCGAGGTAGCGGGTCGCGTGCGCTTGGTGATCGCCCCGCAGGGTGATTGGGAGCATTCCGCCTACCAGACTGAAACCCAGCTAGTGATCGACGTCAAGGCAGCCAAAGTCGATGCCAAGAAGCTGACGCCCGGGACGGGCTACAACGGCCAAAAGCTGTCGCTCAATTTTCAAAGCATCGATGTACGCCAGGTGTTGCAGGTCATTGCGGACTTCACCAATTTCAATGTGGTCACGTCCGATTCGGTCTCGGGTGCCGTAACACTGCGGTTGCAAGACGTGCCATGGGACCAGGCCTTAGACATTATTTTGCAAACCAAGGGGCTGGCGGTTCGCAAAAACGGAACTGTGCTGTGGGTCGCGCCCAAAGAAGAGGTGGCCGCCAAAGAAAAGCTCGAATTTGAGACGCAAGTCTCCGCTGAAAACCTGGAACCTTTGCGCACCCAGTCGTTTCAGTTGAACTACGCCAAGGCTGTTGACGTGGTTACCCAACTCAATGGCGCAGGCGGCGGCAGTTCGGGCGCTGTAGCAACCGCCAGTGCGGCACCTGTAAGCGGCGGCACTCGCATCTTGAGCCCGCGTGGCAGCGTGATGGCCGAGCCCAGAACCAACCAGATCTTTGTGACCGACATTCCCTCCCGTTTGGACCGGGTGCAGCAACTCATCGCCAAAGTGGATGTGCCAGTGCGCCAGATACTGATTGAGGCGCGAATTGTGGAGGCGTCCGACACCTTCGGAAAGTCTCTGGGCGTCAAACTCGGAGGCGCCGATTTGCGCGCCTCCAAAGGCGGAGACGGGGGCTACCAGGTCGTCGGTGAAAACCGGATTGCGGTGGGCACCAGCTATTACAACGCCGTAGGCTCCACTGGCCTTGGCGGCATCACCACCGACGCCGCCGCAAATTTTGTCAACTTGCCCGCGGTGGGGCAAAACGGCTATGACCCCGCATCGTTTGCTTTGACCTTGTTCAGTGCCGCGTCTAACCGATTGATGGCCTTGGAGATATCGGCCCTGGAAGCCGATGGCAAAGGCAAGGTCGTGTCCAGCCCGCGCGTAATTACAGCCGACCAAGTCAAGGCCTTGATAGAGCAGGGAACCGAATTGCCCTACCAGGTGGCAACCAGCAGCGGTGCCACGTCCATTGCTTTTCGCAAAGCGGTGCTCAAGCTAGAGGTCACCCCCCAAATAACCCCTGATGGCGGCGTGAGCCTGGAACTGGACTTGACCAAAGACAGCGTGGGCCAGTCCACCGCAGCGGGGTTTGCCATTAATACCAAGCACATCAAAACCCAGGTGCTGGTTGAGAACGGCGGCACTGTGGTCATTGGTGGAATTTTTGAAGTCAACGAGACCGAGAACGAAACAAAAGTGCCATTTTTCGGCGACTTGCCGGTCGTGGGGATCTTATTCAAGTCCAAGTCGCGCAGCTCAAACAAGCAAGAAATGCTGGTATTCATCACCCCGAAGGTGGTTGCTGAGCGGACGGTGGTGCGCTAGGGCACGTGGTTACAGGGGGCAGAAGATGAAAAAATCATGGGTATTTTTGGCCATTAGTGCCTTAGGCTTGTTGGTGGCAGGGTGTGGGGGCGGTGGTGGCAATGCCAGCGGCAGCGTGAGCACCACAACCGACACCATAACCTCCACCACTACTGCAAATGCAATCACCTTGTCGGTGGTGAACACAGCCGGTACGGTGATCAATAGCATCAGCTATGGCGCGGGCCAGCGTATCAAGGTCCAGTACGCCACATCCGCTGGTGTGGCCATCCCCAATACCTTGGTTAGTTTTTCTATCACCACCAATGCGGCCGCGGTGAGCTTGTCCGCGACCACTGCGCTTACTGATTCCAGCGGCGTCGCTTCTGTCAGCATAAGCCCAGCCAGTGCTGCAACCGTAGGTGCTGCAACGGTTATGGCCACCGCCGGAGCGGTGAGCGCGAGTCTGGACTTTGGAATTTCGGCCACCAGCGTGTCATTGAGCAGCCTTGCATTGGGTGGAAACGTTACATCCACTGCGATAACCTTGGCCTCTGGTGGAACCGCCTCCGCAAGCACGACGGCAACTGCCAATTCCGCACTGGCCAGTGGCGTTTCGGTTGCGTTTAATGCGACCTGCGGCATCTTGACGCCGTCTATCGTTCAAACCGACGGATACGGTGTTGCCAGTAGCAGCTATTCCGCCGTTAAATCGGACGGAAGTGCTTGCAGCGGCAGTGTGACGGTGTCGGCCGTTGCCGCGGGATCTACACAGACCAACACACTCACCGTATCGGCTCCGGTGGCCAGTGCGGTGAACTTCGTGTCGGCTTCTCCTGCACAAATTTACGTCCTGGGGTCAGGGGCAACGACCCAGTCCATCGTGAAGTTCAGGGTATTGAACGCGACCGGGGGTAATTTCTTAGGTGCAGACGTGGCGGTTTCGTTAACTTCTAATCCCGGAGGGGTTGGGCTAGGCGTGGCGGGTTCCACAGACGCATTGACGCGTACTACCGGCGCTGACGGGCTTATCACTTTCACTGTATTTTCTGGAACGGTACCTGGGCCCTTGGAGTTTAAGGCTAGCATTCTGGACGGCAGTGTGTACGCGGTTTCGAAAAATCTGACAGTGCGACAGGGGCCCCCATCACAGAAATTTTTCAGCCTGGCCGCTGACAGCTACTACATCGAGGGAAAAGATTATGAAGGTACCACCGCCACGCTTACCGTGCAGGCGGCAGATCGAAACGGCAACCCTGTACCCGCAGGCACGGTGGTCAACTTCACCGCAGAGGGTGGGCAGGTTTCGCCCAGCTGCACCATCACTTTGAGCAATGGCATCGCGTCTTGTACAGCGACCTTTTCCAGCCAATCACCGCGTCCAGACGACATGCGTATTTCCATACTGGCGTATGCGGAGGGAATGAAGGACTATGTCGACAACAACAAAAATAACACTTTTGACTCTGGCGACACATTGACGGATATGGGAGACGCGTACCGCGACGATGATGACGAAAGTGTGGTTAAGCAGTACGACCCCGGGGAATTCACTGTTTCACGAGGTGGTACGCTCACCTGCACCGGTGCGGGAGGATCTGCTCCCGCTGTAGCCAACACGTGCACAGGCACAACAGCGACTACGGTTCGCAAGCAAGTGGTTCTGACAATGTCCGGTAGCATTGCTGTCTTCAGTGATATCGAGAAGACCTCATCTAAAATCACCTTTACTTTGACCGATAAAAACACCGCGCGGGCAAACCCTATGCCGGACGGCACGACCCTTCTTGCGACAGCCATCGACAACACCTCGACTAATGAATTGGCGTGCACCGTTAAGCCCGATTACGGGACAACCATTGGCGGTGCATCGGCTGGTACTACAAGCGTTACCATAAATCTGAAGGATTGCGCCGCAACCGACGAAGTAACCGTCGCTGTGACCACCCCAAAACTCAACAAGACGTCTCTCACTTTCACGGTCCCATAGAGTAAGGGCTTTCGATCTGCGGACGCTCTCGTTGATTTTGGATTGGTGTTGACGGTGCAATGTGCCGTGGGCCCCAGCGGGGAGCGCCTACACTTGCTGCGCAATACCCGTATACCCCTTGCTACTCACAGATGATCTCCCTCATAGGCCTCCCAGGCTCCGGCAAATCCACCGTGGGCCGCCAGCTTGCCCGGCGCTTGCAGCTTCCTTTCGTCGACTCGGACCACGCGATTGAAGCGCGCCTGGGCTGCTCGATCCGCGAGTTTTTTGAACTCGAGGGCGAGGCGCGGTTTCGGGGGATTGAGTCTGAGGTTATTGATCAGCTCAGCGCCCAGGGCGCCGGCGTGTTATCCACGGGGGGCGGCGCGGTGTTGCTGGCGGTCAACCGGGAGCGCCTGCGCGCGCGGGGCCGCGTGGTGTACCTTAAGTCCCACCCTGAAGAGCTGATTCGCCGCCTGCGCCACGACACCAACCGACCGCTCTTGCAAGTGGCCGACCCCATGGCCAAGCTGCGCGAACTGTTTGCCGCGCGCGACCCGCTGTACCGCCAAACCGCCCACTTTGTGGTGGAGACTGGGCGGCCCTCGGTGGCCACGCTGGTCAACATGATCGTCATGCAGCTCGAACTCAACCCCGGCGCGCCTCTAAACTCGGGGCCATGAGCCCCACTTCAACCATGCACGCAGTGTCTATTGACCTGCAAGACCGCAGCTACACCATTGCTATTGGCGCCGACCTAGTCGGGCACGCCACCACCTTTGCCGGTCTGCCTAAAGCCGCTGCCGCCCTGGTGGTGTGCAACACCACCGTGGCGCCCCTGTATGCAGCCGCTTTGCAGGCGGCACTGGCGCCGCATTACAAATCGGTGTATCTGGTGGTTCTGCCCGACGGCGAAGAATTCAAAACCTGGCAGACGTTGAACCTGATATTTGATGCGCTCTTGGAAAATGGATGCGACCGCAAAACCGTGCTTTTCGCCCTGGGCGGAGGCGTGGTGGGTGACATGACCGGCTTTGCTGCGGCCAGCTACATGCGCGGGGTGCCTTTTGTGCAGGTGCCCACCACCCTGCTGGCGCAAGTGGATTCATCCGTGGGGGGCAAGACCGGCATCAACCACCCGCTGGGCAAAAACATGGTGGGCGCTTTTTACCAACCCCAGTTGGTGGTGTGCGACCTGGCCACGCTGAAAACCCTGCCCGCGCGCGAAGTCAGCGCCGGATTAGCCGAGATCATCAAGTACGGGCCGATTGCCGATATGGCATTTTTGGACTGGATTGAGGCCAACTTAGACGCCTTGCGCGCTTGCCAGGTTGCCGCGCTGGCCCATGCGGTGCGGCGCAGTTGCGAGATCAAGGCCCACGTCGTTTCGCGAGACGAGCGCGAAGGCGGCTTGCGTGCCATTCTCAATTTTGGCCACACCTTCGGTCACGCCATCGAGGCCGGTTTGGGTTACGGCCAGTGGCTGCACGGCGAGGCGGTGGGTTGCGGCATGGTAATGGCTGCGCAGTTGTCGCAGCATTTAGGGCTGGTGGATGAGGCGTTTGTTGCGCGGCTTACGCGTCTGATCGAAGCGGCTGGCTTGCCCACCGTGGGGCCAGTTCTGGACGCGCAAGACAACGCCGGGCGCTACCTGGAGTTGATGCAGGTGGACAAAAAAGCCGAGGGCGGCGCCATCCGCTTTGTATTGATTGACGGTCCGGGCCGGGCCTGTGTGCGCGGCGCCCCCGAGGCGGTGGTGCGCCAGGTGATAGACGCCTGTTGCGCCGGGGCCTGATGCTCGCACCCTACGCCAGCGACCCTGCGCGCACGCGCGGGCGGCGCTTTGCCCAAAGCCCGGCGCCCACCCGCACCGAGTTCCAGCGCGACCGGGACCGTATCGTGCACTGCACCGCCTTTCGGCGCTTGGTCTACAAAACGCAGGTGTTTTTGAACCACGAAGGCGACCTCTTCCGCACCCGCCTGACGCATTCGCTGGAGGTGGCCCAGCTTGGGCGTTCCGTGGCGCGATCCCTTCAGCTAAACGAAGACCTGGTGGAGGCCATCGCCCTGGCCCATGACCTGGGCCACACACCGTTTGGCCATGCCGGGCAAGACGCCTTGAACGCCTGTATGGCCGACTTTGGCGGTTTTGAGCACAACCTTCAAAGCCTGCGCGTGGTCGACCAACTGGAAGAGCGCTACCCCGACTTTGACGGTCTGAACCTGTGCTTTGAGACGCGCGAGGGCATTTTGAAACATTGCTCGCGCTCCAACGCTGCCGCCATTGAGCAAAGCGAGCCCGCCTATATCGACGGCCGGGGCGGCGTGGGCGCACGGTTCTTGCTGCGCCAGCGTCCCACCTTGGAGGCGCAGTTGTGCAATCTGGCTGATGAGATCGCTTACAACGCGCACGACATTGACGATGGTGTGCGCTCCGGTTTGATCACGTTTGCGCAGGCGCAATCCGTGCCCCTGGTTGCCGACTTTGCCGCCGAGGCGCTGGCCGCGCACCCCGCGCTGGGGGAGGCGCACAACGCGCGGCGCTGGCTGTACGAGACTATTCGCCTGATGCTCAGCCACCAGGTGCTTGACCTGATTGCAGCCACCAAATCGGGTTTGGAGGCGCACCGGCCCGACAGCGCGGAGGCCGTGCGCATTTGCCCCGACCTGGTGGTTTTTAGCCCCGACATGCGCGCGGGCAATCAGGCCCTAAAGGCATTTTTGATGGCCGCGCTGTACCGCCACCCTCAGGTGCTGGACACCATGGAGCGCGCCAAGCAGGTGGTGCGCGAGTTGTTTGTCGCTTACCTGAACGACCCTAAGGTCATGCAAACCGGCAGCGCGTTGCGTCCGGTTGGCGCGGCTGCGCCGGATGTGCCGCGCACGGTTGCTGATTACATCGCCGGTATGACCGACCGCTTTGCCGCGCGCGAGCACGAGCGACTGACAGGCCAGCGCTTGTTGGCATGACGAAGGTGTCTGCACCCTCAGAAGTCGTGATCGCCGCCACTCGCCGCTGGGTGGAGCGCGCCGTCATTGGCCTGAACCTGTGCCCGTTTGCCAAAGGCGTGCAGGCCAAGGGTCAGGTGCATTACGCCGTGAGTCAGGCCGACGATGCGCAGGCCCTGTTGGTGGACCTGAAGCAGGCCTTGGCTGAGTTGCACGACACGCCGGCCGCGCTGCGGGACACCACGCTGCTGATCGCGCCCCTTGCCCTAACAGACTTTTGGGATTTCAACGACTTTTTGGACCGCGCCGACCGACTGCTGCGCAAAATGCACCTGGACGGGGTGTTTCAAATCGCCAGCTTTCACCCGCAGTTCCAGTTTGCCGACGCCGCGCCGGACGACATCAGCCACTACACCAACCGGGCGCCCTATCCCATCTTGCATCTGCTGCGCGAGGAAAGCATAGACCGCGCGGTGGCTGCATTCCCGGACGCGGCGCTGATTTACGAACACAACATGGAAACCCTGCGTGCCCTAGGCCAAGCCGGCTGGCAAGCACTTGATGTGGGTCCGGCCCCTAAGGAGCCTGCGGCGGGCCCAGGCGGCGATACTGCGCTATGACCGAACGAGCGACCGCCAAGCCAACCAAGCGTCACGCCGCTTCAACGCCGTTTGGGGCTGACATGCGCAAAGCCTCGCAAAATTTGCGCTCGGATGCCGGTTCCCCGCACGCGCCAGTGCTCAGCGAAGAAGTTCGCCAAGCCATCCGCCCAGGCCAGTCGTTCGCGCTCTTGCAAGAGCTGCACATCCTGACCCGTGAGGGTCGTCTCAACCAGGACTCCAGGCGCAAGCTCAAGCAGGTCTACCACCTGTACAAGTTTTTGGAGAAGCTGCTGTTGGAGCTGCCTGAGCGGCCCCATGCCGACGGCTTGGCTGATGATGGCCTGACCGTGGCCGACCACGGCGCTGGCAAGTCGTATCTGGGTTTTATCCTGTACGACCTGTTTTTCAAGTCGCGGTCCACGGGCCACGTCTATGGCATCGAAACCCGAGCCGAACTGGTGGAAAAGTCCCAAGTGCTGGCCCGGCACCTTGGCTTTTCACGCATGGCGTTTTTGAACCTGAGCGTGGCCCAGTCCACCGCGTCGGCGGATTTGCCAGCGCAAATTGACCTGGTAACCGCGCTGCACGCCTGCGACACGGCCACCGACGACGCCATCGCCTTTGGCCTGGCCAAGCGCGCGCGCGCCTTTGCGCTGGTGCCGTGTTGCCAGGCCGAGGTGGCCCGCCATTTGGGTGGCAGCCGCGCGTTGATGCTGGCGCGCACGCCGCTGGCCGAACTGTGGCGCCACCCGCTTCACGCCCGCGAGCTGGGTAGCCAGCTCACCAATGTGTTGCGCTGCCTGTACCTAGAGGCCATGGGCTACCAGGTGACGGTGACCGAGCTGGTGGGCTGGGAGCACAGCATGAAAAACGAACTGATTTTGGCGCGCTACACCGGCCAAAAGAAACGGGCGGCGGCCGAGCGCTTGCGGGCCGTGTTGAAAGAATTTGGCCTGGAGGCCCTGCTTGACACCCGGTTTACAGGCGTGCGGGACAATTCAGCGGCAGCGCTTATGGACAACCAAATCTGAGCCCGGTGCGTTAAGGGCCTGGGGCCAGTGGCTCTGGACGTTTGCCGATGCGGCGGTGTTGAAAAATTATTTTGTATCCCCAGGAGGAATTTCCATGAAAAAACTGATCTCGTTAACCCTTACCGTGGCTGTTATCGCCACGCTGGCCGCTTGCGCAAACAGCAGCCCCGACATGATTCGCCGCTCAGACACGCAAACGCTGTCCCAAATCCAGGACGCCGTGGTTTTGTCGGTGCGCACGGTCACCGTGGACGGTAGCCAAAGCGGCATCGGTGGCGCCGTGGGTGGCGTGGTGGGTGCAATCGCTGGTTCAGCCGGTAGCGGCGTGCAGCGCGAGCAAAACGTGCTCGGCGTGCTGGGCGCGGTGGCAGGCGCCGCGGCTGGTAACGCCATTGAGCGCATGAGCACCAAAGAAGAAGCAGTTGAGATCATCGTGCAGCTCAAAAGCGGCGACCGCCGCGCCGTTGTGCAAGCCAAGGGCACCGAAGTGCTAGCCCCCGGCGATGCCGTGATTTTGGTCACTACCGGTGGCAAGGTGCGCATCTCCAAGGCACCCAAATAATTGGGGTCAGATTCCAATTTAATGGCCCGCCTTCCCCGCCTCACCGTCCCCGGTTACGCCCACCATCTGATCCAACGCGGCAACAACCGGCAAGCCATCTTTGCCAGTGATGGCGACCGCCAGTTGTTGCTGGAACTGCTCTCAGAGCATGCCAAAGCCGGTGACGTGGCGGTGCATGCTTATGTGCTGATGGACAACCACTTTCATTTGTTGGCCACGCCCAACACCAGCCAAGGCCTCGCTCAGATGATGCAAGCGGTGGGGCGGCGCTACGTGCGCTATTTCAATGGTCGCCAGCAACGCACCGGTACGCTTTGGGAGGGGCGCTTCAAATCGAGTTTGATTCAAAGCGAGCGCTATTTGCTTGCCTGCATGGCCTATATCGACCTGAATCCGGTGCGTGCGGGCATGGTGCAGCAACCAGGCGACTACCGCTGGTCTAGTTATGCCCACCACACAGGCCAGCGCGCCGAGCCCTGGCTAACGCCGCATCCGTTGTTTTGGGAACTGGGCAATACGCCGTTTGCGCGCGAGGTAGCCTATGCCAACTTGGTGCAAACGGGCATTGCTTCGGTGCAGCAAGCGGCTTTGACGGATGCGACTCTGCGCGGCTGGGCCTTGGGGGAGCCGCAATTTGTTGCAGATTTGCAAAAAATCACCCCACGGCGGGTCAGTAAAACAGCGGCTGGACGTCCGCCGTTGGCCGTGAAGTAGCCCGAATCACCCGCTGCGGGCCTAAATTTCCCAATGAAACAACGAAAATTTACTCTGTCCCCAATTAATGAAACCTGATTTTTCCATAAATTTAATTGGAATCTGACCCCAATTAAATTGCTTGGTGGTTTTGTTGCAGTGCGGTATGCTTTTTGTCCTTTGTAAATTTTCAGGAGTGCGCCATGGCGACCGTTGCCGAAATCAAGCACCTTCAGGACCACGGCTTGTATGCGTCCGGCCACGAGCATGATGCTTGCGGTGTGGGTTTTGTGGCCCATATCCGGGGTGAGAAGAGCCACAGCATCGTGGCCAACGCGCTCAAGATTCTCGAAAACCTGGACCACCGGGGTGCGGTAGGCGCCGACAAACTCATGGGGGACGGTGCGGGCATCCTGATTCAGCTGCCCGACGCGCTGTACCGCGAAGAGATGGCCTTGAACGGGGTCAGGCTCCCTGCTGCTGGCGAATACGGCGTGGGCATGATCTTTTTGCCCAAGGAGCACGCCTCGCGCATGGCGTGCGAACAGGAGATGGAGCGCGCCATCAAAGCCGAAGGCCAGGTATTGCTGGGCTGGCGCGATGTGCCAGTCAACCTGGACATGCCCATGTCGCCCACAGTGCGGGAAAAAGAACCCATCATCCGCCAGGTGTTCATTGGCCGCGGTAACGACGTCATCGTGCAAGACGCGCTGGAGCGCAAGTTGTATGTGATCCGCAAGACCGCCAGCGCCGCCATTCAGCACCTCAATCTGAAGCACAGCAAGGAATACTACGTTCCGAGCATGTCCAGTCGCACCGTGATTTACAAGGGCCTGCTGCTGGCCGACCAGGTGGGCACCTATTTTTACGATCTGCAAGACCCGCGCTGCGTTTCTGCCCTGGGCCTGGTGCACCAGCGCTTCTCAACCAATACCTTCCCCGAGTGGCCGCTGGCCCACCCCTACCGCTATGTGGCGCACAACGGCGAGATCAACACCGTCAAGGGCAACTACAACTGGATGAAGGCGCGCGAAGGGGTGATGTCTTCCCCCGTGCTGGCCGCG
>CANHZG010000020.1 GCA_947464995.1 Comamonadaceae bacterium | reverse complement strand
TAAGCTCTTGCAAAGTTGCAATTACGAGGTGGAGCGCGCCCAACGCGGCATTGTTTACATCGATGAAATCGACAAAATTTCGCGCAAATCGGACAACCCGTCCATTACCCGTGATGTTTCGGGCGAGGGCGTACAACAGGCTTTACTCAAGCTGATCGAAGGCACCATGGCCAGCGTGCCACCGCAAGGTGGGCGCAAGCACCCGAACCAGGACTTTGTGCAAATCGACACAACCAATATTTTGTTCATTTGTGGTGGCGCATTTTCGGGTCTGGAAAAAGTCATTGAAAACCGCACGCAGTCCTCCGGCATTGGGTTTGGAGCGACTGTCATGAGCAAAGCGCAGCGCAGCTTGACTGAGGTGTTTAAAGACGTGGAACCCGAGGATCTCATCAAGTTTGGTTTGATCCCCGAGCTGGTAGGTCGCATGCCGGTAGTGGCTACGCTGGCCGAACTGACCGAAGATGCGATGGTGCAAATTCTGACCGAACCGAAAAACGCCTTGGTAAAGCAATACGCCAAACTCATTGCGATGGAAGGTGCAGAGTTGGAAATTCGACCCGACGCGCTGCGGGCCATTGCCAAGCAGGCACTTTCACGAAAGACCGGGGCGCGCGGCTTGCGGTCGATCTTGGAGCAATCGTTGTTGGGTACCATGTACCAACTGCCGGATTCCAACGATGTTGAAAAGGTAGTGGTCGATGCGTCTACCATTGAGGAAAACCATCCGCCGTTACTGGTTTATCGAGAGTTGGCGAAAAAAGCCTGATTTTGGGCCGGGCTTTAGGCCGTGTGGTTATATGCAGTGTGTTCGGCTTGCTTTGCAGGCTGGGACAGTTTTCCGATAGCGCTTGAAATCGAAGTAAACCGTGCCATATCCAACGAGTAACAAAAAGGTTTTTATGTCTGGTCACACCCCTCTCGCTGCGATTCCAATTGATCTGCCCATGTTGCCGCTGCGCGACGTGGTCGTATTTCCCCACATGGTGATTCCCTTGTTTGTGGGGCGCCCCAAAAGCATAAAAGCTCTTGAAGCGGCCATGGATGCCGAGCGACGAATCATGTTGGTGGCGCAAAAGACAGCTGCCAAGGATGATCCCTTGGTCAGCGACATGTTTGAAGTAGGTTGCATATCGACCATTTTGCAAATGCTCAAGTTGCCCGATGGCACGGTCAAGGTGCTGGTGGAAGGTCACCAGCGCGCAACCGTGAATCGGATTGACGATGGAGAGTCGCATTTTGTTGCCCTGGTCACGCCGATCGAGCTCTCTGCCACCAGCGTTGAGGCTTTGGACAAAAATAGCACCAGCGAAATAGAAGCACTTCGTCGGGCGGTGATGCAGCAGTTCGATCAATACGTCAAACTTAACAAGAAAATTCCTCCTGAAATCCTGACGTCGATTGCCAGCATTGACGATCCCGGCCGCTTGGCTGACACGATCGCTGCGCATTTGCCGTTGAAGTTGGAAAGCAAGCAGGCGATTTTGGCCATTTCTGCTGTCAAAGCCCGACTGGAGAATTTGTTCGAACAAATTGAGCGGGAAGTTGACATTCTCAATGTAGACAAAAAAATTCGTGGCCGTGTAAAACGGCAGATGGAAAAAAACCAACGAGATTTTTATCTCAATGAGCAGGTAAAAGCCATTCAAAAAGAGTTGGGTGATGGTGAAGACGGTGCCGACATCGAAGAAATTGAGAAAAAAATCAAAGCCGCAAAGATGCCTAAAGAGGCACTGAAGAAGGCCGAAGGAGAGCTTAAAAAGCTCAAGCTCATGTCTCCCATGTCTGCTGAAGCCACGGTGGTGCGCAATTACATAGACGTATTGACCGGTTTGCCGTGGGCTACCAAAACAAAGATAAAGCACGACTTGGGAAACGCCGAAACCGTTCTAAACCAAGACCATTACGGCTTGGACAAGGTAAAGGACCGGATACTGGAGTATTTGGCAGTTCAACAACGCGTGGACAAGGTCAAGGCGCCGATTTTGTGTTTAGTTGGTCCTCCCGGGGTCGGAAAGACCTCACTGGGGCAGTCAATTGCCAAAGCGACGGGGCGTAAATATGTCCGTATGGCACTGGGCGGCATGCGTGATGAGGCAGAAATCCGTGGTCATAGACGCACTTATATAGGCGCTATGCCAGGAAAAGTGCTGCAAAGCCTTAGCAAGGTTGGAACCCGCAATCCATTGTTTTTGCTCGATGAAATCGACAAGCTGGGTACGGATTTCCGAGGCGACCCTAGCAGCGCGTTGCTTGAAGTTTTGGACCCCGAACAGAACCATAAATTTGGTGATCATTATGTGGAAGTGGACTATGACCTGAGTGACGTCATGTTCGTGGCTACGTCTAATTCAATGAACATTCCCCCGGCACTGCTGGACCGCATGGAAGTTATCCGCCTGTCGGGTTACACCGAGGACGAGAAGACCAACATTGCGATTACGTACTTGCTGCCAAAACAGATGAAGAACAACGGCGTCAAGGACGCGGAGCTTGCGATTTCGGAGGATGCCGTTCGAGACATCGTTCGCTACTACACCCGCGAGGCGGGCGTGCGCTCCTTGGAGCGTGAACTGTCCAAGATCTGTCGCAAAGTGGTTAAAGGATTGTTGCTGAAAAAGTTGTCGCCCAAGGTAAGCGTGACTGCAGACAACCTCAACGACTATTTGGGAGTGCGCAAGTTTAGTTATGGCCGAGCAGAAGAGCTGAACCAAGTGGGTCAAGTCGTCGGATTGGCTTGGACCGAAGTGGGCGGCGATTTACTGACCATTGAGGCTGCGCTGATTCCAGGCAAAGGCGTAATTACGCGTACGGGTTCGCTAGGGGATGTGATGAAAGAATCGGTGGAAGCTGCGCGCACGGTGGTGCGTAGTCGCGCCAAACGCCTTGGTATAAAGGATGAGGCATTTGAGAAAAAAGATATTCACATCCATGTCCCGGACGGAGCAACTCCAAAAGACGGACCCAGTGCCGGAGCTGCAATGGCGACCGCTTTTGTGTCCGCGCTCACAGGCATTGCCGTCCGCGGTGATGTGGCGATGACGGGTGAGATCACCCTTCGCGGCGAGATTACCGAAATTGGTGGCCTGAAGGAAAAACTGCTTGCTGCACTGCGCGGTGGGATTAAAACCGTACTGATACCCGAGGCCAATGCCAAAGATTTGCAAGAAATACCGGAAAATGTGAAGAACGGACTTGAAATTATTCCGGTGCGTTGGATTGATAAAGTGTTGGAATTGGCCTTGGTGTCGCAGCCGATCGCACTGGCGGAGGACGAGGCGCCTGTGGCCCCGGTTACCGTCGTGGTTCCTGGATCTGGCGTTCAAGATACATTGAAACACTAAGGCGCTAAGTTTTCGTAGCTGCATTTGCGGTCGCGGTGAAAGCGAATTGAAAACACGCTATAATTTGAGACGAAACGCGGGAATAGCTCAGTTGGTAGAGCGCAACCTTGCCAAGGTTGAGGTCGAGAGTTCGAGACTCTTTTCCCGCTCCACATTCTGAAAGGGAAGCCAAGCGCTTCCCTTTTTTTGTTACCGGAGTGTTTGAGTTAAGTTGAGGCTTTAGAAGATGGCGCGGTAGCAAAGCGGTTATGCCCCGGATTGCAAATCCGGTTAGTCCGGTTCGACTCCGGACCGCGCCTCCATAGACTTGTAAGCCTTTGCCCGAGTGGTGAAATTGGTAGACACATCGGACTTAAAATCCGCCGCTTCGTGAATAACGGGCGTACCGGTTCGATTCCGGTCTCGGGCACCAACTACACTCACCGATAGTCGCTAAGAGCAACATCGGATCAAGTCCTAAAAGCAGCCCGTTTACCAGTCATCACATGCCACGCTATCACACACCTTTTGAGATTCACGTGCACGGCCAACTTGCATTGAAGTCCGATGTAAATTTCGACGATCTGCAAGACGCACTCAAGCCCTTATGGCTGTATTCAGGAGCCGGAAACTTGGCTGATGCCGCCGCTAGCGCCTATGAAGACGAACCGGGAATCGCTTTCGTGTTGGAGGAGCATCTGCTCCAAATCTGCTGGACAGTGGCCGGCGATGATGATTTTCGACAGGTTTTGGATGAGGTTTGCATGAACCTCAATGAAGTCGCTGCGGCCGGGGCCGCTATTGAGGTGACTTTTTACGATGCCGACTTTGACAATGACGATGAGCAGGCTTCAGACGGTGAGTCGCGCGATGACTTCATAATGCTGTTTGTGGGCCCTAACCCTGCTGCGATCATGCAGGTTCAACGCGACTTGTTGGTGCAGGATGTCATCAGCATGATGGAGCGGCACTTTGATGGCGCCGAGCTCGGCGGCATTGTGGCTGAGGTCGACAAACTCTTCGCGCAACGCTTTGACGCGTTAGTGAACTCTTTGGAAATCGGAAGACCTCCCCGCGGTCCTGGATCTGGGTTCGGCAGCGGTCACGGTGGTGGGCGCAAACCCCGGCATCTGCACTGATTTGCAGTTTGAGCCAGGCGCAGTTCTTTGCGCCCGGGCAAACCACCGACCGCTAGCAGCCCCGCGTGACGGGCATTTCAACTTCTTTCGGGTGGAGTGCGTATTTGCCCAACTCCAGTTTGGCGATAGCATTGCGGTGCACCTCGTCGGGGCCATCAGCAAATCGCAAGGTGCGGGACATGGTGTAGCTGTAGGCCAACGGGAAATCGTCGCACATGCCGCCCGCGCCATGGACTTGCATGGCCCAGTCGATGACTTGGCAGGCCATATTGGGTGCAACGACCTTAATCATGGCGATTTCGTTTTTAGCGTATTTGTTCCCGCCTAAGTCCATCATCCAGGCGGCTTTGAGCGTTAACAGTCGCGCCATATCGATCTTGCAACGCGATTCGGCAATGCGTTCTTGGGTCACTGTCTGTGCCGCGATGGATTTTCCGAAGGCGATGCGTGAGGACGCGCGCTTGCACATGAGTTCCAACGCGCGCTCGGCCAAACCAATCAGTCGCATGCAGTGGTGAATGCGTCCTGGTCCTAGGCGGCCTTGCGCAATTTCAAACCCCCGACCTTCACCTAACAAGATATTGCTGGTGGGGACCCGTACGTTGTCAAACAATACTTCCATGTGGCCGTGTGGAGCGTCGTCGTAGCCAAAAACGGTCAGTGGACGAACAATTGTGATTCCCTTTGTATCTGCAGGAACCAGAACCATGCTTTGCTGGGAGTGGCGTGCGGCTTCTGGGTCGGTCTTACCCATCACAATAAAGATGGCACAGCGTGGATCACCAGCGCCCGAGGTCCACCACTTGCGACCGTTGATCACATAGTCGTCACCATCACGCTCAATGCGCGTGGCGATATTCGTTGCATCGCTAGATGCGACTTCAGGCTCGGTCATAGCAAACGCTGAGCGAATCTTGCCCTCCAGAAGCGGCTTGAGCCAATGCGCTTTATTGGCATCGGATCCATATCGCGCGATGGTTTCCATATTGCCTGTATCAGGCGCAGAACAATTAAAGACTTCGCTGGACCATATGGCGCGTCCCATGATTTCAGCCAGTGGGGCGTACTCTTGGTTGGTTAAACCCGCCCCGTGGTATCCCGACGCTTCTGCGCTGTCGACAGGCAAAAACAGATTCCACAATCCTGCCGCTTGTGCTTTTACCTTCAGGCTTTCAATCGTTTGCAAGGGGGTCCAGCGCTTGCCCGCCATCGTATTGGCTTCGATCTCTGCGTGGTAAGCGCCCTCGGCGGGGTAAATGTGTTCGTCCATAAAGGCCAAGAGTTTGGCTTGCAGTGACTTTGTTTTTTCTGAGTATTCGAAGTCCATGGCGTTTCCGATCGATAGGTTGGGTGGTGAGAACGTTGATTTGCTCGGCTATGCTTTTTGCGCAAATTGCCAGGCGAGTTTTGCCAAAGGTTTGGCGCCTGCGCCTGAAGCCACAGCTTGTGCGCTGGAAGCAGTCCCCGCTTCCACCCGCTTTGCGATGCCTTGCAAAATCGCGGCAATGCGAAACATGTTGTAGGCCATATAAAAATTCCAATCCGCTCGCAAGTCCTGCGGACTAACGAGGTGCGTGTGCCCGCAATACATGCGGATGTATTCGTCCTGTGTTGGAATGCCGAGAGCCTCCACATCAATGTCGGCGATACCGCGAAAGCTTCCCGCCGGAATGTTCCAAGCCATCGCGTGGTAGCTGAAATCGGCCAGCGGATGGCCCAGAGTTGACAATTCCCAGTCCAGCACAGCGAGGATGCGCGCTTCAGTCGGATGGAAGATCAGGTTGTCCAGTCGAAAATCTCCGTGGACGATGCTCACCATCGCCTCGGACTTCGCCATTGCGGGAATGTGTTGGGGCAGCCATGCGATCAAGTGGTCCATTTCCGGTATCGGTTGCGTGATCGAAGCCACGTATTGCTTGCTCCAGCGGGCAATTTGCCGTTCGAAGTAGTTGCCGGGCCGGCCATATTGGGCCAAGCCCTGCTCAGCAAAGTTGACGCAATGCAGCGCAGCCATTACGCGGTTCATTTCAGCGTAGATGGCGCCGCGTTGACTCGCTGTCATCTTCGGCAGCGTTTGATCCCACAAAATCCGGCCTTCAATAAACTCCATGATGTAGAAGGCACGCCCAATGACGGATTCATCTTCGCAAAGGCAGTGCATTTGGGGAACCGGGACCGCGGTTCCTGCCAACCCGCGCATAACGACAAACTCGCGTTCGATGGCGTGGGCTGACGGCAGGAGTTTGGCCACCGGGCCGGGTTTCGCTCGCATAACGTAGCTTCGACCGGGTGTTAATAATTTGTACGTGGGGTTGCTTTGACCACCCTTGAAAGATTCGACAACGAGTGGCCCTTCAAATCCAGGCAGATTCATTGTCAGCCATACGGACAAGGCTGTAATGTCAAAAGCGTGGTGATTGGCAACGGCCTGGGTTCCAACGAAATGTTCGAAATCACTCATGGTTTGTTGCCAATAAAAGTTTCAAAACTGGTCGACTTAAAGGTTAGCCTCGGCGACCCGCAGCAGTGCTTCCCGGTCGCACACCACCAACCCGCCCGGTTCGATTCGTATGGTGTTGTCCCGCTCCATGGATTTGAGCTCTTGGTTAACGCGCTGGCGGGAAGCACCCAGCAATTGGGCCAATTCTTCTTGCGCCAACTGCAGCCCAATACGGACCTCACTGCCGTTGCTCAGTGACGGGACGCCATAACTTCGCACCAAATGCAAGAGTTGCTTAGCCAACCTTGCCCGCAGTGGCAAGGTGTTGAGGTCTTCTACCAGTCCATAGAGTTGGCGGATCCTACGGGCATGTAGGCGAAGCAATGCTTCATAAAGCTCTACGTGGGCAGCCAGAATTTTTTTGAAATCCGCTTTGGCCACGCAAAGGGTGGTACTTTCCCCGTGGGCATAGGCGTCGTGCGTGCGCCTGTCGCCATCAAAAATGGCTACGTCACCAAACCAAATTCCTGGCTCGACATACGTCAGGGTGATTTGTTTGCCAGAAATCGAAGTGGAGCTCACCCGAACAGCGCCTTTTGCGCAGGCTACCCACTCCTCGGGCGGCTCACCGCGCGCTGCGATTAGGTCTCCATCCCGGTAGCGGCGAACATAAGCACATCGCAAAATATCGTGCTTAAGTGACGGCGAAAGTGTGGAAAACCAACGCCCCGCATTGATTGCGGTGCGCTCTTCGATGGTGAGAATTGGTTCATCCATGGGTTTGGAAAAACAGTACACGGGGCCTCATTGCCCCATTGTGACCGCCTGCGCCCGTCCAATCCGGAAATTTTGTCGCCTGAGTGTCTGCAGACCTATTGAAGGCGTTTCGGAATCAACGCTTATGCGAATGCGCTTTCCCGAAGCGCCAGTCGGTCCAACTCTGCGCAAACGTCGGCCATACGTCCAGAAATGACTATGCGTCCGATGGCATTGCGGGATTCCCCCGGATCCACCACCCGCAGGACTCGTAAAGGGCGCTGTTGCGATATCAACCTGACGCTGCGCGGGCTGAGGCCGTCTAGGGTTGTGCCCTTTTTTAGGGGGCGAATGGTGGCCTGCATTGGTTTTGGGGTCGTCGAAAAGGGGTTCCCACGGTGCTGTCCAGGGGAGGTGAGCCAATCTGCCAATTTGTAAAGAGTAGCCGAAACACGGGGAGCGGAAAGCGGGTGCAGCATGGAAGTGGCCTCTATAAATTGGTTACATCAACATGGTGTTTCGAATCAGCCCTACGGCTAGTCCCTCGATCTCAAAGGGCTCACCGGGCTCCACCACAATGATTTGAAAGTCTGGGTTTTCAGGATGCAACTCAATGAGGTGCTTGTTTCGACGAAAGCGCTTCACGGTGACCTCTTCGCCAATGCGGGCTACGATGATTTGGCCGTTTTTTGCTTCTTTACTTGCTTGTACAGCGAGCAGGTCGCCATCCATGATGCCGGCATCCCGCATGGACATACCACGTACCTTGAGCAAATAGTCTGGTTGACGTTGAAACAGGCTGTGCTCCACGTAGTAGGTTTGGTCCACATGCTCTTGCGCCAAAATGGGTGAGCCCGCTGCAACTCTGCCAATCAAGGGCAAGGCTAATTGCGCAAAACCCGGCAGTGGCATTGAAAATTGCTTGCTGCGTGATGTGTTTAGATCGCGCAGAGAGTGTCCGCGTAGGCGAATGCCGCGCGAAGTACCGCTAACTAACTCGATCACTCCTTTGCGGGCTAAGGCCTGGAGGTGTTCCTCGGCAGCATTGGCCGACTTGAAGCCTAGTTCATCCGCTATTTCGGCGCGCGTAGGCGGTGCGCCAGTTTGCGAGATGGCATTTTCAATCAGCGTCAAAATCTGTTGCTGGCGTGCGGTGAGTTTTGGCTTGTCAAGCATACGGGCTCCTTGAAGTGGGCTGCATAGACTGGGTTTGCAAACATACTGTTTAACCATCCAGTAACTGTATTTTCATCCAGCATTTATTTTTTTGCAAGAACTTTTTTTGGCAATCTGCAACGATTTCATTTTCGGTGCGACTTAGAAGCCATTGCCCAAGGGGTGACAAAGACACGGTGGCCGGTCGCGCAGGGCAACTGTTTTTGAAGCATTTGTCAAGGAAAATGCTGGGAGTAAGGTGGTCCTAGCCGAGCGGTCGAAATTAGCGGGGTAACTTTTGGAATACAAGCCTCTGGGCGTCTTGCCTTGAATTGGCTTTGGCGCTGGCGGTTCGGGTTGCCGCAGAGACGCCGGGGTGGCGCAGGCCGGATTAGCGGCTTGATGTGAACGGGATACCGGTGATTTTCGTGCCCGATTTGATGCCTTTCTTTGCAAACCAACCCTGATTGACTTCGAGCACGAACCGAACCGGCTTGGCGGAGCAATGAGAGACCGTGGTTTGGGCTTGCATGTCTTCTGTATTGACGATGGTCCCATCGTCAGACACGAAGGCTGCCGTGAGGTTGATCAGGGTATTTTTCATCCAAAAACACTGCTGGCTGGGGGTACCAAAAACAAAAAGCATTCCCTCGTGGGCAGGCATATCGGTACGAAACATCAGCCCCGTTGCTTGTTGCTCTGGGGTCGTCGCCACCTGGACTTGAATCTGATGAATGCCGATTCCCAAGGTTGTTCGTGGCAAGTTCATCTGGGGCGCTGGTTGCGCCAAAACCAAAAAAAATGGTCCAAAAAGGCTCAGAAGCAGGGTCAGGCGAATAGGGCGCATGGGCGTATTGTCGATGAAAGTCGACCACCCGCGCTCAGGAATGTGGTCCCTGCGGCACCGTTCCCGCAGGCCCGACTCTGAGGGTTGACCAAAGGAATTTCCACTTGATTGGACTGAGGAGGGGCTTCGCAAATGGGGCCCTTTTTGACAGATTCCCGTAATTGTTTGGGGATAAAATTAATTTCTGTCGGTGGCAAAAGCATCTGAGAAAGGCGCAAAGTCCACCATTTGCCCGCGTTCACATACCAGAGACCCTCGTCATGTACCAGCACATAAAAATCCCCACTGAAGGCAAAAAGATCACGGTTAACCCCGATTTGTCGTTGAATGTGCCAGATCACCCGATCATTCCCTTCATTGAGGGTGACGGAACGGGACTCGACATCACACCAGTCATGCTCAAAGTTGTGGATGCCGCAGTGGCCAAGGCCTATGCCGGCGCCCGGAAAATTCATTGGATGGAGGTTTTTGCCGGTGAAAAGTCAACCAATGTGTACGGACCGGACGTGTGGTTGCCAGAGGAAACTTTGCACGCTATTCGTGATTTCGTGGTGTCCATCAAAGGCCCGCTGACCACCCCAGTGGGCGGCGGCATTCGGTCACTCAATGTGGCTTTGCGCCAGGAATTGGATCTTTATGTGTGTTTGCGTCCCATTCAGTATTTCGCTGGCGTGCCAAGCCCTGTGAAGGAGCCGCAAAAAACCAACATGGTTATTTTTCGGGAAAATTCTGAGGACATTTATGCCGGCATCGAGTTCGAAGCCGAGTCTGAGAAAGCGAAAAAACTCATTAAATTTTTGCAAGATGAGATGGGTGTTAAGAAGATCCGCTTCCCAAATACTTCAGGCATCGGCATCAAACCGGTTTCCCGGGAAGGCACCGAGCGTTTGGTGCGAAAAGCGTTGCAGTACACCATTGACAATGACAAACCCAGCCTGACTATCGTCCACAAAGGCAACATCATGAAGTACACGGAGGGTGGATTCCGTGACTGGGCCTACGGCCTTGCCCAAAAAGAGTTTGGCGCAGAACTTATCGATGGTGGCCCATGGTGCAAATTCAAGAACCCAAAGACAGGCAAAGAAATCGTCGTAAAGGACAGCATTGCCGACGCGTTCTTACAGCAAATCTTGCTGCGGCCGGCTGAATACAGTGTTATTGCGACCCTGAACCTGAACGGCGACTACGTATCGGACGCATTAGCCGCCCAAGTCGGTGGCATCGGCATCGCTCCGGGGGCCAACTTGAGCGATACGGTGGCGATGTTCGAAGCAACCCACGGAACGGCCCCCAAGTACGCGGGAAAAGATTACGTGAACCCGGGATCGGAAATTCTGTCTGCTGAAATGATGTTGCGTCATATGGGATGGAAAGAAGCTGCAGATCTGATCATCAGCTCGATGCAAAAATCCATCCAAAGCAAAAAGGTGACCTATGACTTTGCCCGCCTGATGGACGGTGCAACGCAGGTAAGTTGCTCAGGATTTGGCCAGGTCATGATCGACCACATGTAACCGAACCACAGCCGAAGCCGCTTGGGGTGGACCCCTTTGGCACCGATCGCCCGAGACGCAGACGCGTTTCGGGCGATTTTGTTTTTGCCGCTTGAATTCAGGGGGCACAACACCAATTACCCTTCTGACTGCGATACGATGGTCGCACCGATAAAATCAAAGCATGGCCAGTACACCTCCTAAACTCCCAGTTCAATTACCCCTGCAAAAACCCAAGCACGACGATGGTGGTGCGGTGGTGTTGGAGCGAATCCCGTTGAAGGTAAAGCCTCCCGCGATGCACCAGGTTTTGATGCTGAATGACGATTTCACTCCGATGGAGTTCGTGGTTTTGGTTATTCAAGAGTTTTTTTCCAAGGATTTGGAAACGGCGACCCAAATAATGCTGAAAATCCATTTGGATGGCAAAGGCGTGTGCGGCGTGTACTCCAAGGATGTTGCGGCAACGAAGGTGGATCAGGTGATGGATGCTGCGCAAAAGGCGGGGCATCCGTTGCAGTGTGTCAGTGAGCCTGCAGGGCTTTGAAGCGGTAAAGGTAACTGGCAGGTTTTTCCCGTGGGTATGAGTGACACCCCATAAACATTGAATAAGGTAAAGGAAACGACATGATCGCCCAAGAATTAGAAGTCAGTTTGCACATGGCGTTTGTCGAGGCCCGGCAGCAGCGGCATGAGTTCATTACGGTGGAGCATTTGCTCCTGGCATTGCTGGACAACCCCAGCGCGGCAGAGGTGTTGCGCGCTTGCTCCGCAAATGTTGATGAGTTGCGAAAGTCGCTGAATCACTTTATCAAAGACAACACGCCGCAGGTGGCCGGCTTGGACGATGTTGACACGCAGCCCACACTGGGGTTCCAGAGGGTGATTCAGCGCGCCATCATGCACGTGCAGTCCACCGGTAGTGGGAAAAAAGAAGTCATGGGGAGCAACGTGCTGGTGGCCATCTTTGGCGAAAAGGATTCACATGCCGTCTATTATTTGCACCAGCAAGGCGTGACGCGACTGGACGTGGTGAACTTCATTGCACATGGGATCAAGAAAAGCGATCCGCCTGAAGTTACTAAGAGTGGCGAGAGTGCTGCAGATGGCGAGGAGACAACGTCTGAGAAGAATGAAAAGGCCTCACCACTCGAGCAGTACACGCAAAACCTTAATCAATTGGCGAAAGACGGGAAAATTGATCCCTTGATTGGCCGAGAGTATGAGGTCGAGAGGGTTATTCAGATCCTGTGTCGGAGGCGCAAAAACAACCCCCTTTTGGTGGGCGAAGCCGGAGTTGGAAAGACGGCCATCGCAGAGGGGCTGGCTTGGAGAATTTCCCAAAAAGACGTGCCAGACGTGTTGGCAGAGTCCGTCGTTTATTCCTTGGATATGGGAGCATTGCTGGCTGGAACTAAGTACCGAGGCGACTTTGAACAGCGCCTGAAGGGCGTTCTAAAGGCCTTGAAGGATCGTCCCAATGCGGTTCTGTTTATCGATGAAATCCACACCCTGATCGGCGCAGGCGCCGCTTCAGGTGGCACTTTGGACGCCTCCAACTTGTTGAAACCTAGCTTGAGTTCTGGGCAGCTCAAGTGTATCGGTGCGACCACATTTACCGAGTACCGTGGCATTTTTGAAAAAGATGCGGCACTGTCGCGTCGGTTTCAGAAAATTGACGTGGTCGAACCCACAGTGGAGCAAACAGTTGAAATCCTCAAGGGTCTGAAGTCGCGGTTTGAAGAACACCACAAGGTTAAATATGCCCTCGCAGCGCTTCAGGCGGCAGCTGAACTCAGTGCCAAATACATTAATGATCGGCATCTTCCCGATAAGGCGATTGACGTGATTGACGAGGCGGGCGCTGCGCAGCAAATTTTGCCGCCCGGGAAGCGCAAGAAAACCATCACCAAGACAGAGGTGGAGGAAATTGTGGCCAAAATTGCTCGCATCCCTGCTGCGAATGTTTCTAATGACGACCGAGGCAAACTCAAGACACTGGACCGCGACCTCAAGAGTGTGGTGTTTGGGCAAGACAAAGCCGTGGATATTTTGGCTTCGGCAGTCAAAATGGCGCGCTCCGGCCTAGGCAAAGGGGACAAGCCTATTGGTTCATTTTTGTTCAGCGGTCCCACTGGGGTCGGAAAAACGGAAGCGGCCAAGCAGTTGGCTTACATCATGGGCATTGACCTGATTCGTTTTGATATGAGCGAATACATGGAGCGCCATGCGGTGAGCCGACTCATTGGCGCACCGCCTGGATATGTGGGATTTGACCAAGGTGGACTTTTGACCGAGGCTGTGACCAAGAAGCCCCACTGCGTGCTGCTATTGGACGAAATCGAGAAGGCCCACCCCGACATCTTCAATGTGCTGCTGCAGGTGATGGACCATGGAACTTTGACCGATAACAATGGACGCAAAGCGGATTTCCGAAACGTCATCATCATCATGACGACCAACGCAGGTGCCGAGACGATGAACAAGGCAACGATTGGTTTTACCAATCCCCGCGAATCAGGCGATGAAATGGTTGACATAAAGCGCCTGTTTACGCCAGAGTTTCGCAACCGTTTGGACGCAATCGTTGGATTCAAAGCGTTGGACGAAAATGTCATTTTGCGGGTGGTTGACAAATTTCTGCTCCAACTTGAGACCCAACTGGCGGAGAAGAAGGTGGACGTCACGTTTACCGACAAGCTTCGCAAGCACCTTGGTAAGAAAGGGTTTGACCCGCTCATGGGTGCACGCCCGATGCAGCGGCTTATTCAGGACACTATTCGCCGAGCGCTGGCTGATGAACTCCTGTTTGGTCGCTTGACTGAGGGTGGACGGTTAACGGTCGATTTGGATGACAAAGACGAGTCCAAAACGGAAGTTCTACTTGACATTCAGCCTTTGCCTAAGCGCGAAGGGCGTTCAAAATCCGAGGAAAGTACCGCCAGTTAATTGCACGCCGAGGCCCCGAAGTGGGCGGTTCTTGGGGCATGTTGGTGTAAACTCGATGAGCTTTGCTGGGTCCAAGGGTTTTCTTTGGTCTCAAGCGGGTAATCACAAGCCAGTCCAGCCAAGGTGTCCTTCGTCCAGACAGAGTCTGACCGTGGGAAATGCGGACCGGATTTAAGACCTAACCTTTGGAGTATTCATGGCAGTTACTATGCGCGAAATGTTGGAGGCGGGCGTTCACTTCGGACACCAGACCCGTTTTTGGAACCCTAAGATGGCACCGTTCATCTTTGGACATCGCAACAAAATTCACATTATTAATCTGGAAAAATCCTTGCCGATGTTCCAGGATGCAGCCAAGTTTGTGCGTCAGTTGACCGCTAAGCGGGGAACGATTTTGATGGTCGGAACCAAGCGCCAAGCGCGTGAAACCGTAGCCGCTGAGGCGCAACGTGCGGGTGTTCCGTTCGTAGATCAGCGCTGGCTTGGTGGAATGTTGACGAACTTCAAAACTGTGAAGACATCGATCAAACGTCTCAAAGACATGAAAATCGAGCAAGAAGCAGGACTCGACGCTATGAGTAAGAAAGAGCAACTGATGTTTGCCCGTGAACTCGCGAAATTGGAAAAAGACATCGGCGGCATCCAAGATATGGTGACCTTACCCGACGCGATTTTTGTTATCGACGTCGGCTACCACAAAATTGCGGTCTCTGAGGCCCGGAAGTTGGGCATTCCCTTGATCGGCGTAGTGGACTCCAACCATTCTCCCGAGGGTATCGATTACGTTATTCCGGGCAATGACGACTCCTCCAAAGCGGTGACTTTGTATGCCCGTGGAATTGCTGACGCTGTACTGGAAGGCCGTGCGAACGCGGTTGACGATCTGGTCAAAGCGGTGGTTGCCGAAGGCGAAGATGAATTCGTAGAGGTCGATGAGGCTGCGTGAACGCCTTTGAACCCTCTCAAAGGGGGCTTGCTAGCCCCTTTTTTTTAAGATTTATTTATCTGTTGAACTGATATGGAGATTTCACAATGACTGTTATTACTGCAAGCATGGTCGCAGAGTTGCGTGGAAAGACGGACGCACCGATGATGGAATGCAAGAAGGCATTGACAGAGGCGCAAGGGGATATGGCTAAGGCAGAGGAATTGCTGCGCGTTAAATTGGGCAGTAAAGCCGGCAAGGCCGCCTCTCGGGTGACTGCTGAAGGCGTGGTGGCGGTGGCCGCGGCGCAGGATGTAAGCGCCATGATTGAAGTCAATTGCGAGACCGATTTCGTGACAAAGAATGACAGTTTCCTGGCGTTAGCCAACGCGGCTGCTGGCTTGGTTGCGAAGCACAATCCGGCAGATGCAGCTGAATTGGGTGCCTTGGCCTACGCGCAAGACGGGTTTGGACCGACGCTGGAAGATGTGCGCAAGGGGCTGATCGGAAAGATCGGTGAGAACATGAGCTTTCGCCGGTTCAAACGGTTTGCTTCCGGTGCCAAGGTCGCTTCCTATCTGCACGGAACTCGTATAGGCGTTGTGGTGGAGTTTGCAGGAGACGAAGTTGCAGCCAAAGACGTTGCCATGCATGTGGCGGCTATGAAGCCCGTATCACTTTCTAGCGCTGACGTACCTGCCGAGCTGGTGGCCCGCGAGCGCTCGGTTGCGGCGGCTAAGGCTGCCGAAGATGCGGCGGTGGCAACAGCTGCCGGAAAACCGGTCCAATCGGCAGAAATTGTGAACAAACGCGTCGAAGGTGGAGTGCAAAAATTCCTCAAGGAAGTGTCTTTGTTTAACCAGTCTTTTGTGAAGAACGACAAGCAAACTGTAGAGCAGATGCTCAAGGAAAAAGCGACCACAGTGCACGGTTTTACCCTGTACGTAGTGGGCGAAGGTATTGAAAAGAAGGTTGATGACTTTGCTGCTGAAGTCGCTGCGCAAATTGCCGCGGCTAAGCAAACGGCTTAATTGAAAGCCTTTTGGGTCAGGCCATTGCGTAAACGTTCAATTGTTTGGGCGAAGTTCTCCATTTGAAATATCCAGTATTGCCAACGGAGCTAACCATGACACCCGCAAAGCCAGCCTACAGACGTATTTTGTTGAAACTGTCGGGTGAGGCCTTGATGGGAGAAGATCAGTTTGGCATCAACCGCGATACCATCGTGCGGATGGTCGATGAGATCGCCGAGGTGACCCGTCTGGGGGTCGAGGTAGCGGTTGTCATTGGAGGTGGAAATATTTTCCGTGGCGTCGCAGGCGGCTCCGTTGGCATGGACCGGGCCACGGCTGACTACATGGGGATGTTAGCAACTGTAATGAACGCCTTGGCGCTGGGGGACACGATGAACAAAGCGGGCTTAACAGCGCGCGTTATGTCTGCTATTGGTATCGAGCAGGTGGTTGAACCTTATGTGCGACCCAAGGCATTGCAATATCTGGAAGAGGGTAAGGTGGTGATTTTTGCCGCTGGTACTGGAAATCCGTTTTTTACAACGGACACGGCCGCCGCTCTGCGCGGAGCCGAAATTGGTGCGGAGATTGTACTTAAGGCGACCAAAGTGGATGGCGTTTATGATGCCGATCCAAAAAAGGTGCCCACCGCAAAGCGATACACGACGCTCACCTTTGACAGTGCCATGCAGCAAAATTTGGGCATCATGGATGCGGCAGCTTTCGCCTTGTGCCGTGATCAAAAGTTGCCTATCAAGGTGTTTTCCATCTTCAAACATGGCGCCCTTAAGCGCGTCATCATGGGCGAGGATGAGGGCACATTGGTGCATGTTTGAATGTTTGGAGTGACTGCGATGGCTATTGATGAAGTTAGAACCGCCGTGGAAGGAAAAATGGAGCAGTCCATTGCTGCTTTCAAGACTACCTTGACCAAGGTGCGCACGGGCCGCGCCAACCCTGCATTGCTAGAAACGGTACATGTTGAGTATTACGGCTCCATGGTGCCGTTGAGCCAGGTTGCCAATCTATCGCTGATTGACTCGCGTACTGTCGGAATTCAGCCCTGGGAAAAGAGCATGGGCGCCAAGATCGAGAAGGCCATTCGCGAAAGTGATTTGGGTTTGAACCCTTCGAGCATGGGCGATTTGATTCGTGTTCCGATGCCTGTCATGACCGAAGAGCGCCGAAAGGAGCTCACCAAAGTGGTCCGTTCCGAAGGTGAAGGTGCGAAGGTGGCGGTACGAAATTTGCGGCGGGATGCCAACGACTCTGTCAAGCGCTTGGAAAAAGACAAGTTGGTTTCCGAGGACGATCAGAAACGGTCCGAAGCGGAGATACAGAAAATCACGGATCGCTTCATTCTGGAAATTGACCGCTTGGTGAGTGCCAAAGAGCACGACATCATGGCGGTCTAGCCCAACCGGTTTAGTGCATTTTGGTTACGCCATGTGCCGTTCGCCATGGACCCCAGTATGGGTTAGCGGGGCCGGAGTTGACGCAGTTTTCGCAGCCTAAGCTGGGACGCCCGCTGTGTTGAAACAGCGCATCATTACGGCCGTGCTTCTACTGTGCATTTTGGTGCCAGCGGTGCTTTCTTCCAATCGTCTTTTCTTTGTTCTGGTGAGTGGCATATTGGTATGCGGCGCAGCTTGGGAGTGGGCGCGATTGTGTGGCTTCTCGGGTCTGTACGCTGTTTTTTCCGGGATATGCTTTGGTGTCGTGTGCGCGGGCTTGTGGATGACTGGTGTTGTCTTCGCATCGCTTGCATGGCTTTGGCTGGGGGTTGGGACAGCTTGGGTTTTGGGGGCTACGTGGTTGTTGCGTGTGGGATCAGACCGCTGGCTTGTTGTTCCAAGAGGTATTCGCTTGGCAGGGGGGCTGGTTGGTTTGTGCGCCGCTTGGTTGGCGCTGGTGCAGGCGCGAGTAACAGGAGTGAATTTTCTGTTTTCCGTGTTGGCCCTGGTTTGGGTGGCCGACATTGCTGCCTATTTTTCTGGGCGCTTGTTGGGCAGTCGATTCATTGCGCGAAGACTCGCCCCACGCATCAGTCCTGGGAAAACGTGGGAAGGGGTATTTGGCGCCTTTGTTGTGGTGATGGCGGTCGCCTTTTCCTGGCGCAGCTTGGACAGTTGGCAAGGTCTGGGCAGCCAGAGTCTTTATAGCCATTTGGGAGCAGTAAGCCCCTGGTTTTTAGCGCTTTCGGTGGTGTTTTTGACGACCATGAGTGTGGTCGGAGACCTGCTGGAGTCGCTTTTCAAACGTGCTGCAGGTGTGAAAGACAGCAGTGGACTTCTGCCCGGCCACGGCGGCGTGCTCGATCGGATCGACGCTCTGTTGCCAGTGCTGCCGCTTGCCATGCTGCTGTGCAGCAGTTAGGAGGAAAGCGTGTGAGTGATCGTCTGAAAACCATCAGTGTTCTTGGCTCGACTGGATCCATTGGCGTCAATACGCTCGATGTGATCGCTCGCCACCGGCAGCGTTACCAGGTCTTTGCGCTAGCGGCCCACACCAGCTTGGATCTGATGACCGAGCAATGCCTCACGTTCCGACCTCGATTTGCCGTCATGGTGAGCGAGTGGCATGGGCGAAAACTGCAGGCTGTTTTGGCAGACCAGGGACTAAAAACCCAGGTGCTGTGGGGCGCTGGCGCGTTAGAGCTAGTGGCTGCGCACGACGATGTGGACGCCGTGATGGCGGCAATCGTCGGTTCGGCTGGACTGGCTTCATGTATCGCAGCGGCACATGCCGGGAAACGCCTCCTGTTGGCGAACAAGGAGGCTTTGGTTTTGGGTGGCACGTTCTTTATGGATGCGGTGCGCAAGGGCGGCGCAACCCTGCTACCGATAGATAGCGAGCACTCAGCCATATTTCAAGCCCTTCCCCAGGATCCCCTGCTTTGGCCTGATGCTGTGGACAAAATCATATTGACCGCGTCTGGCGGACCGTTTCGCACCCGTGATCCTGCCAGCTTAAAGGAAGTGACCCCAGAGCAGGCTTGTGCCCATCCAAATTGGCTTATGGGGCGCAAGATTTCTGTGGATTCCGCGACGATGATGAACAAGGCGCTGGAAGTTATTGAGGCGAAATTTTTATTTGGGGTTAAGTCAAAGGCCATCGAGGTGATCATCCATCCGCAAAGCGTCATCCATTCGATGGTGCAATTTGTGGACCATTCGGTGGTGGCGCAGTTGGGAACTCCCGACATGCGCGGGCCCATCGCCTACGGGCTTTCCTGGCCCTTGCGCCACACCAGCGGGGCCCATGCCTTGGATTTTTCCACCCTGGCGGGCTTGACGTTTGAACCCATGGACACCCGTGGTCACGGCGAGCGCTTTCCTGGACTGCGACTGGCCTGGGACGTATTGGCGGCGCCACCCGGCACCCCTGCGGTGTTGAATGCAGCCAACGAGGTCGCTGTGGCGGCTTTTTTGGACAAAAGTATCCGCTTTGACCAGATTCATGCTGTCAACATCGCTTGCCTTGAGGCGCTCAGCCCAGTTGCGCCCGTCTCTTTGGGTGATTTGTTGGCCATTGACAGCGAGGCGCGCGCGGTCGCAGGTGTACAGGTGGAGCGACTGCGGGTATGACCAGGTTCAGACCGTTATGATGGCACTCGTCGCAGATCGCGACAGTGCGCTAGGGCGGTTTTTTTGACCTAGAGCCTTGCCCATTGAATGTTCACCATGACTATTGCTTTTAAGTCCTTTTCCCGCTTCATTGCCGCGTTGATGCTCTTTATCGTGGTTGGCTCCGCGAGCGCCTTGGCGCCTTTTACGGTTGAGGACATCCGGGTTGAAGGCTTGCAAAGGGTCGAGGCTGGGACAATTTTTGGATCCCTGCCGGTTCGCATTGGAGATACGTACAGCGACGATAAAGCGGCGGCGTCCATCCGGGCACTGTTTGGGCTGGGCTTGTTTAACGATGTCCGGATTACGGTGAGCGGCAATGTGCTTCTGGTGATAGTCGAGGAACGCCCCACCGTGGCCGATGTTAGCTTTAGTGGCACCAAAGAGTTTGACAAGGATGTGCTGGTCAAGGCGCTGAAGGACATTGGTTTGTCGGATGGTAGGCCATTTGACAAGGCCCTGGCCGATAAGGCCGAGCAGGAGCTCAAGCGCCAGTACATTAACCGCAGCATGTACGCCGCCGAAGTGGTGACCACCGTCACACCTATTGAGCGCAACCGCGTGAACTTAAGTTTTGCCGTGATCGAAGGCGATATTGCAAAAATCAAGTCCATCCGCGTAGTGGGTAACAAGGCGTTTTCTGAGGACGCGCTGCTGGGTTTACTCGACTCCGACTCCGGTGGCTGGCTGAGTTGGTATACCAAGTCCAACCGCTACGTTCGCAGCAAATTGAATGCAGACGTCGAGACTTTGCGATCTCATTATTTGTCGCGAGGGTATTTGGAGTTTGTAGTTGATTCGACGCAGGTGGTCATCTCCCCAAATAAGCAGGACATCAACGTCACAATAAATATCTCAGAGGGCGAGAGATTCATCGTTTCCAAAGTTAAGTTGGCTGGAAATTTGCTGGAAAAGGATGCGGAGTTCCAAGCACTTGTCAAAATTCAGGTCGGTGCGCCCTACAACGCCAATGAAGTAAGTCAGACCACCAAGGCGTTTACGGATTTTTATTCCAACTTTGGCTTTGCCTTTGCTGTTGCGGAGTCGTCCACTGTTGTCGACCGCAAGACAAACCAGGTGGAAGTAACCATACGCGCGGAGCCGTCGCGTCGCGTGTATGTGCGACGCATTAACGTGGCCGGAAACGATCGAACACGCGATGAGGTGATACGCCGCGAATTCCGTCAGCTCGAGGCAGCTTGGTACGACGGAGAAAAAATCCGCCAGTCACGCAACCGTGTCGACCGCTTGGGTTATTTCAAAGAAGTGACCATGGACACCCAAGAGGTGGCGGGATTGCCCGATCAAGTGGATTTGACAATTACCGTGGTAGAAAAGCCCACGGGCAGTTTGAGCTTGGGTGCTGGGGTATCGAGTGCGGACGGTCTCGGGGTCATGCTGGGTTTTAAACAGGAAAATGCGTTTGGATCCGGCAATTCCCTCGGCGTTGAACTCAATACCAGCAAGCTCAATCGCACGCTGGTTTTCAATACCACCGACCCCTATTTCACAGACGACGGCGTATCGCGAACCATTGACTTGTACCAACGTACCACCAAGCCTTACGTGGATTTGGACAGCTATTCATTGCAAACCACTGGTGCGGGCGTGCGATTCGGTGTGCCATTTACCGAAACCGACACGGTGTTTTTCGGGCTTGGCGTTGACAGCACCACCATCATTCCAGGGTCATTACTGCCCACGGCCTACAGCGATTTTGCGGATCAGTTCGGTTACACAACGTATGCAGTGCCATTGACGGTGGGCTGGGCACGG
>CANHZG010000019.1 GCA_947464995.1 Comamonadaceae bacterium | reverse complement strand
GCGCGCCAGGTTTTGCAGGCGCGCGCTGCGATCGGCCGGAAAGCGCAGGGGCGCGCGCGTCAGGTCAAAGGGGTCGGGGTCGCCCTCGGGCACCGGCTGGCTTTCCAGCAGGTTTTCGTGGTTGAGCATGTCGACCACCCGGGGCGTGGGCTCATTGTTGGGCGCTGGCGTTTTGGCCGGAGGAAAGGCCTGTCCGGTGGCGAGCAGGCTGAAGTCCAGCAGGCGCTGGGTGTAGTCGTAGGTGGGCCCCAGCACCTGGCCGCCTGGCAGGTCTTTGAAGGCGGCAGAAATACGCCGCGCGATCTGCATCTTGCCGGTGTCAATGGCCTGGCTATAACCCAGGCGCGGCAAAGTGGCACGGTAGGCGCGCAGCAAGAAGATGGCTTCCACCAGGTCGCCCGCGCTTTGTTTGATGGCCAGTGCGGCGAGTTGCGGGTCGTAGACCGAGCCTTCGGTCATTACGCGGTCTACCGCCAAGCGCAGTTGCTGGCAGATTTGCGCAATGCTGAGCTCGGCCACGCCGGGGTCGCCCCGGCGCTGCTGGGCCAGTAAATCGTAGCTGGCCAGAATGGCAGATTCACCCCCTTTGACGGCAACGTACATACGGGTCAGCCTTGGATGTGGGTTGAGCGTGGCAGGCCAACAAAGGTCTGGCCGTGGGTGAGCAAGAAGTCCACGCCACATGGGAAATGCAATTGGCTGGCGCGCCGCTGCGCCAAAAACTCGGCGCCCAGTCCGTCCACCTGCAGCTGCGCGCTGCCCTTAACGCCCGGGCCACTCAGGGCCCACGCTAGGGCAGGTGCGGGTGTCTGCAAGCCGTCCACCTGAACAATGCAGGTGGCGGACTGGTCGGGGTATTCCGCGCTTCCTTGTGAAAAGCTGCTTAAAGGCGGCAGTTCAGACGCTACCGCCACCCAGACAAAGTCGGCCTCTGCCAGGTCGCTCACTACAGCGCATCCGGTATGAAACCGCAGCCAAGCCGCCGCGTCACTGTGCATAAAACCGGCAGACAGCCAGAGCTTGCAATCCTGGTCCAGCAAAGCGAGCAACAGTGCCGCTGCCGCAGGATGCGCACCTTGGGGCGGCTGCATACCCTGCAAAGCGCCTGCCGCTTCTAGTATCTGCAAACTTGCGGGTCGCGAAAGCGCCCCAAGCGCGTGGCGAAAAACGCTTTGGCTGCACAGTGCAGGCTGCGAAAAGCCGCGCCCCAGGTCTTTGAGTTGCATCTGCATCAGGAATCGCCCACTTCGTCGGGACCGGAGCCCGCCTCGCGGGCGACGGTAAAAAACTCCACGCGCGTTGCCTGGGCCTGGGCGTTTTTCTGTTGGGTCTGGGCGCTTTGCGCCTGTTGCAGGGGCTGCAGCAGCACGTTATCCCAGTGCGGGTGCAGCGCGGGCTCTTGCAGCAAGGCGTCGGCCACTGCGGCCAGCAGCGCGTGGCGGTGTGAGCCGCCCATGACGTAAGCCACGCCCACCTGCTTGCAGTCGGTGCGCGCAGCATCGGGCTTGAGCACGCAACGCGTCACACCCACCTCGCCCAGGTTGAAGCGCTGCCCGCTGCCGCCAGCGCGGCCCTGTACCATCACCAGACCGGTTTCGGCGGGGCGTAACCACTGCAAGTCTCCCTCGCATTGGGGCCCCAAGTGGCTTTCCAGCCAGGCCTCTGGCGCGCGGGCCAAAAGTGCCATCCAATGCGCGCGCGATACCGCCGTGCGGATTTGCGTGTCGTCGGCAGGAGGCTTGTAATCGTTATGCAACACGGGTGGTCTATCGTTCTTCGGTTCTCCACTTTATTGCGCCCATATTTCTTTTTTGTGACCCCGAGCGCTTCTGCCCAACATGACATCTTTAGCCCTAGCCTACCGCCACGCGGCTTACTTTGCGCCCGCGCCAGATAGTGCGGCCTGGCAGCTCGGGGCGCAGTGGTTGGGCCGCTGCCCGCACAGCGGCCAGAGCCTGGCTCAGCCCGTACCTGAGTTTTGGGAGCCAGCAGCCTTTGCGCAGATCACCGGCGAACCGCGGCGCTACGGCTGGCACGCGACCCTAAAAGCGCCTTTTGCGTTGGCTAACCACAGCAGCCCGGGGGACTTGCGGGCGCGTTTTTTTGGGGTGGCCACGGCGGCCCAGCTGCCTATCGTGCTGGATTTGGAAGTCGCGCTGGTTGCTAACTTTTTGGCACTGGTGCCGCGCCAGCGTTGCGAACCTTTGCATGCGGTGGCAGACGCCTGCGTGCGGCAGTTGCACGACTGCGCCGCGCCCCTTGCGCCCAGTGAAATCGCGCGCCGCCGCGGCGGCGGCTTGTCGGCGCGCCAAGAAGACATGCTGGCGCAATGGGCTTATCCCTACGTGTTCGAGGACTTCGCATTCCATATGACCCTGACGGGCGCCTTGGACGCGCTATCCATGAGGCAAAAGCAGCAGCTGCAGCAGCATGCCAACGCGTGGTTTGAGCCGCTGCTGACCCAAGGGCTGACGTTCGACGGTGTGTCGTGGTTTGTCGAAGACCTGCCGGGCGCAGACTTCCGATGGGTCGAGCGTTTTGGGTTTGCGCTGTGAGCACGGGGCTGATCTACGTGGTTGGTCCTTCGGGCGTGGGCAAGGACAGCTTGCTGAACTGGTTACGCGCGCACGTGCGCAGCATGAAGGTGGCGCCGGCGCTGCACTTTGCCCGGCGCACGGTCACGCGCGCCCAAGGCAACTCCAACGAGGACCACGAGTCCGTGGATATCGAAACATTCACCCAGCTTGTTAGCTCCCGGGCTTTCGCTCTGCAGTGGGAGGCCCATGGCTTGCACTACGGCGTGCGCCACACCGAAGTCATAGGTCGCAGCGGTTGGGTGATGGTCAACGGTTCGCGGGCCTATTTGGAACAAGCGCGCGCACTTTTTGCAGGCTTGACGGCGTTACACGTCAGTGCGCCCGAGGCTGAGGTGCACGCACGCCTGGCCGCGCGCCAGCGCGAGACGCCGGCCCAAGTGCAGGCACGCATGCTGCGGGCGAGTGCGGCCGATGTGGCGCCGGCGCCAAGCGACCTGGCCATCGTCAACGCAGGCACATTGGATGCAACGGCTGCAGAGCTCTGCGAATTGCTGCAAGCCCACACCGGCTTGCAGCTGACCAACCCGGTTTGACGCGGGGGCCATCGGTCCAAGCGGCGCACGCCGATTCATCAATTAGTCATACAAATTTAATACGCTCAGGTCCGGTCATACGGAGGCGAGCCTGATTCCTGGGTGCGCCCCGCCAATCTGTATTACTGGGGACCGTATGCATTACCGAGCCGTTTTTATTTCTGATCTGCATCTGGGCACTCCCGGATGCCAGGCCGAAGCACTGATTGAGTTTCTCAAGTCCCACACCAGCGATTACCTCTATTTGGTGGGCGACATCGTCGACGGCTGGCAACTGCGCCGCAAGTGGTACTGGCCACAGGCGCACAACGACGTGGTTCAAAAGTTGTTGCGCCGTGCGCGCAAGGGCTGCCACGTGGTCTACATCCCTGGCAACCACGACGAATTTGCGCGCGGATTTGTAGGCCACTTTTTTGGCGGCATCGAAGTGACTGAAGAGGCCACCCACACGCTCAAAGATGGCCGCAAGTTGCTGCTTATCCATGGCGACTATTTTGATGCCGTGGTCAAGTACGCCAAGTGGCTAGCCTACGTAGGCGACAACTTGTATGAGATGGCTTTGCGCGTGAACCGGCACTTCAACCGCGTACGTGCCCGGATGGGTTTGCCGTATTGGTCTTTGTCTGCATTTTTGAAAAACAAGGTCAAAAAGGCGCTTAACTTTATTGCCGATTATGAAAAAGCCTTGGCCCATGAGGCGCACAAACGCGGCTACCAGGGCGTGGTGTGCGGCCACATCCACCGCGCTGAAATCCGCATGATTGACGGCGTGTTGTATTGCAACGACGGCGACTGGGTGGAAAGCCGTTCGGCCTTGGTGGAGCACGTGGACGGACAGCTGGAGCTCATTTATTGGGATCAGGTGCTTGACTTTTTACCCGTCGCCAGCCCCTTAACGCGCCGCCCCGAAGTCCCCGTTTCCGCTGAACTCGTCTAGCGCGCAGCGGTCAACCGCCGTGGCGCCGGGTTTTGTAGCATTGCTGGCGGCACAGTTTGTGTCGGCCTTGGCCGACAACGCGCTGCTGGTGGTGGCTATGGCTGTGCTGCTGGAGCAGCAGCACCAGCCTTATTGGGTGCCGCTGCTCAAGCTGTTGTTTACCGCGTCTTACGTGCTACTGGGCCCATGGGTTGGCGCCTGGGCTGATACCTGGCCTAAGCAGCGGGTGCTGATGGGCGCCAACGGCATCAAATGCCTCGCTTGCCTGGGAATGCTGTTAGGCCTCAACCCGATTCTTGCTTTTGGACTGGCTGGTTTGGGGGCGGCCATTTACGCACCTGCGAAGTACGGTCTGGTCACTGAAATGGAGCCCCCGCACCGATTGGTTCGGGCCAACGGTTGGATAGAGGTCAGCACCGTATGCGCCGCTTTGTTTGGTGTGGTGTTGGGCGGCTTTTTGGTTGGTCGGCTGTGGATGGGGTCGGCGCTGTTCCTCTGGTTGGGTGGCGGCTTGCAAGCCTGGGGGCCGTTTGCGGTTTCGCTGGCTGGGCTGCTGCTCTTGTATGGCTTGGCATCGGCATTGAACTGCCTGATACCCGACAGCGGTGTGCGCTATCCCCGTAGCGCCTGGGGCGCGCGGTTGGTTTGGGCTCGTTTTCTGCAGGACCAGGCCGCGCTGTGGCGCGACCCGTTGGGATCCATTAGCCTGACTGTGACCACCTTGTTCTGGGGCGTAGGCGCCACCTTGCAACTGCTGGTGCTGGCCTGGGCGCAGCAAGCGCTGCATTTGTCCCTGGAGCACGCCGCCTACCTGCAGGCGGCAACAGCCATAGGTGTTATCGCCGGGGCCACATTGGCGGCGCGCATGGTTTCTCTGCAGCAGGCACCCAAAGTACTTGGCATCGGGGTCCTGATGGGCGGTTTGATGGCTTTGATGGCCTTCGTGGATCAGTGGCCTGTAGCCGCAGCCCTCACCTTCGTGTTGGGCCTGGTGGGCGGATTCTTCGTCGTACCGATGAACGCACTGCTGCAGCACCGGGGCGCTGCGCTGATGAGCGCAGGGCGTTCCATCTCAGTGCAAAACACCAACGAAAACGCCAATGTGCTGGCTATGGTGGGCGTGTACAGCGCGCTGCTTTATGCCGGTGTGGCGGTCGAACAATTGGCATGGATGCTGGGCACCTTAGTGGCTCTGGGCATGGGCCTGGTGCAATGGCGCTACTGGAGCATGCAGTCACGCCTGCGTACCGGTCCGGGGTTCGGGGAGCTTTAGCAGCGCCTGCCCCATGCGGATGGGCGTGCCCTCGCAGATGCCCGGCGCAAAGCCGAAGCCTTTGGGCGCAAATACCAAAATGGTGGAGCCGTGCTGGAACCAGCCCATCTCTTGCCCTTTCGCGTAGTGTGCGTCGCAGGCGATGTGTCCCGGTCCCTCGTAGCGCGCATCAAGCAGTTCGCCCATCGCATGCAAGCGAATGCTGGCCACCAGCACCGCTGCCACCGGTACCAGTGCGACGGGGTAGCGCTCGGGGCCCACCGCCACTTGCAGTAGCGCACGCTCGTTTTTGCAAAACAGCTTCTCCACTCGCTTAAGCGCGATCGGGTTGACGTTCCAGGTGTCACCAGCAAAGTAGTCCACGTCGTGCAAGTGCAGGTCATACGGAGCGTGGAAACGGTGGTACATGGACGCCGTGATGCGGATCGTCAGAAACACACCGTCCTGCCAAGGGCTGTTGGTGCCCAAAGGCCCCAGCAAATCGGTCAGCGCATACGGAAATCCCTTGGCCTGGTAGACGCGGTCGCCCTCGACGCGTCCCATGGCGCCCACGATGCCGTCGCAGGGGCTGACCATGGTGCGGGTGTCGCTATCGATTGGACGGGCGCCGGGTTTGAGCTCGCGAATAAAGCAGTCGTGCAGGCTGTCAAAGCGGTCTTTCTTGGCCTCAGACAGGTCCAGGTCGGCGATCCGCTTCCAGGCGGCAATCGACAGGTCTCGTACCCAAGGCGTGCGCCGCTGGCTGAACCAACCCATGAAGCGGGTGAGCGCCAGGCGGGGAATGCGGTTGGTGAGCAGGAAGTTTAGGTCTTCGTTAGCGCCGATTTTTTGGAGTGTTTTTTTGATAGTCATCATTTTTTAACCTGGAAGTCATACAACCGAGGTTTTCGAAAGGGTCATACGTATGGACGGTTCCGAGACGTTGTTGTCAATTGCCACCTGGGGCGGCTTGGCCTCGCTGGGTGTTTTGGCCTTGCCCAAGGGCTGGCAGCGCCTGCAACTGTCGCTGGCCAAGTACCCCTCTTTGGGCGGCCACCTTCGCATGGCCAAGCGGGTTTCCAAGTGGATTCCGGCTTACTCCTATGCAGACGCCCAGTGGTTTTCGGTAGACGGCGCGCCGCTGGCCATCCAGAGCCAGCGCCGCGCAGCCCTGACCCGTTTGGGTCATACGCTGCAGTCGCAAAGCCCGCAAACTTTGGCGCACACCGACGCCGTGAAGCCTATGGTGTCGGACCTGCAACTCATCAGCCAGTACCGCGTGCCCTACCAGTTCCGCACCGTGCTGTCGGAGCACATCAAGCTGGGCAGCTTTTGGCGCGAGAGTGGTGGCGTGTTCCTGACCGACCTGGACGGCAACCGCTTTATCGACGTCACTGGATCCTATGGCGTCAACCTGTTTGGGCTGGACTATTACAAAGCCAGCATGGCCGAAGGTGCGGCCATGGCGCAGGCACTCGGGCCCGCCCTGGGCTCCTACCACCCCAGCGTGTTGGACAACGTGCAGCGCCTGTGCAAGATCTCGGGCATGGACGAAGTGTCTTTCCACATGTCGGGCACCGAGGCGGTGATGCAGGCGGTGCGCCTGGCGCGTTACCACACGCGCAGACGTAAGCTGGTGCGCTTCACCGGCGCCTACCACGGTTGGTGGGACGACGTGCAGCCCGGCCCTGGCAACCCTATGCCGCCGTCGGGCGATACCTTGACGCTGAGCGAGATGCATCCCCACACTTTGCGCGTCCTGCGCCACCGCGATGACGTTGCCTGTGTGCTGGTGAATCCCTTGCAGGCCATGCACCCCAACCGCGCGGCTCCGACCGATTCGACGCTGATCGACGGCAGCCGCGTTGTGCGCTATGACCGCGCCGCCTACACCGCCTGGTTGGCGGAGTTGCGTGAAGTTTGCACCGCCAAAGGCATTGCGCTCATCATGGACGAGGTGTTTTTGGGCTTTCGCCTGGCCAGAGGCGGCGCGCAGGAATATTTTGGCGTCAAGGCCGATCTGGTGACCTACGGCAAAACCTTGGGCGGCGGTTTGCCAGTGGGCGTGATTTGTGGCCAGTCGCGCTGGATGAAGCGCTTCCAGGACGACAAGCCCGGTGACATTTGCTTTGCGCGGGGCACCTTTAACGCCCATCCCTATGTGATGTGCGCGATGAACGTGTTTTTGAAGTCGCTCGACACGCCCGAGGTCTTGGCGATGTACGCGACGGCGTCGCAGACCTGGGGTCAGCGCCTTGCGCTGCTCAACCAGCGGCTGGAGGCCGCCCAGGTGCCGGTGCGCGTTGCCGGCATGGAGACCGTGTGGTCGGTGCTCTACCAGGCACCCAGTCGCTACCACTGGCTGCTCCAGTACTACGTACGCGCACAAGGGATTGCCCTGAGTTGGGTGGGGTCGGGCCGCATGATTTTTAGCTTCAACTTTGACGACGCGGCCTTCGATGACTTTTGCCAACGCTTTGTTCAAGCGGCGCAAGCCATGCAGGCCGACGGATGGTGGTGGATGCCGGAGGGGCAAACCGGGAAAACCATTCGCCGCCAGGTTCTCAAGGAAATGTTGGCGACGTGGTGGCGGCGCGCTTAGCGGCTTAATGTGAAAGTTAGTGGGAGGTCGACTTCACGTGGTCCATTGGGTCTATCCACTGGCCGCGCAGCAGGTGCATGGGGGATTGGTAGTACATGGTGATGTCATGCACCGGGTCAGTGATGATCTTGAAACCCCAGGCTACACCCGCCATCAGGCTGTCTTGCTTCCACAGTTGCAATACGCGAAATGTAAGGCCCGCCACCCCCAGCGCCAGCCACGCCATCGCCGTCATGCGCATGGGCGTGTCTTCATAGGCTTGTGGCACGGCCCATTGCAGATACTGTGGCATCCAGTAGGCCAGCACGGGAATGGCGGCGCAAATGCTCAGAAGCACAATTTTGCGATTGAGGTTGTAGCCGACTTTGATATCTTCTTTGTGTTCATGAGTGGCTTGGTTCACTTCGTCAAAGCCCTTGGGCTCAAAGAAGAAGTGACCAATTTGGCGTGTGGTCATAGACACCAACCAAGCCACCAGCGCAGAGACGACTGGGTCAATAAATAGGAACACATAGGCCACCAGAAACGACAAGGCGCTAATTAGGTGCAGAAACTGGTTGACACGGCTGTGGTGGTAGTAGCGGTGGTCGTCCCACCGCTGAACGTTGACGAGTTGAAAGAACTGTTCCATGGAATCTCCTGTGAGGTAATACAAAACAAAGGGGCGGGGCAACGGTGCCTGACGCGCTTGGCATAGAAATGTCACGCTTTTCCGTGAAAATTTGGTGACAACGCGCTGGGTCTTGGGGCTGGCTCAAATTTCACCAAAGTGTCACCGCTTCTTCATCAAACTGTTGTGATGCGGAGTCAGAGTGACGCCATGAAAATGGAATCCCACCTTCAGGTCGAACGCATCAGCTCCACACGCCCAGCGCTGAACATCGCGGTGGTCACAGAGACCTATCCGCCCGACATCAATGGCGTGGCGCACACCCTCTCCAAAATCGTGGAAGGGCTGCAGGCACGCGGCCACGTGATCTGGCTCGTGCGTCCGCGCCAACCGGGAGCGGACGTTGCGCGTGCAAACGACACCTACCAAGAAGTGCTGGTGCGGGGTCTACCGATCCCCTTCTACCGCCAACTTCGACTCGGACTACCGGCCAAGCGCGAACTGCTGCGTCTGTGGGCCCGCCAGCGGCCCGACATCGTGCACATTGCCACCGAAGGTCCCTTGGGCTGGTCTGCATTGCAAGTGGCACGCAAGCTCAAGCTGCCGATCAGCACAGACTTCAGGACCAACTTCCATGCCTATAGCCAGCACTACGGTATCGGCTGGTTGCGCGGAGCCATCTTGGGCTATATGAAAAAGTTTCATAACGCAGCCCACGCCACCATGGTGCCTACCGCAGCACTCGAAGGCGAGCTCGCCTGCAGCGGATTTAAGCGCTTGGCAGTGGTACCACGCGGCATTGATACGGGACTTTTTTCGCCCACGCAGCGCCAGGCGGCATTGCGCAGCAGTTGGGGTGTGGGCGAACAGGACCGGGTGCTGCTGTATGTTGGTCGGCTGGCGGTGGAGAAAAATATCGGCGTGGTGATTCACAGCTACCGCGGGCTCAAGTTGCGCCACCCGGACATCCGCTTGGTTCTGGTGGGTGACGGACCGATGCGAACCGAGCTGCAGCAAAAGCACCCGGACATCCTATTTGCCGGTTTTCGCGTGGGCCAGGATTTGGCGCAGCACTATGCAAGCGCGGATATGTTTTTGTTTGCCAGCAAGACGGAAACCTTTGGCAACGTCACCATAGAAGCCATGGCATCGGGGCTGGCCGTCGTGGCCTTTCGCCATGCGGCTGCGGGTGAACTGATTCAGTCGGGAGAAAACGGAATGCTCGTCGACCCCGCTAACGACGCCGGTTTTGAGGCCGCCGCGCACACGCTATTGAACGCGCCCGAGAACATGCGCGCTATGGGCGCACAGGCCTGGCAGACCGCCCACAGCCTGGGTTGGCCCAAGGTGGTCGAAAAGACCGAGTCCATATTCCACAAAATCATGCTGGAGCAGGGGGCGCCTTATGCAAACCCCTGGGTGGCGCAAACCGCGTAAGCCCAGGCCCTCGTAGCCGCCTTAGAGATGTGCGGCGCTGTACCCCGTTTATTGGGGTTTGAGCCAGACTACACGTGGGTCGTCATCAACAAAAAAGCTCGGGCATTGGTAGCGCGCAATGTCGTGTGCATGCAGCGGAAACGAGCCGCAGTTGGAAAAGCGCCTCAAGTAGGTTCCGTAGATGCCGCATTGAAACTTGCCGCCATCGATCGGTTCTAAAAACGCGCACTGCTGGTTCAAGCAGCAGTTGCCGCACTGAACGCACTCCCCATGCACCGTGACGGGAACTTGCTTAAAGCGCATAAACACGTCGCGCAAAAAGTGCTCGACTGGGCCCTTGCTCAGTGCTTGGAAGTGGGCCCTAAATTTTGTCTGATACGCGCCATAGTTCGCGACGAAGCGCTTGTCCATCAGCAGCAGCGACACCACCACCGGCATCACCGGAACCAAAAGCAGGCAGGTACCGGAAAACACCTTCGCCGCTAAGGCAATCACCCGGTGGCGCCACACCTTCGAGGGGTTGACCTGAACTTTGCAGGCTTGAGATTCAGGCGGTCGCAATGAAAAGAAGATGGGTTTCATCGAAGGCATATGTGGTTAACCTTCATGCTATGAACGACGCGTGACATCTGCGTGTAAGTTCTACGAAATCTGCGTGAAGCGTATTGTTCAAATGGTGCAAGGGAGCTTGTCGCAAAATAGTCATACCAATGACGTGAAATTGAAATTTTCAATCCCTACGATGCCCCCAAATTTTGATCAGGAGCGTCATGAAAATCTCAGTTTTTGGCACCGGGTATGTTGGTTTGGTTCAGGGAGCCGTGCTCGCAGATTCGGGCCACCATGTGACCTGTGTGGACATCGACGAAGTAAAACTCAAGGGCCTGCGGGAGGGAGAGATCCCCATCTTTGAGCCGGGACTTGAAGCGATCGTGAAAAGCGCCTATGCCGCAGGGCGCCTGGTTTTTAGCTCAGACGCGGCCAGCGCCATTGCCGGCGCGCAGGTGCACTTTATTGCAGTGGGAACACCGCCCGACGAGGAGGGGTCGGCAGACCTGCGCTATGTGCTGGCGGTGGCGCAGACCATTGCCAGCCACATAGGTGAATATGCCGTCATCGTAGACAAATCAACGGTCCCGGTGGGTACGGCCGATCAGGTAACCGAGGTCGTGCGCAAGACGCTGGCCGAGCGCGGCGCGGAGATTGAATTCGACGTGGTGTCCAACCCCGAATTTTTGAAAGAAGGCGCCGCTGTCGCTGACTGCCAGCGGCCCGACCGCATTGTGATTGGCACCACAAGCCTGCGGGCCGAAAGCGTGTTGCGCGAGCTGTACGAGCCGTTTAACCGCAACCACGACAAGTTCATCGTAATGAGCCCGCGCAGCGCCGAGATGACCAAGTACGCTGCCAACTGCATGTTGGCGACGAAAATCAGCTTCATGAACGAAATGGCCATGATGGCCGAAGGACTGGGCGCCGACATCGAATCCGTTCGCCAGGGCATTGGCAGTGACCAGCGCATCGGCTACCACTTTATTTATGCCGGCGCAGGATACGGCGGAAGCTGCTTTCCCAAGGACATCAGCGCTTTGGTGAAGTCAGCCGAAAAAATCGGCTTTGAGCCTTTCATTTTGAATGCGATCGAAGCACGAAACCAATCCCAAAAACGCGTTATTTTCGATAAGGTGAACGCGCATTTTGGAGGCCAATTGGCAGGTAAAACCTTCGCGCTTTGGGGCCTGGCGTTCAAGCCCAATACAGATGACATGCGCGAGGCGCCTAGCCGCGTGCTCATGGACGCTCTGTGGGCGGCAGGCGCGCGTGTGCAGGCCTATGACCCCGCAGCCATGGAGGAGGCCCAGCGCATTTACGGCGCGCGAAATGACTTTCTTTTATGTGGAACCAAAGAGGCCGCCTTGCAGGACGCCGATGCGCTGGTCATCATGACCGATTGGCGCCAGTTCAAAGCTCCGGACTTCAGCGCCCTCAAGCAAACGCTGAAATCGCCGCTGATTTTTGACGGACGCAATTTGTACGATCCGCAAAGAATGCGCGAGCGGGGATTCACGTACCACGGCATCGGCCGTTGACCAGAATGAGCGTCGCTGGGCTTCAGGCGCTGCATTTGACTTGGATCAAATAGCGCGCGAGAGTCACCGAAAAGTCATTGATAGTGCTTACACGTGTCATATCCAGGTTTCACAGTGGTGTCACCCCCACATTCAACCAAGGAGTCTGATATGAGCACATTCATGGACCGAGTACATACCCTGCAATGGGATGACCACCGCTACTACCACCAAAGCCGAATCAACCAGACCTTGCACCTGGTCAGCGCGCTGAGCTTTCTGACTGCCTATGCCTTGCTGTTTGTCGATCCGGCAGCAGCGGGTATGGTGGGCTGGCTGTTTGGCATGGTGACGCGCCAGTCGGGGCACATCTTTTTCGAGCCGCGTTGCTTTGACGCCATCAACGGCGTATCCGACGCCCACAAAGAGGCTATCAAGGTCGGCTACAACATGCGCCGAAAGGCAATTTTGATCGGCGTGTGGTTGTCGCTGCCGGTGGCGCTGTATTTGTCGCCGAGCTTGTTGGGGTTGGTCGAGCCAGCGCACGGTGTAGCAGCCTATGTGCACGACGTGGGCCTGTCTTGGCTGGCTTTGGGCGTGGGTGGTGTGTGCTTTCGCACGGTACACCTGTTCTTCTTGCGTGGCCCGTCGTGGGGGTTCGCATGGGCGGCCAAGATTTTGCTCGACCCTTTCCACAACGTCGCGATCTACTGGAGTTCGCCTTTTGCGCTGCTGCGTGGCGAATTGCTGGACCCTATTGACGCCCACGTGCGCCACTGACCCTTGGCTTAAGTCGACGGATACAAGCGCCGTTGCTTAGCGGCCAAGTACTACTTCACCAGCTGGTTCATCTCAATAATCGGCAGCAGCACTGCCAGCACGATTAGCATCACCACCACGCCCATAGCGACAATCAAGAGTGGTTCGAGCAGTGTGGCCAAGCCCATGGCGCGGCGTTGCACTTCGGTGCTGAGCTGGGTGGCCGCGCGCTGCAGCATCAGCGGCAGCTGGCCGGTCTGTTCGCCCAGGCGGGCAAACATGGACAGCAGAGCCGGAAAGCGTTTCTTTTGCGCCAGCGCCGAGGCCAGGGGTGCGCCCTCGCGCACTGCCACCAGCGCGTCTTGCGCGTCCTGGCGCATGGCCTGGTTACTCAGGGTGTCTGCGGCGGCTTGCAGCGCTTTGAGTATGGGCACCCCGGCGCCTGAGAGCATGGCCAGCGTGCTGGCAAAACGCGCGGTATTGAAGCTGCGTGAGAGCCTGCCCACCACCGGAATGCCCAGCCACGCTGCATCAAACTGGTAGCGCAGCGCGGGTGCGCGCAGCGCCAGGCGCAGCCCTAGGACGCCGGCCACGGCAAGCAGCAGCATGAGCCAGCCGTAGCTGCGCACAAAGCTGCTCACGCCCAGCATCAGCACAGTGAGCAGAGGCAGCGCCCGCTTGCTCCCCGCAAACACGCTAGCCACCTGCGGCACCACGTAGGTGACCAAGAAAATCACGATGCTCAGCGCCACCAGGCTGACGATGGCCGGGTACAGCGCTGCGCCCAGCAGCTTGGCGTTCAAGGCCTGTTGGTCTTCCAGGTCGCTGGCCAGGTGTTCCAGCACAGCGCCCAAGCTACCGCTTTGCTCGCCTGCGCCCACCACCGCAACAAAAATGCTCGAGAACTCGCCAGGGTGCCGCCCCAGCGCTTTGGCGAATGTGCTGCCGCTGTTGACCTCGGCGCGCAGATCAGCCACCAGGTTGCGCTCGGTTTCGCGCTCGGCCTCGGTGCTTAGCGAGGCCAGCGCCCGCTCCAGCGGCAGGCCCGAGGCCACCAAACTGGCCAACTGACGCGTCCACACGCTCAGGGCGTTGGCGTTGAACACGCGGCGGCGAAAAAGGCCCGCACCACCAGCGCCTTCGCCCTGGGCGCCTGACGCCACCGGTTCAACCTTGAGTGGCACCAGCGCCTGCGCGCGTAACTGGGTGCGCGCGGCTTTGGCCGAATCGGCTTCGACCGTACCGCGGCGCAACTGGCCATCGGCAGTCAGGGCTTCAAAGGCGTAGGCGGGCATGGTGCGGGCTCTGGCGCTCAGTCCCGCGTCACGCGCAGCAGCTCTTCTGGGGTGGTGATGCCGGAATCGACCAGGCGCTGGCCATCCTCACGCATCAGCACCATGCCGCTGGTGCGCGCCGCGTCGCGGATGGCGGCCTCGGACGCCTGGTTGTGTATCTGGGCGCGGATGGCGTCGTCGGTGACCAGCAGCTCAAATACGCCAGTGCGCCCGGCGTAGCCGGTTTGGCCGCAGGTGACACAACCGGCGCCGCCGCAAGCCGTGCAACGCTTGCGCACCAGCCGCTGGGCCAGCACGCCCAGAAGGGACGAGCTGAGCAAAAACGGCTCCACGCCCATATCGGTCAGACGCGTTACCGCGCTGGCGGCGTCGTTGGTGTGCAGCGTGGCCAGGACCAGATGGCCGGTCAGTGAGGCCTGGATGGCGATTTGCGCGGTCTCAAAGTCGCGGATCTCGCCGATCATGATCACGTCCGGGTCTTGGCGAAGGATGGCGCGCAGGGCTTTGGCAAAAGTCAGGTCGATCTTGGCGTTGACCTGGGTTTGGCCCACGCCCGCCAATTCGTACTCAATCGGGTCTTCCACCGTCATGATGTTGCTGCCGCGTGTATCGAGCCGCTGCAGCCCGGCGTACAGCGTGGTGGTCTTGCCTGAGCCGGTGGGGCCGGTGACCAAAATAATGCCGTGTGGCTGTACCAGCAGGTGGGCAAAGCGCGCCAACACATCGCCTTGCATGCCCACGGACTCGAGGCTGAGCTTGCTTTCGCTCTTGTCCAGCAGGCGCAGCACTGCGCGCTCGCCGTGGGCGCTGGGCAGGGTGCTGACCCGCACGTCCACCGCGCGGGTGCCAATGCGCAGCGAGATGCGACCGTCCTGCGGCAGGCGGCGCTCGGCAATGTCGAGCTCGGCCATGATCTTTAAGCGCGAAATCAGCGCGGCGTGCAGCGCCCGGTTGGGCTGCACCACCTCGCGCAAATTGCCGTCCACCCGAAAGCGCACCACCGAATGGCGCTCGTAGGGCTCGATGTGGATGTCGCTGGCGCCGTCGCGCGCGGCTTGCGTCAGCAAGGCGTTGAGCATGCGGATGATGGGCGCGTCGTCGGACGTTTCCAGCAAGTCCTCGATGGCTGGCAGGTCTTGCATCATGCGGCTCAGGTCGGCCTCGCCCTCGACTTCGCTGACCACTGCCGCCGCACTGGATTCGCCTTGGGCGTAGGCGGCGCTGATGCGCTGCGCCAGCACCGGCGCCGTGTGGTTTTGTATCTGGTGTGCGGGGTACTTGCGCAGCGCCTCGCCAATGCCGGCGGGCAGCGATCCCGGGTGCACATGCAGGGTCAGGCTGTGGCCGTCGTCTTCCACAAGCACCTGCTGGGTGCGCGCAAAGGCGTAGGGAAGCGGGTAGCGCATCTTATTTTTTCACCGCAGGCTTGGCGGCCAGTTCGGGCAGCGTGGCAGATTCGTTGACGGGAACCACTTCGCTGGGTGTAGGCTGGGCGTCTTTTAGCCCCATGCGCATCTGTTCGTAGCGGTCCAGAGACAAACGATCCGTGGCAGCCGCATCGCGCACCACCACCGGGCGTAGGAACACCATCAGGTTGGTCTTTTTGCGCCCGCGCGCCTCGCTTTTGAACAGGTTGCCAAAAAAAGGCACGTCGGCCAGGCCCGGCACTTTGTCGTTGCTGCCGGTGTATTCGTCTTGCAACAAGCCCCCTAGCACCACCACTGAGCCGTCGTCCACCAGCACATTCGATTCGATAGTGCGCTTGTTGGTGGTCGGGCCGTTAGCATTGTTGACGGTGGATGCCTGCACGCTGGAGACCTCCTGGAATATGGTCAGTTTGACGGTGCCGTTCTCGCTGATTTGCGGCTTGACTTTGAGCGTCAGACCCACGTCCTTGCGCTCGATCGTTTGGAAAGGGTTGACCGCGCCGTTGCCCGCGTTGGTGTTGGTGAACTGGCCGGTAATAAAAGGCACGTTCTGGCCGATGACGATCTTGGCCTCTTCGTTGTCCAGGGTCAGTAGATTGGGCGTAGACAGCACATTGCCCGCGCCGCTGGACTCCAAAAACCGCGCCAAGGCCCCCAGCACGTAGACGCCGTTGGTTTGTTGTGCGAGCCCGATGTTCAGACCCGCAGCCGGTGCCACGGTGCCAGCCGCCGCACCGGCAGCCAGGCTGATGATGTTTTTGCCGCCAGTGCCAAAGTTGGTACCCAAGAGCCCGATCACGCTGTCGCCGGCTTTGCCTGAGGCGCCTTGCCACTGCACGCCAAACTCAGCGGCGCGGTCGGCACTGACTTCGGCAATCAGGCTCTCCACAAAGACCTGTGCCCGGCGCGCGTCCAGGCGCTCGATCACCTCGCGCAACTGGCGGTATTGCGGATCGGGCGCGGTGATGATGAGGGAGTTGGTGGCCGTGTCGGCCTGCACCTGCCCGCCCGAGGTGGCGGCGGGCGCTGGGCTTGCACCGGCAGGTGCAGCGGTGACGGCACCGGTTGTGGCGGCTCCGGTTGTCGGGGTGACGGCGGCGCCACTGAGAGCGGCACGCAGCGTCGCGGCCAGCTTCGTCGCATCGGCATTTTTCAGGTAGACGACGTGCAGGTTGCCCAGTTCGCCATTGCTTTTGCTTGATGGTTGGTCGAGTTTTTCCACCAATGACTTGACCAGCGCCACACGCGCCGGGTTGGCTGCGCGCACGATCAAGCTGTTGCTGCGCTGCTCGGCCATGATGGTGGTCTTGAAGCCCGTATCGGCAGCGCCAGCGGGGGCGCCAGTGGTACTGCTGGAGTCGATGAGTTTGAGCACCAAGGGTGCCAGGTCGACGGCAATGGCGTTCTTGAGCTCGATCACTTCTACCTCGGTGGCGTTGGACACGTCCATGGCGGCAATGATGCGGGCGATGCGCCGCAGGTTGTCTGCGTAGTCGGTAATTACCAGCGAGTTGTTGCCGGGGTTGGCGTTGATAGTGTTGTTGGGGCTGATGAGCGGGCGCAGCACCGCCACCAGGTTATTGGCCGACTCAAAATTGAGCCGAAAGATTTGCGTCACGACCTGGCCACCCGCCGCCCCCTTGGGCGCGCTGTCGCTGGTTTCGACTGCGCTAGTTTGCAGCTTGGCGTCCGCCTCGGGCACCACCTTGAGCAGGCCAGCGGACTCCACCATGGTGAAACCCTGCAGGCGCAAGCTGGTCAAAAACTGCGCCATCGCCACGCTGCGGCTGACCGGCTTCTCCGATACCAGGGTGATGGTGCCCTTGACGCGTGGGTCGACCACCACGTTCATGCCCGAGAGCAGGCCGATGGTGCGCGCCACGGCCTCGATATCGGCGTTGGTGAAGTTCAGGGTGATGGGCTGGCCCGGTTTGGGTAGGCTGCTGCTGGCCGCTGACGCCGCTGGGGGGTTGGTGTTTTGAGCCAATACCAGCGTTGCGCTGCAAGCGGCCAGGCCCACCAGTGTGGCGCCTGCGAGCCAGCGTCGCAGGGGCTGGGGCTCCGGTGGCAAAGCCCGGTAGAAAGCGGTGGAAGAAGCGCGCATTGGTGTCATAAAGGTTCAACCCACGGTGATGATGGAGCGCGCGCCATCGCGCCTTCCGATGATGTTCAAAAGATTGGACAGCGCGTCCTGGCGTTCGGGCGCGGCGCTGGCCTCGCCCTCAAAACGCAAGCGCCCCTGGGTCCATTGGCCCTTGCCACTGAGCTGCAAACTGCCCTGTGTGGTTGACAGTGTCAGCGTCGGTGTGCTCCCGCCCGTCAAGACCAAGCGGTAGCTGCCCATGGGGCGCAGTGTCGACAGGCGCGAGGCCATGCCCAGGGCGTCCAGTTGCAACTGGCCTTGCAGGCTAAGCCGCCCGTGCACCCACTGGGCCTGCAAGGCCTGCGTAGCCACGGCCAGCGGGCCCTCGGCGCGTAGGGTGTTCCAAGGCGTGCCCAACCCGGTGAGCCATAACGCGGGCCACTGGGATTGGTGGTCCGCCATGGCCAGAGCTAGGCCACCCCAACGTGGTGACAGGCCCAGCACCAGGGGCGACTGCATGCAGCAATCGGCAAACAGGGACGCCCGCAGGTGGGTCCAGCCTGGTTGCATCGACCAGACCAGGCGCCCGGGCAAGGTGCTGGCGTCGCGGCTACCGGGGCCGCCAGTCAGGGTGAGTTGCCCCGATCCGCGCCACAGCGTGCCTTGGGCATCGTCGATGCGCAGCTGCCCTTCGCTGGCCCTATCCAACGCCTGGGCCAGCCAACGCGCAGGGGCACACGCCAGGGTGGCCAGCAGCAGGCCCAGCACCGCGCCGGCTAGGGCCCAGGCCCATGGTGCTCGGATTGTGCGTGTGGCGCGGGCCATAGCGTGCGGGCAATCAGGGCGCCGCGCGCGCGGGCAGTTGCAGCACCACGCTGCCGGCCCAAAGCCCTTGGCTTTGCGCTAGGTGCAGCTCCAGCGGCAGGGCGTGGGCGTTGAGTCGCGCTTGACTGAGCCACTGCGCCAGCGCATCGGCGCTGCTACCCTGAAAGCTGGCGGTGGCACGGTCGCCTGATAGCACCAGCCGCGCCGAAGCTCCCAAAGCTCCCATGGACGCTTCTAGCAGTGCTTTGGCGTCCTGGGGTGTGGTTGCAGGGGGGGCTTGCAATGCCTGCGCTTGGGCCTGCAGTCGCAGCATCTCTTGCAGCTGCGCGCGCAATTGCGGGGCCTGGGTTTGCGCGGTCCGCAGGGTTTGAAGGGACGGGCCGACGCTGAAAAACCAGGCCAACGCTATGAGCAGCAGGGGCAGCGCAACGCGCACCAGTTGCTGCTCGCGCGCGCTGCTTTTGGCCCAGCGCGCATGCAACGCAGACCTCCAAGAGTGCAGGGGCAGGCCGGTGCGCATCAGTGGGCCCGTATCAGCAGGTCTGGGCCCGCTGGGGTGAGGCGGTAGCCCTGGCCCTGCAAAACCAGGGTGGCTTGCGCTAGTGTGTCTGAAGGAACGTTGAGGCCCTTGAGCCGCAACTCGCCCTTAGAAAAATCCAGACCCGCAGGCGCGCCTGCGCCGGGCGCGGCCTGCGACCAAGCGCCCATCAGGGATTCAAAGTCGCTGCCGCCCAGTGCGCCCGCGCCTTGCTGTAGCGCAGCGACGGCGCGCTGCATTTGCACGGGCGCGTCCACCACCACCTGGGTGGCGGGAAAGGTGCTGGTCAATACCGCCGCAATGGCCTGGCGCTGCGCTTGCAATCCAGCCCGCTCGGCTGCGGCGCGCACATGCAGGCCCACCAGATTGACCGCCACCAGTGCCAGCAGGCTCCAGCGCGCAGCACGCCACTGGGGCGCTTGGATCAATTCGCGCCATGCCGCGCCCAGGCGCTTGAGGCTGCGGCTGCGTTGGGTATTTAACAGGTCAAACTGGGCCAGGTCCCACCCGGTTTGGGCGGCCAACAGGGCGCGCGCGGCGCGGTTTTGAAGCTTTACGCTGCGGCCAAAGAGCTGCTCCGCCAAACCGGCCACAGCGGGTTCGGCGTACAGCGGCGCATGCGCGTGTGCACCCAATGCCGACACAGTCGTGGCGTGCAACGGCCAGGCGCGCACGCCGCTTGCACTGGTGTGCAGCAGCAAGGCTTGTCCCGCATCCTCCACGGCCCATAAACCTTCAGACGAAGCGTCGGGAAGCAGTTCTGGCACGACGCGGGTGATGGCAATGCCGGCGCTGTCCAAGGCCATCAGGCCACTGCGCAGCCAGGCCTTGTCGCACACGGCGACCCACGTCGACGCGCTTTTGGCGCCACCCGGCTCTAACGCAAAGTGCAGCGCTTGCGCTTCGTCGAGCAACTGGTCTTCTAGCAGGCCGACGAGTACCGCGCGCAGGCGCTCGGGGCTGCTGGCCGCGCCCTGGGGCAGTTGTACCCGGTGCCAAGACAGGCGCGCCGCGCTGACCAGAAGCAGCGTGTCCGTCAGTCGCCCAGCCGCCGTCATGGCGCCGCTGCGGCCTGCCCCGGGCAGCAGCGCCAGGGGCGCGCTAGATGCCACACCCGCGGTGACAGGGTCGGGCGCGAGTACGTAGTCCACCGGCGTGGACGCCTGCAACGCGGCTTGGGGAAGGGTGATGGTGAGGGTGGCCATGGTTCAAAAAGCTGCATTCATTGTAGGCGCCAGGGCTGCGCCAGCCGGGGTCAGCGTACGCTTGCGCCACAGCGTTTTGACGTTCATCGCATCGCGCTGCACGACCGAATATTCCTGCACGGTGTTGCCTTCGATTTGCAAGACGCCCGTCAGGGCAAAAAAGCGGCTGTTGGTGGAAACCATCTGGCTGTCCAAGGCCAGCAGAGGTAGTTGGGCGGCTTTTTTCACATCGTCAAGCGCCTCCCACGGAGCCAGGCTGCGCGCGACCAGCAAGCGCTGCACACCGGCCTGGTCCAGGCCCTCCAGGCAGGCCAATAACACGGTGCCCGACGCGGTATTGAGGTTGACCGGCGTGCGCTCGGGCAGCACCGTGGTGTGGGGGCGCAGCCGCATTAGCGTGCGCGGGTCCAGGCCCAGCCAGGCCAGTTGGTCGGGTTCCTGCGGCCACAAGGGGCTGTCGTTTGGGCTTGCCGTGCCATTGGCTTGTGTGCTTGCACGCTGGGCGCGCAGCAACTGCGCCACCAGGTTGTCGAGCTGGCCATGCGGCAGGCCCAGTTGCTCAAAGAGGCGATCAAAAGCACGCAACGTGGGGGCGTGCACCTTGCCGTCTTGCAACAAGTTGGCCAGGTTCAGGCGCCCCTGCAAATCGACGATCTGACCGGACAAAAAAGCATTGGTACTGGCCTCAGCGGCCAGGGTGTCGCTGCGGTCAGCGGCCAAAAACGTGGACAAACGCGCCTGTTCCAGCGGCATGGCCCAGGGTTCGGCCAGGTGGTCGGAGCCGCCTTTGCGTGCATCTTCTGCCAAGATCAGCCGCGCCCAGTCCAGCGCGCCCGTCAGCACCCAGGTGGACTGCGCGCGCGTGCGCTCGGCTGTTTCCACCTCCACCGCACGCCACTGTTGCCATAGTGCAGCCGACGCCAGGGTTGCCACCAAGACCACGGTGAGCATGGCCAACAAAATGGCCGCGCCCTGCTGGGCGGTTTTGCTGCAGTGCGGGGTGCGTCTCATGGTCCGGCTCCCAGACCGGGTTGGGCCCAGTCGCGGGTGATCAAACCGCTGATGGCTTGGTCGGGCGGCAGCGTCAGCAGCAGACGTACTCCCTCGGGCACGCTGCTGGCGCTGGGCTCGGTATTGGGCGAGGTGCTGGGTGCAGCGTCGCCTGATGACAACGGGTTACTCCAGGCGCCGCTACGGTAGAAAAAAATCTGCCAGCTTGCAAGTGGTGTGATGCGCACCTCCAGCCTCCGGTCTGCGTCACTGGGGTTCTGGCCCCAGCGCGCGGCCTGGCTCCAGGCGCTGAGCAACTGGGCCCGCGTGTAAAGGACGGGCGACTGCCAGCGCAGCCAATAGGCGGTGTTGCCAACGCGCCGCTGCGCCCAGGCCACTACGTACAGACCCTCAGAGGGCGACTGGCTGCCCCGGCGCAGCAGGCGCAGGGCGCGACCGTCCCAGTCCATGCTGGGGGTGTTGGGCTGCCGAGCCAGTGCGTCCAGGTCGGACGACCATTGGGCCAGCCCGGTTTGCAGGGTGAGCACATCGTCGGCATGTTGGGCCAGGCGCTTTTGTGCGCCCACCACGGCGTCCAAGCCGCGCCACGACAGAGCCGCCATTATGGCCATCAGCGCCAGCGCCACCAGCAGCTCCACCAGGGTGAACCCGCGTTGCTGGGCGCCCGTTTTCCAGTGGGATGGGTAAAAGACCATCAGTTGCGCCCCACGATGGTCGATAGGCGCAGAACCGGCTCTGTGGCATTGCGC
>CANHZG010000018.1 GCA_947464995.1 Comamonadaceae bacterium | reverse complement strand
TTGAGCTCACGCGAGACGTCGGCCATCATGGGCTTGAGCAACTCGGCGTGGCGCATGGCCTCGTTGTAGACGGTGTCGAAATCAATGGCAGGCGCATTTAAAAAGCCGGTCAGGATGAAGTTGTGAAGATCGAGCAACTCGCGCAGCTTGGCTGCAAAGCGCTCAGGGTATTTCAAGTCTTGCACGCGCAGGGCGCGCCGGGCAATCTTGTCCTCGTAAGCCGGGCCAATGCCACGACCGGTGGTGCCAATTTTGACGTTGCCGCCCTTTTCACGTGCGGCTTCGCGCGCCACGTCCAGCGCGGCATGAAAGGGCAGGATCAGCGGGCAGGCCTCGCTGATGCGCAGGCGCGAGCGCAGTTCCACACCCACTTTCTCCAGGCCCTCAATCTCTTCAAACAGCTTGGCCGCCGACAGCACCACGCCATTGCCGATATAGCACTTCACCCCCGGGCGCATGATGCCGCTGGGGATAAGGTGCAAAGCAGTCTTCACGCCGTTGATCACCAAGGTATGCCCTGCGTTGTGACCGCCCTGGAAGCGCACCACGCCTTGGGCGCTCTCGGTAAGCCAGTCAACCAGCTTACCCTTGCCTTCGTCGCCCCATTGGGTACCTACAACCACTACATTTCGACCAGCTTGTGTATTCATTAACATGTTTCTTTAAATGGCAGTAACGCGCCAGGCCGCATCAAACTGCAACAGTTCACGGTCACATTGGAATTCATCGACTTCACTTTCGTGGCCGGGCAAGACGCACACCACGGTTTCACCGGCCGCCCGTAGCTTGGCAATCGCTTCACGTAGGGCCTTCCCCTCGCCCCAGGGCGCGCGGATCGCCGCTCGCAGCCCGGCGGGACGTGCTACGGCGACTAAGGCTTTGATGTCCAGGCTAAAGCCCACAGCCGGGCGCTTGCGTCCAAACACCGAGCCCACCGCGTCATAACGGCCGCCGCGCACCAAAGCATCCGGAGCACCGGCAGCGTAGACGGCAAAGCGCGCACCGCTGTAATACGCATAGCCCCGCAAATCGGCCAAATCGAAAGACACGCTGACACCTTCTAGGTGACCAGCCAACCATTGCAGTTGGTCCAACGCGGCTTCAATCGCCGGCAAGGGTGGCAGAACGCGGCGCGCTTCTTCCAGGATGGTGACATCGCCATAAAGTTGCGTCAGTTGCTGCAGCGCACTGGCAATATCTGTTGACTCGTTAGCAGTTATTTGGGCCAAGGCACTGGCGTCCTTGGTGGCCAGCGCAGCATGCACCTCGGCGGTTTGCTCAGACGCAAGCGTGGTTTGGGCCAGCAAGGCATTGACGATGCGCACATCGCCCAGGTCCACCGTCAGTTCCCCGACGTGCGCCGCGCGCAGGCTGTCGAGCGCGAGCTCCAAGATTTCCAGATCGGCTTCCAAGCCAGCGTGGCCGTAGATTTCTGCGCCCAACTGCAAGGGTTCTCGGCTGGCGTGCGGTGCGGCGGGGCGGGTATGCAACACCGGGCCGCAGTACGACAGGCGAGCGACGCCTGTGCGGTTGAGCAAATGGGCGTCGATACGCGCCACCTGCGGCGTGCTGTCAGCGCGCAGGCCCATCATGCGGCCTGAGATTTGGTCCACCAGTTTGAAGGTTTGCAAGCCCAGCGCCTCGCCGGTACCCGTCAACAGCGACTCCAGGTGTTCCAGTAAGGGCGGCATGACGAGTTCATAGCCATAGCAGCGCGCCATGTCCAGCAGATTGCGTCGGATTTCTTCGATGTGGCGCGCCTCGGACGGCAGCACATCGGCGATATGATCCGGAAGGACCCAAGCGGACATGGAATTAGAGGCTTTGTTAAAAGACTGATTTTACCGGTCTAGCCACCGGTAAACGGCGGGCGCGCCCGAGAAATCAGGCAACTGCCATCACGTTTTACTTCTTGGCGCCACCCACGGCTGCGCCGCCACCTCGGAATATCTTGAAAAATTCGCTGGACGACGGATCAACCACCATCACGTCGCTCTTGTTGGCAAAACTGCTTTTGTACGCCTCCAGGCTGCGGTAGAACTGGGCGAATTGCGGGTCACGGTTGAACGCATCGGCATAAATGCGCGCGGCCTCGGCGTCGCCCTCGCCTTTGATCTTCTGCGCGTCACGGTAGGCGTTGGCAATCGTCACCTCGCGCTGGCGGTCGGCATCGGCACGGATTTTTTCACCCTCGGCCGCCCCGGTGGAGCGCAGCTCATTGGCCACGCGCTTGCGCTCCGCCTCCATGCGCCGGTACACGGACTCGGTAATGGCTTCCACATAGTCAACGCGGGTGATGCGCACGTCCACCACATCCACGCCCCAGGGTTTGGCACCACGCACCTTGGCCAGCACTTCGGCTTTGACATCGGCCATCAGCGCGTCACGCTTCAAGGATAACAATTCCTTAACGGTTCGCTTGTTGATCGCTTCTTGGAAGGCGTTACGCACCACACGGTTGAGCTGGCTGGCGCCAGCGCCTTCATTCAAGCCAACATTGCGAATGTAGTCCGACGGCTCAGAAATGCGCCAGCGGACGTACCAATCGATCACCACTCGCTGCTTCTCTGCGGTAAGCATAGGCTCGGCATCGGTGCTGTCCAGCGTAAGCAGGCGTTTGTCGATGTAGGAGACGTTCTGAAACGGCGGCGGCAGCTTCCAGTTCAGGCCAGGTTCGGTAATGACTTCCTTGATTTGCCCCAAGGCGTACACCACGCCAAACTGGCGCTGGTCGACAACAAACAGCGTGGAACTGGCCAGTGCCAAAAGCACCAACAGCGAAGATACAAGCAATCCGATACGGTTCATAGTGATCTCCTAGCGCACATCGCGTTCACGGGTGCGGGCCGCATCCCGGCTGCGCGGGTCCGCGCTGGCGGCTGCGGGAGCGTTTGGCACAGGCGCAGCCGGTGTCAAGGCGCTCGAGCCGGAAGCTGGGTCACCCGGAGCGCCGAGTTGCAAAATCCTCTCCAGCGGCAAGTTCAGCAAGGTAGCACCCTGGCGCGAGTCCACCAGAACCTTGGTCACATTGGCAAAAATTTGCTGCATCGTGTCGAGGTACATCCGGTCGCGAGTGACCTGCGGCGCTTTTTGGTACTCGTTATAAACCGAGCGAAAACGCTGCGCATCGCCTTGGGCCTGGGCCACCACACGCGCTTTGTATGCATCGGCCTCCTCTTTCAATCGTGAGGCAGAGCCCACGGCGCGCGGTATCACATCATTGGCATAGGCCTGGGCTTCATTTTTTGCTCGCTCACGCTCCTGACCAGCCTTGAGCACGTCGTCAAAAGAAGCCTGGACCTGCTCAGGCGGACGCACGCCGCCTTGTTGCAGGTTGATACCGACCACCTCGACGCCCACTTTGTAGCGATCCAAAATCTCTTGCATCATGGCACGCACCTTCGGGCCGATCTGGTCGCGGTCTTCAGACAAAGCGGCATCCATGTTCATTTTTCCCAGCACTTCGCGAACAGAAGTCTCCGCCGCCTGCACCACCGCATCGGCAGGGTTTTTACTTTCAAACAAATACGCCCGTGCGTCGTTCAATCGGTACTGGACCGCAAACTTGATGTCCAAAATATTCTCATCCTGTGTCAGCATGGCCGACTCACGCAGGCCCGTGGCCTTGAGCACGTTGTCGCGGCCCACATCGACCGATCGAATTTGGGTTACAAATACAAGCTCATGGCGTTGAATGGGAAACGGAAGGCGCCAGTTAAATCCCGCGTTAACGGTGGCTTTGTAACGCCCAAACTGAGTGATGACGGCCTGCTGCCCCTCTTGAACGATAAAAAAACCACTCCCCAGCCAGACCAATACCACCACCGCCGCAATGACGCCACCGCCAATACCGGCGTGCTTGAAGTCAGGCTGGAAACCCCCGCCGCCCCCTCCAGGCCCCTTGCCTCCAGGCGGCCCTTTGGAGCCACCGATCCAGCCATTGAGCTTACGATTGAAATCGCGCCACAACTCGTCCAAATCCGGCGGGCCCGATGCTGCACCGGGGCGCCGGGGACTGCGTGGTTTTTCTTCGGGCGACGGTGTTTCGGGCGGGGGATTGGCAGGAGGCTCGTTCTTGGAACCGGCTGTCGGGTCGGTCTTGGCGTCGTCCGAGCGGCCCCAGCGGCTGTCGTTGAGGTTAAAAGCCCCAAAAAAACGACGCAGCAGACCACCAAAACTCACCATTGGATTAGAAGATTTCATTGTTATACCTTGCGATAAGCACGCCCCGATTGTCCACAATTACAACTCAGCCTCAAAGAACGCAGGGGGATCAGGCGCAAGAGCGGGGCCTGCCGGCCCCTGGGCTACGATGTGCGCCAGCATCTGGCGCAGCTCGGCAATCCCGGTGGAGTCTTTTGCGCTGACAAAAATCCGAGGCGTTTGAACGCCATCAACCTCGAAGCTATCGTTCATTCGTTGGGGCATGTTGAGGACCGCCATGGCATCTATTTTGTTAAACACCAGAAGCTGGGGGACGTCTTGGGCGCCGATCTCGGTCAAGACGCGTTGAACCTGCTCGATTTGTAAGGGGTAATCTAGGTTAGACGCATCAACAACGTGCATTAATAGGTCGGCATCCACCGCCTCCTGCAGGGTGGCCTGAAAAGCGTCTACCAAACCATGGGGCAGGTCGCGAATAAATCCCACTGTATCTGACAGCGAAACCGATCGCCCTGCCTCACCCAAGTACAGAGCGCGTGTGGTGGTGTCCAGCGTAGCAAACAACTGGTCTGCGGCGTAAGCACGCGCCTTTACCAGGGCATTAAACAGGGTGGACTTGCCTGCGTTGGTATAACCGATGATCGAGATATTAAAAGCACCGCGCCGGTCGCGCTGCTTGCGCTGGGTTTGGCGCTGGCGCTTGACCTTGTTGAGCTGCTCTTTGGTTCGCTTGATGGTCGTGGCGATCATGCGGCGGTCCAACTCAATCTGCGTCTCACCCGGACCACCCCGGGCGCCTATGCCGCCGCGTTGGCGCTCCAGGTGGGACCAGCGACGCACCAATCGAGTGCTAAGGTATTGCAAACGCGCCAGTTCCACCTGCAATTTGCCTTCATGGCTGCGCGCACGCTGGGCAAAAATCTCCAGAATCAAGAACGTGCGGTCGTTCACTGGCATTTCCAGGCGTCGCTCCAAGTTGCGCTGCTGGCCAGGGCTGAGGCTTTGGTCAAACAAAATCTCTTGCGCCCCATGCTGCTGCGCCAACAACTTGATCTCGTCGGCCTTTCCCGTACCCACAAAAAGGGCTGCATCAGGCGCCCTGCGCTTGCAGGTAAGCGCGGCCACCGGCTCAAGCCCAGCAGTTTGCGCCAACAGTCCGAGTTCTTCGAGGTCTTTGTCGAAATGCGGCAAGCCCAAGTCCACCCCCACCAAAATGGTTCGTGCGGATGCGACCGGTATCGAGGAATTCAAATCGTAAATAGGCTGGTATGCGGTCGGCAGGCACCGATCGGCGCAAGAACCAAGCCTTACGCGGCGGGCGCCTCGTCTGCCACGGGGCCCGAAAAATTCACGGCGCGACCAGGAACAATGGTCGAAATCGCGTGCTTGTAGACCATCTGCGTCACCGTGTTGCGAAGCAGCACCACATACTGGTCAAAGGATTCAATTTGCCCCTGTAACTTGATGCCGTTGACCAAATAAACGGAGACGGGAATGTGCTCGCGGCGCAAGGCGTTTAGAAAGGGATCTTGGAGGAGTTGACTTTTGTTATTCACGATATGTTCCGTGTTGGAAATGGGGACTACTGACAATACCACATTGCAATTTGGGCATTCTCAAAAGAAGGCCATTAGGTTTGCGCTCAGAGGCCACAAATAGAACTATTCCTTGTCGGAATAGGGGTTGGCAGACGATTTCATCTGGATCAGCAAGGGCGTTCCGACCAGGTCAAATTCCTTGCGAAAACGACCTTCCAAAAAGCGCTTATAGGCGTCGGTCACATGCTCTAGTGAGTTGCCGTGGATGATGATGATGGGCGGATTCATGCCGCCTTGATGCGCGTAACGCAGCTTGGGCCGGTACATGCCCGTTTTCTTAGGTGTTTGGAACTGCACCGCTTCCAGCAACAGACGTGTGAGCACGGGCGTTGGCATTTTGCGGTTGGCAGAGCGATGCGCTTGGGCAATCGAGTCCCAAACCGGACCAAGCCCTTGGCGTTTGGTCGCCGATATCAGGTGCAGGGCAGCAAATTTGAGAAACCCCAAGCGGGTTTCCAAAGAGCGTTTGACCAACTCGCGTTGGTACTCATCGACGGCATCCCATTTATTGACGGCCACCACCACCGCGCGGCCAGACTCCAGGATGTAGCCGGCAATGTGCGCATCCTGGTCCGTGACGCCTTGTATGGCGTCGATAAGGAGCAATACCACGTTGGCCGACTCAATGGCCTGTAGGGTCTTGACGACAGAAAACTTTTCAATCGCTTCGAATACCTTGCCTTTGCGCCGCAGTCCTGCAGTGTCGATAAGCTCAAATTTTTGCCCCCCCCGCTCAAAAGGCACTGCAATCGCATCACGCGTAGTGCCCGGCAGGTCGAATGCGACCAATCGTTCCTCGCCCAGCCAGGTGTTAATCAGCGTGGACTTGCCCACATTGGGCCGCCCAGCCACCGCCAACTTTATGGTTCCCGGGGCGGTTTCTTCTTCGGTCGCTTCCATAGCCACTGCCAGCGGCGCGAGGACTTGGTCAATCAAGGGCTTGATCCCTTGTCCGTGGGCCGCAGAAATAGGAATTACCGCACCTAAACCAAGCTCAAAAAATTCGCTGAAGTGCACTCCGTCGGTCAGGCCCTCGGACTTGTTGGCCACGACAAATGCCGATTTACCCAACCGGCGCAGGTATTTGGCAATTTCGTGGTCTTGCGCCGACACGCCGCCGCGTGCATCCACCACAAACAACACGACGTCAGCCTCAGCCACGGCCTGTCGGGTTTGCTTGGCCATTTCTTTGTAAATACCGTCAATGGCATCGGGCTCAAAGCCACCAGTGTCGACTACGATGAACTCGTTTTTCCCATGTTTTGCGTTGCCATAGTGGCGGTCACGCGTAAGGCCGGCATAGTCAGCGACGATGGCATCACGCGTTTTGGTCAATCGATTGAACAGGGTAGATTTGCCCACGTTGGGTCTACCGACCAGGGCGATAACAGGTTTCATGGATGAAGAAAAGTGCCTATTTATTCAGGCCGAAACCCAATCACCGAACCACGTTGCGTAAGCACAACCCAGGTGTTTGCCACCCAAAGCGGACCACCCATAATGGGTGAGCCGTCGGTTGCCAAGCGCGCAAGAAGCGCCCCATCTTGCAATGACAGGAAGTGAACGAAACCCTCAGCATCACCCAGCGCCAGGGCAGCGTTTGTCGCAAGCGGCGTGCTGAGCCCGCGAAAACGCAAACGCTCGTTGAGCCACAGACGTTCACCGTCCGAGCGACGCCAAGCGACCACCTTGTCGTCGCTTTCGGTCCCAAAAACCGCAGCCGTATTGCCACCCAAGCCGGTTGCTCCAGACGCTGTCTTGGTCCAACGAGTTTTGCCAGCCGCAGTGTCCACACAGGCCACGGCGGATTGAAAAGCCCGTACGCAGAGATCGTCCCCCATACGGCTGGTTCCGGCCACCAGGTCCACCAGACGTTCAACCTCGTTCACGCCACGCCCCACCGCCACGGAAACATCCCAGCGAACGGAACCATTTTGTGGATTCAAACCCATTAAGCGACCACTCTGGCTGGTTACCAGCGTATCGCCCATGGCAATCAAAATGCCGGCTTGGCCCAATAACAAAGATTCACCGGGTCGCTGCTGGGTCCAAAGCTTGCGCCCCGTACTGGCGTCAAAAGCCAGTACTGTGCGGTCCGCTGAGACTAAAAACACACGGGCCCCAGCCACCAAGGGCGCGGTCAAGGTGACGGAGGCGAGTTTTTGACGCCAAATTTCTTTGGCTTCGCGCAACACCACCAGGTAGTTGTCTCGGGTCACCACGGCCACATAATCGCCGTCCGTTCCGACACCCGCGCTCAGGGCCGTCCCCGACGCTGCACGCCACTTCACTTGGCCCGACGTAGCGTCAACGGCCATGATTTCACCCTGGGAAGAAGCCGTAAACACACGATCGCCGACCACGCGCATCGCCAGTGGCGTTGCACTTGGGCCGGAGGCCACACGCCAGACCTCTTTCACACGCAGAGTGTTTGGGTTGGCTTCCAAGGCTGTGGGTTTGGGCTTTTCAGTTCCCGCGCACGCCAAAAGTCCCAGGGTAATAAACAAACAAGCAGCGATCCGCATGAGCACGGGCTTGGACGAACAAAACGTCATCAGGGCTTGCCTTTCGAGCCAGCTTTGTTTTCAAGCCCCGCATCCATCTGGGGGTCAACACCCAAAGCGTTGAGTTTGACAAGAAGCAAGCGCTGGTAAGGCACATCGGCGGGTAGCTTTTTGTAGGCCCGCAAATAGGCCTCCTTGGCCTCGGCTTTTTTGCCCTGAAGCACGAAAACATCGCCCAATCGATCTGCCACTAGGGCGGAGAAAGCCTCATTTTTCACCCCATCCAAGGTTTTGATGGCCTCGGGGTAAGCATTGGTATCCAAATACACGTTGGCCAAGCGCAGGCGGGCTATTGCAGCATAACCTTCGTCGCCGGTCTTGTCTGCGACCCATTGCAGGGCTGCTTTGGCAGCATCGGGGTTTGCCGCATCAGCCGCCATTTTTGCCAGCGCCAATCCGGCCTGGTGGGTATAGGTGGAGCCGGCGTAGCGCTCTTGCATATCGGCAAAAGTCCGTTGCGCCTTGGCTAAATCGCCACCCGCCAAGGATTTCCCCATTTCATCAAACATGGCAGCGGACTGCGCCGCCTGGCTGCGTTGCCAGTAGTGGTAGCCGTTCCACGCAGCCACCGAGGCCAAGACGCTCAACAATAACCACGTAATCAGGTTGCCATATTGGTTCCAGAAATGCTTGATTTGATCGAGTTGTTCTTGTTCTTCGAGGTCGAGTTGATTTGCCATAGCAGTATCCGGTTTAAGCGTCGGATTGTAGGCTCTTGCCCCAATCGGCCCATTGGTCCAGTGCCAACGTGCGTTGGGGTTGCGCCGGGTCACGCAAGGCTTTCACGGTGACACAACCCAACGCCAGCTCATCGGCGCCGAACACCAGGGCGTAACGCGCGCCGGAAGCATCAGCTTTCTTAAATTGCGACTTCATGCTGGCCATCCCGGACTCGCCACTGGCATTCATAAGCACTGAAACCCCAGCGCCGCGCAAGTCTTGCAAGCAAGCAGCAGCCTGGGGCAAGGCCGAAGCATCGGGAATGACCGCATAGGCGTCGAGTACCGGCATTGGGAGCGGCTCCTCTTGCGCGCGCAATAACTCCAGTACCCGTTCGATGCCCATAGCCCATCCCACGGCGGGCGAAGGCTTACCACCAATTTGTTCGATCAGATAGTCGTAGCGCCCGCCGCCGCAAATCGTGCCTTGGGAGCCTAACTGGGTGGTCACAAACTCAAAAACCGTGAGGTTGTAGTAATCCATGCCGCGCACGAGGCGCGGGTTCATGGAATAGGGAACCCGGTTGGCGTCCAGAATGGCCAAAACCGTGCCCAAATGCGATTTCGACGCCTGGCCTAGGAAATCCATCAGCTTGGGCGCGGCATCAATCACCTCCTGCATCGCGGGGTTCTTGCTGTCGAGCAAGCGCAGAGGGTTGAGGTGCAGGCGTCGGCGCGATTCGGGGTCGAGCACATCGTCGTGCGCCTCAAAATAGGAAATCAGCGCTGCACGATGCAAATTGCGCTCATCGGGCTGGCCCAAGCTGTTGATTTGCAGCTCTACACCGCCAATGCCGAGTTCTTTCCACAGAGCGTGCGCCATCAGGATCAGTTCGGCGTCCACTTCTGGCCCACCGAAGCCCAGCGCCTCGGCGCCCACCTGGTGGAATTGCCGGTAGCGTCCACGCTGGGGGCGCTCGTGGCGGAACATAGGGCCAAAGTAATACAGGCGCTTTCCGCCGTTGTAGAGCAGCGTGTGTTCGACCACGGCGCGCACCACGCCGGCGGTGTTTTCGGGCCGCAGCGTCAGTTGCTCTCCATTGAGCCGATCGTCAAACGAATACATCTCTTTTTCGACGCTGTCGGTAACCTCCCCCAGGCCGCGCACGAACAAGGCAGTGGGCTCGACGATGGGGGTGCGGATGTTTTCGTAGGCATAGCGGCGCATCAACGCGCGCACGCGTTCTTCGAACGCCTCCCAGCGTGCGGAGTCCGGCGGCAGAATGTCATTCATGCCTTTAACGGCCATGAGTTTTTCCGCCTTGCGTGGCGCGTTTACTTCAGTCATTTGGAAATCCGTACTGCGCTTACGTTGCCGCGGCGCCAAAGCGTTGTTGTATGTAGTTCTCAACCACCGCCTGAAAGTCGGTGGCAATGGCGTCGCCGCGCAGGGTCATGCGCTTTTCGCCGTCTATAAATACCGGGGCTGCGGGGGCCTCGCCGGTGCCGGGCAGACTGATGCCAATGTCGGCGTGCTTGCTTTCGCCGGGGCCGTTCACGATACAGCCCATCACCGCCACTTTAAGGGTCTCAACGCCAGGGTAGCGATCACGCCACACCGGCATTTGCTCACGCAGGAAATTGTCAATTTGCTGCGTCAGATCCTGGAAGGTGGTGCTGGTAGTACGCCCGCATCCCGGGCAGGCGGTCACGCTGGGTACAAAGGAGCGCAAACCCAAAGCCTGCAAAATCTCGGCTGCAACCACCACTTCCTGGTTGCGCGATTCACCAGGAGCAGGCGTGAGCGAAACGCGGATCGTGTCGCCAATGCCTTCTTGCAACAATACTGCCAGCGCCGCGCTAGACGCTACTGTTCCCTTGGTGCCCATGCCGGCCTCGGTTAGGCCCAAATGCAAGGGATAGCGGGTGGTGCGGCCCAGTTCGCGGTACACCGCAATCAAGTCCTGCACGCCACTGACCTTGCACGAAATAATTATTTGGCTGGCCTGCATGCCCATAGACTGCGCCAACTCGGCGGAGCCCACGGCCGAACTGATCAGCGCTTGGTACATCACCTGCTTCACGCCCAGTGGCACGGCAAGCTGGGCATTGCTGTCCATCAAACTGGCCAGCAATTCCTGGTCAAGGCTGCCCCAATTCACGCCAATGCGCACTGGCTTGTCCCAACGCAGCGCAGCCTCGATCATTTGGCCGAACTGGCGGTCTTTTTTATCACCCTTGCCCACGTTACCGGGGTTGATGCGGTATTTGGACAAGGCCTGCGCGCAGTCGGGATAGTCGGTCAACAAGCGATGGCCATTGAAATGAAAGTCGCCAACCAATGGCACAGACACGCCCATACGATCTAGCTGCTCGCGGATGTAGGGCACTGCCTGGGCCGCCTCGGGCGTGTTGACGGTGATACGCACCATCTCCGAGCCAGCCAGCGCAAGTTCCTTTACCTGGATGGCAGTGCCGATGGAGTCGACGGTGTCGGTGTTGGTCATGGACTGGATGCGCACCGGTGCGTCACCGCCTATGGTCACCACGGTGTCGTTCCATACAACCCGAGCCTGCAGGCTATTTCTGGCAAGCACCGCCGGGGACTCTAGCGCCTTGTTATCTGTCATCATTGCACCTTGAACCTTGCCACATTGTCCGGGCCAGAGGCTTCCAGATTGAGCACTTTGCCACGGAATTCCACCACCGTGAGATCGACTTTCCCCACCACCACCGACAGCGGTAAGTCACCCGAGGCGACCACCGTTTCGTCTGCCACCAGCGTTCGGCGAAGCAATATATCGCCCTTTGCATCGCGTACCTCGATCCAAGTCGCGCCTTTGGCAACAAAGCGCAGCAGGGGCTTAGCTGCATCCAGTGCACTGGCGTTGGTCGCCATCGCGGGTTCAGCGGCCATCGCTAGGGTTTCAGGGGAATCCGATGCAGGGGCAACTGGTGCTGCGGCTTGCGGGATGGCAGTTTCTTGGAACAAGGGCTCCGCGCCGGGAAGCACATCCGCTTGACGCTGCCAAACCTTCTGGAAGGTGGTTTCAACTATGGGCGCTAAAAACAATACCACAGCGCCTAGGACCAGTATCCCAGCCAACCAAGAAAACTGCATTGGTAGCGCACCATCTGCCTTGCGGATCGTGGGACGTTTGTCGTGAAAACCCACTGGCGCTTGGGCGGCGTGCTCGGGGAAATGGGCCCGTTGAGGCTGGGGCAATTGAGACAGTAAATGCTCCGTATCCATGCCCAAATGGCGGCCCACACTAGCCGCCACCGCCCGCATCACCATCGTGTTGGGCCATTGGTCAAACCGGTTTTGCTCCAAGGCCAACAGGCGGTGCACCGGAATTTTCAGTCGGCCCGAAAGCACTTCCAAAGTCAGGCCCGAAGCTTGGCGAGCCTCGGTTAGCAACTGTCCCGCAGTCTTCAATGCCACCGGTGGCTGGGCAACGGGGCCAGACTCCGCACGGTGCAGTAGGGTAGCAACATCGTCATGGTCATTCATCGAAAGCCCCTCGGTCCAACATCAGGCGTTCACGGGTATCTGCAAAGCGCGATCGCAAGGCCGCAGATGCGGTGTCAACACCCTGGGAATTACCCGTCGCCCGCGCCAGTTTGGCACCCAGCCACAGCGACTCTGCGTTGGCCAGCGGCGAGCTGTTCAAGCGCTGAAGATAGCGCTGCGCCTCGGGGTATTGGTGCTGCTTAAAAAATTGCAAGGCGAGGTTATAGGCCACCACAGGATTATCTGGGTCAATTTGGTAGGCGCGCAGCAAACTCGCCTCGGCATCATGGGGCCGCCCTGCGGTAGCCTGACACAGACCCTGAACCATCCAGGTTTTGGAACGGTCCAGGTACGCAGGCTGGGCCAGAGCGGCGGAAAACTGAGTCACGGCCTCGTTGGTTCGACCCTGGTTGCAAAGCATGAAACCATAGTTGTGGCGCACCGTGGCGGCGTTGGGACTCAGTGCAAGCGCACGGCGGAAACTGTCCTCGGCTAAGTCCGCCTCGCTAAGTCGCATATAAACCAACGCCCGAAGGTTAAAGGCTTCGTACAAGCCCGAATCAGCCGCAATTGACTGCTTGAGCTCATCCAGCGCAATCGAGGTCTTTCCTTCGTTGAAATAGTTCACTGCAAGCTCGAGTCGAATGCGCGCACGCTTGCGGTTTTCAGTTTCGTCGGATACGGTCGCCAGATCGGCCTTGCCGGGTCCTGCCACCGTGGAACACGAAACCAAACCTCCCCACACCATCAGCAAGCCCATAAAGCACAGAAGGCTCGTACGCTTGCCCATCCCACCATAGACGGAGGCTAGCCGGTAGCTCGATAACGAGGTCGTGCGCATCGACTTACTCCACCAGCGCCGTAACGGCCGCAAGACCCCGGCCGGGCCAGGCCGCGCCTCGCCGCTTGTGCATGCGTACCACCGCGCCGGTGCGGTCTTTCACATCACCGGCCAACTGGCCACAGGCGGCGGCAATGTCGCCACCGCGCGTCTTGCGCACGGTGGTAACAACTCCAGCACGGCTCAAAACGTCAGAAAAAGCCTCCACCCGCGCCGAAGAGGACCGCGTCAGACCCGAGGCCGTAAACGGGTTGAAGGGAATCAGATTCACCTTGCACCAGCTCAGTCCGCCGCCAGACGCACGCAGCAGTTCTACGAGCTGCAGGGCGAGCTCGGGCGTGTCATTGACGCCATCCAGCATGCAGTACTCGAAGGTAACGAAGTCGCGCGGCGCAACAGCCAAGTAGCGCACGCAAGCATCCATCAGCTGGGCAATCGGGTGTTTTTTGTTTAACGGCACCAGGCTTTCGCGCAAGGCGTCGTTGGGGGCATGTAAAGACACCGCCAAAGCCACCGGGCAGTCCTGGCCCAGCCGGTCGATCATCGGCACCATGCCCGAAGTCGACACTGTGACGCGTCGGCGCGACAACCCGTAGGCGTGGTCGTCGAGCATTACCCTGAGCGATGGCACCAACTCGGCATAATTTTGCAGCGGCTCGCCCATGCCCATCATCACCACGTTGGAGATGATGCGCTCGTCGCGCCCTAGGTGCTTGCGCAAAAAATGCTCAGCAAACCAGAGTTGCGAGACGATTTCTCCCGCCGTCAAATTTCGGCTAAAGCCCTGATGGCCCGTCGAGCAAAAGCGGCAACCCACGGCGCAACCGGCCTGGGACGAAATGCACAGGGTGCCACGGTCAGATTCGGGGATAAAAACGGCCTCCACCGCGTCACCGGCACCCACGTCAAAAAGCCACTTGATCGTGCCGTCGGTGGACATATGCTGGGACACGACGGAAAGAGACTTGACATCAGCACAGCCCTTGAGTTTTTCGCGCAAGGACTTTGCCAAGTCGGTCATGGCGTCAAAGTCAGATGCGCCTTTTTGGTGAATCCAGCGAAACAGCTGAACCGCACGGAAACGCTTCTCGCCTAGACGCTCACAAAAAAGGGCCAAGCCCTCGAGGTCATAGTCGAGAAGATTGGCCGCCATGGTGCAAATTAGCGCGAATAAACGTTCATGCCAGCGAAGAAGAAAGCAATCTCAACGGCAGCGGTTTCTGCGGCGTCCGAGCCGTGAACGGCGTTGGCGTCGATGCTGGCGGCGAAATCAGCGCGGATGGTTCCGGGGGCGGCTTTCCTGGGATCGGTGGCGCCCATCAGGTCGCGGTGGGTCAGGATGGCGTTTTCACCTTCCAGGGCCTGGATCATCACGGGGCCGGAGATCATGAAGTCGACTAGGTCTTTGAAAAACGGACGGGCTTTGTGCACACCGTAAAAGGCTTCGGCTTCACCGCGCGACAAATGGGCCATGCGCGCAGCCACAACTTTGAGGCCAGCGGCTTCAAAACGGGCATAAATTTGACCAATCACGTTTTTTGCCACTGCGTCGGGCTTAATGATGGAGAGTGTGCGTTCGATAGCCATGGTGTTACTTCAACCTTCGTAATTAATTATTCACCACCCTGCGTGGCAAAGCGCCCGATTTTAGCATTTCGCCTACCGGCTGCGCCCCGTGCGACGCTGACCGCCGGGGCCACTGCGCTGGCGCTGGGCCTCTTGTTTTCGCTGGCGCGACAGGCTGTCGGCGCCGATGTAGCCCACCGATGTTTTTAGAGGGTCCGGCTGCGCTGCGCCGCCGCCCGCTTTGCCGGTTGGGGATGGGGCGCCACTGCGCGCAGCGCCTGGGCCGCGACCCGCGCCAGGGCGTTGGGCACCGCGCGGTGTGGGCGCCCCCCCGCGACGGTTGCCGGGGCCTCGGGGCGCGGGACGGCCTGCACCATCGGCTACGCGCGCGCGCTCGACGCCGTCATTGCCGGCACCCGCGCTGCCTGCCGCTTGCACCAAAGCCGCGATGTCAACCTCGTCCAGCTCCATCCACGCGCCACGCTTGAGGCCGCGCGGCAGCAGCATGGCACCATAGCGAATACGGATCAGACGACTTACCGCGTGGCCCACCGCTTCGAGCATGCGGCGCACTTCACGGTTGCGCCCTTCTGAGATGGTCACGCGGTACCAGCAGTTGCTGCCCTCGCCCCCACCGGCTTCTATGGAGCCGAACTGGGCGATGCCATCGTCGAGCTTGACGCCGTCGAGCAGCATCTGCTTTTCTTCCTTGCTGAGCGACCCCAGCACCCGTACCGCATATTCGCGCACCAGACCAAAGCGAGGATGCATCAAGTTGTTGGCCAACTCACCTGAACTGGTGAAAAGCAACAATCCTTCGGTATTGAGGTCCAAGCGCCCGACCGACTGCCATTTGCCTTGATTGAGCTTGGGCAGGCGGCGAAACACCGTGGGGCGATTTTGCGGGTCGTCATGGGTGACGACCTCGCCCACCGGCTTGTGGTAGGCGATGACGCGCGGTGGCGGCGGGTCAATGCGAAAGCGGATGGGCTTGCCGTTGACCTTGATGTGGTCGCCAAACTGGATGCGCTGGCCGATGTGGGCCGGCTCGTTATTGACCGAAATGCGACCTTCCAGAATCAACTGCTCCATCTCCAAGCGCGAGCCCATGCCGGCTTGGGCCAGGATTTTGTGCAGTTTGGGCGTCTCGGCCATGGGCGTCAAGATGCGCTTGGGCGGGGTGGCTTCCAGGGCAGCGTCTTGCGCGTCAAACGCGCCAGACACGACCTGGTCGAACAGACTAGCTGGCGCCAGCGGCGCAGCGGCGGCCATCACCTCGGACACTGGCGCATGCGATGGGGCTCCCAGAGCCTCGGTGCAGGGTTCATCGGACGCAGCAGGATCAATGTCATTCATGGCTAGCAGGCGCTTGCGCGCTGTCAAAAAAATCAGGGGTCGGGTTACGGTCTGCGCCGGCTGGTCCCGCGTCCGACGCTGGCGTGACGGATTGCGCGTCCAAATCCGAGTCGCTGGCCAAACCGGGCGGAAGCATCGTCGCCAGCGCGTCAAGCGCCATAGACCCAGTCATGACACCGTCGGCCAAGGCCTCAGAGGCGCGTTGTCCCATAGGGTCCAGCGCGGGCAACGCGCTAAGGCTGGCCAGCCCCAGATCATCTAAAAACTGTTTGGTCGTGGCAAAAAGCGCGGGGCGTCCGGGCGCTTCGCGGTGGCCGATGACTTCGACCCAACCCCGGTCTTCGAGATGTTTGATCAACAAGGAGTTGATCGTGACGCCCCGGATATCCTCCATATCGCCGCGCGTAACCGGTTGACGGTAGGCGATGATTGCGAGCGTCTCCAAGGTGGCGCGGGTGTAACGCGGTGGCTTTTCCGGATGCAGGCGGTCCAAAAAAGCGCGCATTTCAGGCCGACTTTGGAAGCGCCAGCCAGTGGCAACCTGCACCAACTCGACCCCTCTGTCGGACCATTGGGTGCCAAGGTCTTCGAGCACTTGTTTGAGGACATCGTCGCCGATCTCCTCTTGGAAGAGCGTTCGCATGTCGCGCAAGGACAGGGGCTGTTGCGCGCACATCAAGGCAGTCTCAAGGACTCGTGTTGCTTCGACCGTGTTGATCATGCAAATTTCCGGGCGTGGAGCTCGCCAGAGCGGCGAGACGGGCATTGTGAATGGGCTCCCAGTGAGATGGCAGCGCTAGCGATGGCGCTAGGGGCCGCGTTGGCATTCGCTCAAGCGGATTCAACGGGTGGGACCATTGTAACTGAGGCCCCATGATTTCAATAGGTGTTCAAAGTCCACTGGCAAAGGCGACTCAAAGGCCAGGGCGGCTCCTGTTACAGGATGGTCAAAGGCCAAGCGGAAAGCGTGCAGAGCGTGGCGCGCCATGCCATCCCGGTCCGCTCCACCGTAAACCTTGTCCGCCACCAGCGGATGGCCGATGGAGGCCATATGCACCCGAATTTGGTGTGTGCGCCCCGTATGAAGCACACAACGGACCAGGCAGCCGTCAAATGCATTGGCTAAAAAGTGGATATCCGTTTTGGCGGCTTTACCTGGGGTTTTGAGCAAGTCCACAACCGCCATGCGCAAGCGGTTGCGGGGGTCACGACCCATGGGGGCATCCACGCAGACCGAGGGCTGGCCGGACCACGGACCATGCCCCACCGCCAGGTATTGGCGACTGACCGCGCGCGCAGCAATGGCCGCCACCAGCGCGTCCATGGCCTGTCGGGTACGAGCCACCACCATCAGGCCACTCGTGTCCTTATCTAAACGGTGGACGATGCCCGCGCGGGGCATGGCAAACATTTTCTCGTCCAGTGCCAGTAGGCCGTTGAGCAAGGTACCACTCCAATTTCCCGGCGCCGGATGCACCACCAGGCCTGCGGGCTTATCAATTACAAAGATGTGGGGGTCTTCGTACACCACCACCAAATCCATGGGTTCAGGCTTGAACGCCTGGCTTTGCGGGGTCGGATGCAACTCCAACGTCAGCACATCGGCAGCCCGGACCTTGAGGGCGTGCTTGCGCACCGTCTGGCCGTTGAGCTGCACCCAACCGGCATCAATGAGCTGCTGTAGGTAATTGCGCGAGAACTCGGGTGCCAGGTGGGTTAAGGCTCGGTCCAGGCGATCGCCGTGTTGGGCCAGCGCAACCGACCCTTCGCGCGTCTCGGACACATCGCTCAACACCTCGTCGGAAGCATCACCTTCATCCAGAGTCACGGGGGGGGTGACCGATATAATCGGCGGGCTTTGGTCTAAGAAAGTGTTCATGATATTGAGAGTCAAATTATCGGTCGTTTATGCTTTGCTTCTGGTGGGGAGTGCATTGCTGATGACGGGCTGCTCAACCCCAAACCCGGACAAAACGGCTGGGATGGCTCCGGCGGCCTTGTATTCCGAGGCACAAGATGAAATGGCTTCAGGGCGCTGGGAGAAAGCCATTCCCTTGCTCGAAAAACTCGAAGCCCGTGCTGCAGGGACTCCGCTGGCCCAGCAAGCCCAGATCGACAAAGCATACGCCCACTACAAAGCGTCGGAGCCCATCCTGGCAGCGGCCACCATTGACCGATTTATGCGGCTGCACCCCGCGAGCCCGGCAATGGACTACGCCCTGTACCTCAAAGGCATGAGCAACTTCAATGAAAACCTAGGAATATTTGGCAGCTACACCGGCCAGGACCTGGCAGAACGAGACCAAAAAGCGGCCAAAGAGTCTTTTGAAGCGTTCAAGGAGCTCAGCACGCGCTTTCCCAACTCCCGCTACACCCCCGACGCCTTGCAGCGCATGGCTTTTATCGTGCAGTCGCTAGCGAAATACGAGGTCTACGTTGCCAAATACTACTTCCGCCGGGGTGCTTATGTTGCGGCGATTAACCGGGCCCAAACGGCGGTTACGGACTACCGCGACGTCCCTGCAGTAGAAGAAGCCCTCTTCATTATTTACAAAGCCTACGACGCTCTGGGCATGGAACGACTGCGCGACGACGCCCGGCGCGTGCTCGAGTTCACCTACCCCGATTCCAAATTTTTGACCTCTAACACCAAACCCGATTCCGAGGGCTGGTTCAACTTCAATTAGGCTTTAAGCGCTACGCAGGGCCGCAAGAGCCTGGTGCCACTCTTTCTCGAAGTGCAAACGGCGCATCGGCGGCAAGGCGTCCATCAGTTTTTTACCGTAGCCCATTTGGACCAGTCGCACATCACAAACGACCAGGATTCCACGGTCAGTCTCACTGCGAATCAAACGTCCAGCCCCTTGTTTGAGCGCGATAGCAGCCTGCGGCAGGTGTAGGCGCTTGAATGCGTTTTCTCCCGCTGCCACGTGGGCTTTTGCGCGGGCCAGGACCAAGGGATCGTCCGGCGGCGCGAAGGGAAGCTTGTCAATCACCAGCAATTCAAGGGCATCACCTGACAGGTCTATGCCTTCCCAAAAAGACGCAGTTGCCACCAACACGAAGCCCTGTGCTTCCACGGCCGGGACATCGCTACGGACTGCCGCTTGCGCAAACTGCTCCAACAAAGCGCGCTTTGGCGCCTGACCTTGCACAAGTACCTGGATGCGTTGCCCGTTGGCGGCGAAGTTTTCCCGCAGGGCGTCAGCAATGGCGCGCATCGCTCGCAGGGTGGTGGTCAATACCATGGTCCGACCATTTAAAACGCTCGCACCATGCGCTGCTAGGTCGGCCACGCGGGCGCTGTGCCCCGAATCCTGGGGCTTGGGAAAGTCGGCCGGAACATAAACCGCACTTTGCCCTGGGTAGTCAAACGGGCTCGCCACGCGCAAAACCTGCGCGCCTTCAAGCCCACAAGTGTCCACAAACCAGCCCAGTGCATCGTCCGTACCCAAAGTCGCCGACGTAAAAATCCAGGACTTGGACGGCCCGTCGGGCACAGCGCCCGGTTGAACCAGAGCCCGTAGGGGCTCGGCAATGGTCAAGGGCGACTGCGACAACCGCAGGTTTGCGCCCCACTCCACCCAACGCACCTGCCCCTCGGGCGTGGGCTTCAAAAACCCGTACAGGGTCTGCTCCAAGGTGTCGCAGCGCGCTGCCAAGGCAAGAAACAGGGGATCGAGCTCACAAACCACGGCCAAGGCGGTGGACGCTGCAACAAGCGTCTGCAGACAGCGCCCGGCACCCGACTGCCACTTTTCGGGCTCGACTTCGGCGGGCATGTCACCCAACCAGGTACGCGCACCTGGAGGCGCATCGGCGCCCCACAAGGCGCGCAAACCCTGGGCGGCACGGACCAGGTCCGCGTGCAAACCCAGCCAATCGACCAGGCCCCGCGCCACACCAAGCGACTGAGCCGCCAAGTCATGGGCCAAGGCAAGCATCTGACCGGTACTCCATTGCTGGGAAAAAAATTGGATTCCAATGTCGTTGAGCTGATGCGCCTCATCAAAAACCACGGTGCGAACGCTTGGCAGCAACTCGGCCACCCCCGATGCGCGCACACCCAGGTCAGCAAAAAACAAGTGGTGATTCACGACGACCAGGTCCGCCCCAAAAGCGTTTTGGCGCGCCCGCGCGGTGTGGCAGTTGTGAATCTGCGGGCAGCCAGCACCCAGGCAGTTCTCGCGTGTCGAGGTGACCAATGGAATAACGTTTGATTGCTCGTCGAGTTCCGCGACCTCGGCCATATCGCCTGCTCGGGTGGACAAGGACCATTCCTCTATGCGCGCCAACAAGCGCAGGTCCAGAGCCGTCAATGCCTGGGCTTCCTGGCGGGCATGGGACAGGCGCTGGGCGCACAGGTAGCTGCTTCGGCCCTTAAGCAAGGCCACGCGTACCGGCAAACCGAGTGCCGCCACAGCCAGGGGAATGTCACGCAAGAACAACTGGTCTTGCAAAGCCTTGGTGGCTGTGGAAAACAAGACCTTTTCCCCGCTGAGTAAGGCGGGCACCAAATAGGCCAGCGTCTTTCCCACACCGGTGCCCGCCTCAACTACGAGAACACCGCCATCCTCAATGGTCTGGGCCACGGCCAGCGCCATCTCGGTTTGCCCCGGACGCGCCCGAAAACCTGGAATGAGCCGTGATAAACCGGCCGTCGGCAAAAATGCGTCGGCCACAGCGCGTGGGAGCGTCATGGTTTGCACGGGTTGCCGAATGAGCTAGGCTACCGAACGGCCCTTAGCGGGACACTGCGGGCGCGGGCAGGAGCGACTGGTCGCTTGCTTGGCCTGCCCTGCGTTGGCGCTCCGACAAACGGCGTGCTGCCTCGGCTTGCTTGCGGTCAAAGGCAGCTTGGTTGGCAGCGCGCTGCTCCGGCGTCAAACCTTGGTCTGCATGCGATTTGGGGGCTGGAGCCGGTGCGGTATCGGCCTGTGCCGCGTGTTCACGCACTTTTTCAGCCTGCCGATCCAATTTTTCTTGTTGCGTGCTCTCGATCGCCTGGGGGTCCAGGGCTTGTTCGCGCGCTGCTGCGTCATCTTGGCGCGTTTGGAGGCTTTTGCGCTGCTCCTGGGCGCGCAATTGGCGGTCGGCCATATCCAGGGCCGCTTCCTGGCGTTGCAGTTTGGCTAGCATAGCCCTGCGCTGGCGTGCGACATCGATCAAACAACTGCTTGTGGCAAAGCGCTCGTAGCAGGCGCGCTCTGCCAAGTCCAATATGGCCGCTTGTTCTTTGCGCTGTGCGCCAATAGCGTTGCGCTCTTCTTGTTCGTAGTCCCCCCGCTCCTGCGCACACGCGGCCGCGCAAGCCACGATGCTGAGGTACACGAGCCCGCAAGCCGACCCCAGGGTTCTGTGGCTCATGTCAGTCGCGTGTCAACGTGGCGACGGTCCATGGCCAAAAATGCCGCCGACTGCATTTCATTGAGTCGGGAAACGGTGCGCGCAAATTCGTGCGCCAGCGGTCCCTCCACATACAAAGCCTCAGGTGGCACCTGCGCCGACAACACCAGTTTGACCCGGCGGTCGTACAGCACGTCTATGAGCCAAGTAAAACGTCGGGCCTCCGAGCTGCGGTTGACCGGCATCAGCGGTACATCACTCAGCAGCACCGTGTGAAACTGGCTGGCAATTTCCAGGTAGTCGTTTTGGGATCGGGGGCCGCCGCACAGTTCTTGGAAGTCAAACCAGACAATGCCCCCAGCACGCCTGCGGGCGTAAATTTGGCGGGCCTCGAT
>CANHZG010000017.1 GCA_947464995.1 Comamonadaceae bacterium | reverse complement strand
CGACAACTTAGATACCACCAGCGAAAACCATCGGTGCTTTCACACAGGATTCACCGCCGCCACCTCAACGGCGTGCAGTACGCCGGGATTGCCGCAATGGAAAGCGAAAGCATGGGCGACGAGCGAGACCTCCCGAAGACTGTAGACGCGAAAAAGCGCTTTGTCCGAAAAGGACAAAGCGCTTTCTTCTTTTTATGTTTTCTAGTAGCCAGCAATCGCAATCACAAGGGCGGACTCGTCCACCGCGGCCACGGCCGCTTGCCCTACTGAAAGTTCTTGGCCTACCGCCGAAAACCCGATGAGCTGAAGTCCGGCCATTAGTGCAATGGATGTTTCGCCACCCGTAGTGGACGGCGGGGCACTTAACACCTCGCCCCGGATGCGATTGAGGCTCTCAGGCCCCTGCAGCCCCAATCCGACCCGCACGGCAGTGGCTTTGCACAGTACCAAGGCAGGCATGCCCGCTTTGAGCCCCAAAAGCTCCGCACTTTCGTTGGTGATTTTGGAAACCAACGTTGCGCCATTGGCCAGCTCCAGTTGGACGCGTGAAGTCCCCAGGTTCTGTATGACGGATTTAACTTGGCAGGGTAGTTGGTTGCGCATACTGGTTCGCAGTCCCAGCCCCACCAAGCCCGATAAGTTCAAGGTGTTGCTCGATTGCTGCTCCAGCTTGGAAAGCACACCAGCGCGTGCCTGATTCAGTAGATCGGCCGCTTCTAGCAACTGCAATCCGGCTTGGGTCAGGCGTGCGCCGCCGCCGCCGCTGCCCCCAACCGCCTTTTCCACCAGCGCAGAGCCCGCGAGGTTGCTCAGCGTCTCCAGCGCTTGCCAGGCGGCCTTGTAGCTGACGTTGGCGCTGCGAGCGGCTTCGGAAATGGAGCCGACCTCGCCAATGCGCTTGAGGATGTCTATCCGCTTGTCGGTCGCCTCGTGCCCAAATGCCTGGGCGAAATGCAAAGCGTTTTTGTTCTTCATAGGGCTTAAGCCTAGGGATTTCGCTATACCAAAACGGGATAGCGGTGCTACACTCGTTATTCTAGTTTTGAATAGCGAGAATTTGTTTGTCCAGATTCATCGGTTTACTTGTTGCATTTTTTAGTTTGGCGGTGTCCTCGCAGGCCGCCAACGTAAGCGTTGCCGTGGCGGCCAACTTCACCGCCCCGATGCAAAAAATTGCGAAGGCCTTTGAGCAGGAAACCGGACACAAAGCCCTGTTGTCCTTTGGCTCGACCGGCAACTTCTATGCGCAAATCCGCAACGGCGCACCCTTCCACGTCCTGTTGGCCGCCGACGATGACACGCCCCTCAAGATCGAACAAGAAGGTTTGGGCGTGCCGGGCAGCCGGTTCACCTACGCCATCGGTAAGCTCGTTTTGTGGAGCAAGCAGCCTGGCTTGGTGGATGACAAGGGCGACATTCTGCGCAGCGGCACGTTTGCGCGTATCGCAATTGCCAACCCCAAACTAGCACCTTATGGCGCAGCGGCGATAGATACCATGGCCAAGATGGACCTTCTGCCCGTCCTACAGCCACGCTTCGTGCAGGGTGAAAACATTGCGCAAACCTACCAGTTCATCGCCACTGAGAACGCACCATTGGGTTTTGTCGCTTTGTCGCAGGTCTTGGTCGACGGCAAGATCGTGCAGGGATCGGCCTGGATCGTTCCCGCTGGTTTGCACGCGCCCATCGCGCAAGATGCCCTTGTGCTGAGCGCCGGAAAAGACAATCCGGCGGCCACCGCGCTGATGGGTTTTTTGCGCAGCGACCGGGCTAAGGTGTTGATACGGTCCTACGGCTACGGCCTGTAAACGCCTGTAAGTTGTATGCATTTTCCACTGAACCAAGATGCCTGGGACGCCATTGCCCTAACCCTGCAACTGGCTGCTTCTGCCACTGCCGTGTTATTGGTTCTGGCCACGCCACTGGCCTGGTGGTTGTCCCAAACTCGGTCGGGCTGGCGGGCGCCCATTGGGGCGTTGGTGACGCTGCCGCTGGTGCTACCGCCCTCGGTGCTCGGGTTTTACCTCTTGGTCGCAATGGGGCCGCACGGGCCGCTGGGGCAAGTCACGCAAGCATTAGGCTGGGGCGTGCTGTCCTTCACGTTTACGGGCCTGCTCATCGGATCGGTGATTTTTTCACTTCCGTTTGCGGTGCAGCCCATGCAAAACGCTTTTGAATCGATGGGCGCCAGACCGATGGAAGTGGCTTTTACCTTGCGTGCTAGCCCTGTTGACGCGTTTTTCTCGGTCGCATTGCCGCTGGCGCGTCCAGGACTTGTGACTGCGGCTATTTTGACTTTCGCCCACACCGTAGGCGAGTTTGGCGTCGTTCTGATGATAGGCGGCAACATTCCTGGCAAGACGCGCGTGGTGTCCACCCAAATCTACGGCCACGTCGAAGCCATGGAGTACGCGCAGGCGCATTGGCTTGCTGGAGGCATGGTAGTTTTCTCATTTGCCGTGTTGTTGGCTTTGTCCATGCTGCGCAAGCGCGTGGGGCAGGTGCTGCCATGAGCACCACAGAAGGCCTTCGCCTTCGGCTCAAGCTGGCGCGCAAAGACTTCCAACTGAACGTCGATTTAGACTTGCCGCCGACCGGCATTACCGTGCTGTTCGGACCGTCGGGCTCGGGCAAAACAACGCTGCTGCGTTGCGTGGCCGGGCTGGAGCGGCCCGCCAATGGCCTGGTGCGCGTGGGCAGCGAGCTGTGGCACGACGAGGCCCACGGTGTGTATGTCCCCACCTGGCAACGCGACCTCGGGTTTGTGTTTCAAGAAGCCAGTCTTTTTGAACACCTCAAGGTGCAAGACAACCTGGCGTATGGCCTGAAACGATCAAAAAAGTCTGGGGCTTCCCAGGCGCTGGCCCGTGCCATTGAATTGCTGGGAATCGGGCACCTGTTGCATCGCGACACCGGCCATTTGTCGGGTGGCGAACGGCAGCGGGTTGCCATCGCCAGAGCCTTGGCAACCCAGCCCAGGCTGCTGCTGCTAGATGAACCACTCGCAGCCTTGGATCTGGCACGCCGCCACGATATATTGCCTTGGCTTGAAAAGATGCGCGACGAGTTAAGCATGCCCATGCTCTACATCACGCATTCGGCCGATGAAGTAGCCCGTTTAGCCGATCACCTCGTATGCCTCGACAAGGGCTCCGTCAAGGCTTCGGGAGCGGCACAAGACGTTCTGGCGCGCATTGAAAGCCCGGTCATTGTGGGAGATGATGCCGGTGTGGTGCTGCGCGGCAGAGTCGCCCTGCGCGATTCTGTGTGGCACCTGGCACGCGTCGAGTTTCCCGGTGGTTCTCTATGGGTGCGGGATAACGGCATTGCGGTCGGCCAGAGCGTTCGCCTGCGGGTCCTGGCAAGAGACATCAGTATCACGGCGCACGAAACGCGAGACACCAGCATCCAGAACCATCTTCAAGGCTCCATCGAAGCCATTGCAGATGATGCGCATCCATCGCAGGCCCTGGTTCGCATCCGCTGTGGCGAGTCGATCCTTTTGGGGCGTATAACCAAAAGAGCGATCGACGCCCTGAAAGTGCGTGTTGGCGATGCCGTTTGGGCGCAAGTAAAGTCTGTTGCCGTGATTGAGTAGGCTTACGACGAGGGAGCCATCGTCGCGTTGCCGCTTAAAGGGGCGCCCGGTAAAGCGCGGCTTACCCAGCGTCGTTCAAGGTGAACCCATCGTGGCTAAACGGCGTACGCCTCAGCCGAATACCCGTCGCCGTAGCAATCGCGTTTGCCAATGCCGGGGTAATGGGCGCATAGGGCGGTTCGCCCATGCCACCCCACACATCGCCACCCGTGGGCACCAATACGGCGTTGATGCGGGGCGTTTGCCGCAGTTGCATCAAGGGGTAGTCTTGCAAGTTGCTTTGCACTACGCGACCGTCTTGCACATTAATCTCGCTCATGAACATGGTGGTCAAGGCAAAAATCACATTGCCTTCAATTTGGGCCCGCGCCGAGTCCAGGTTGGCCACATGGCCGGGGTCCACTGCCACCGTGACGCGGTGCACGGTCACGGCCTTTTTCGGGTCCACGGATAGTTCCACCACGCAGGCCGCAAAGCTGCCATAGGCATCTTGTACGGCTAAGCCCTGGAAGCGGCCTGCAGCCAACTTGGCGCCCCAGTTGCCTTCTTTGGCTGCCACTTCAAGAACCTTGCGGTCGCGGCTACCAGGGGCCAGTAGTTCGAGACGTCCGGCTAAGGGGTCTTTTCCTGCCGCCGCGAGCACTTCGTCCAAAAAGCACTCCCGTGCGAACGGGTTTTGAGAGTGAAACACGGATCGCCAAAACCCCACCGGCACATTGATCTGGCAGATGCCGTGGCGCACATCCAGGTGTGGCAGCGCGTAGGGCATGTCGTGAAAGGCTTCCGCTGCCTGGAAGTCCCGGCCATTTTTGAGCGCACTGGGGCGAATTTTCTCTAGCAGCGACTGCGATGCAATGCGCGCTTGCCAGGCGCTTAGTTTTCCGGTGCGGTCAACGACGGCACGTTGTCGGTACAAAGCGACCGGGCGGTAAAAGTCATGCTGCATGTCTTCTTCGCGCGACCACAGCAGCTTGACCGGGGTGTCTGGCACCTCCTTGGCAATTTGAACTGCCTGGCGGACGTAGTCCTGAAAGCCGCCGCGCCGACCAAAGCCCCCGCCCAAATAGGGGCGGTGCACGGTGATGTTTTGGAGCGGAACACCCAAAGTCTTAGCGGCTTCGGCCATGGTTGCTTCGGCGTTTTGGGTGGGTGCCCAAACTTCCGCGTTCTCCCCTTTCACAAGGGCCGTGCAAGTTTGCGGCTCCAATGTGAAGTGGTTCAGATAGGGTGTGAAGTAATCGGCCTCCAGGGTCTTGTCCCCCTTGTCTGACGGGGTGGTGGCAGCGGCCCAAGCGGCTTCAAAATCTCCGTCCGAGCGCATGGACCTGGCCTCGTCAATGCCGGTTTCCAGGATGCTCCTTATGGAAGCGTCATTCAGTGTCTCTGCGCCCTTGTAGTCCCACACCACTTTCAAGGACTTGAGTGCTTGCTGCGCGCGCCACCAGTTGTCGGCCACCACAGCGACAAAGTCGGGCCTGGTGACCACTTTTTTGATGCCCCGGCGCTTGAGGGCGGCGGATGTATCCACCGACACGAGCGATCCGCCAAACACCGGGCATTGCGCCAGCGCGGCGTACAACATGCCCGGCAGGCGCACGTCGGTGCCGTAGATGGCGCTGCCGTCGGATTTGGCCGGCAGGTCAAAGCGGCGCATCGGTTTGCCGATGATGGTCCACTGCTCGGGGGACTTCAGCACCAGATCAGCCGGTACCATTTGTGTGCTGGCCGCCTGCGCCAGTTCGCCATAGGTGGCGCTGCGCTTGCTCGGCGCGTGGCTGATTTTTCCCAGCTTTGCGCTCAGATCTGCGGCTGGTACGCCCCAGCGTTGGCTGGCGGCGGCCTTGAGCATTTCGCGCGCTGCGGCGCCTGCTTTGCGCATGACCAATTGCGAGTCGCGCGTACCCCGGCTGCCGCCGGTGGCAAAAGTGACGTAAACCTTGTTGCGGGCCAGGTGTTCGTTGACCGAGGCGAACTCCATGCGCACGTCTTCCCAGCGGCATTCAAGCTCCTCGGCCAGCATCATGGGCAGGCTGGTGCTGGTGCCTTGGCCCATTTCGGCGCGGGCCACTTCGCAAACTACCTGGTTCTCAGTGGTGATTCGGATCCAGGCATTGATGTCCGCCGCCCCCGTGCGTGGCCCGTCCGTAGCCAATTTGTCGGCGGCAGCTGGCGGAAGGTAAAAGCCCAGACTCAAGCCGCCAGCCCATGGGGCCGCGGCGGCTGCGGCCAGGGTGCGCTGCAAAAAGCCGCGTCGGGCTGCATTCACGGGCAGCGGTGCACCGGTGGCGTTAGAAGAGGGCGTGCGGTTGGTGTGTGTCATCTTGCGTCCTCACAGCTTGGCCGCAGCTTTGATGGCTGCTTTGATTCGCGGGTAGGTGCCACAGCGACACAGGTTGGTGATGGCGGCGTCTATGTCCGCGTCGCTGGGCTTGGGTTTGCGTGCCAGCAAGGCCGTAGCGGCCATCAACATGCCCGACTGGCAATAGCCGCATTGCGGCACTTGCTTCTCAATCCAGGCCTTTTGAAGGGCAGATTTTCCGCCCAAGCCTTCAATAGTTGTTACTTTACGGCCCGCCGCCGCACCGCTGGGGATGCTGCACGAGCGCACCGGTTCGCCGTCCAACAGGACGGTGCAGGCTCCGCATTGGGCAATGCCGCAGCCGAATTTGGTGCCGGTCAGGCCCACTTCGTCGCGAATGGCCCACAACAGGGGCATATCGGATTCGATATCGAGGTCTATGGTTTTTCCGTTGATTTTTAATTGCATCCTGGCTATCTCCTGCCTGCTAACAAAAACTGTTCTGCACGGGCTAAATCGTAAACGGTGTCCACGTCAAGAATGCAGCCGACATCATCGACTTCAAGCAGCGTGGCGCCGTACTTCTTTGTGACCGAGGCAGCGCCTACATCGCCTTTGAGCTGCAGCAAATCATCACGGCAGGCGGCTGAGAAGCCGACGGGGTGACCTTTTTGGCCTTGGCATAGTGGCACCACAACCGAATGGTGTTGCAGGCCGTGCGCCACATCCAACAGGGTTTGGGCTTGCACCAAAGGCAAGTCACCGGGCAGCACCAGCCAGCCTGGGGCGCCCACCGTGGCCCGAATCCCGTTTGCGATGCTGTCACCCATTCCGGCCGATTCGCCCTCAACCAGGTGCACGGCCAGGCCGCTGGCGCGCGCGGTTTGTAGCGTGTGGCTCAGTACCGGCTGGCCCGCAAGCAGGGCGCGCAGTTTGTGGGTACTACCGCCCGACGCCAGAAAGCGTTCCCCACGGCCGCAGGCCAGAACGATCACAACCGGAAGATGTGTGGGGTTCAAGGTCAATCTCCCCAATCAGTAATGTGGGGGCAGCTCATCACGCAGATTGCGCTGCGCCGGGGCCTGAGGGTCAGACGCTTGCTGGCACAAATACAGCACTTCGCTAATGAGCGCGTTGATTTGGGTTTGCTGGCGGATGACGATCTGGTCGAGTTTGTCGAGCAGGTCTTCGGCAAAGCTGGCCTTGATTTCGAGCTCCGTCAGACGCCGTACGGCGTCGTCGGGAGCGCTGGATGGTGTGGGGGTCATGGTTGCGGTCTGGTTTGGAATACGAATTGTCGCCCCATACGACGATGGCAACGCGGTGCAAGCAAAGTGTGGGTGGGCGACCGTAGAATCTATGCGACCCCAAAGTCACTTTTTTGAACCACCGGAGATTTGCGCAGTGAACAAAATTTTCCCCAGCGCCGCCGCGGCGCTTGAAGGCATCGTGCACGACAACCAACTGATCGCCGTGGGCGGTTTTGGCCTGTGCGGCATCCCTGAGGCCTTGATTGACGCACTGCGGAGCAGCGGCGTGCAAAACCTGACCGCCATTTCCAACAACGCTGGCGTCGACGGTTTTGGCCTGGGCAAGCTCTTGGAGACGCGCCAGATCAAGAAAATGATTTCCAGCTATGTGGGCGAAAACAAAGAGTTTGAGCGCCAGTACCTGGCGGGCGAGCTGGCCCTTGAATTCACGCCCCAAGGCACGCTGGCCGAAAAGCTGCGCGCCGGCGGCGCGGGCATTCCGGCGTTTTTCACCAAAACCGGCGTAGGCACCATCGTGGCCGACGGCAAAGAGCTGCGCGAATTTGACGGCGAAACCTATGTCATGGAGCGCGCCCTGGTGCCCGACGTGGCGCTAGTCAAGGCGCACCGAGCCGACAAATCGGGCAATTTGCAGTTCCGGTTTACGGCGCGCAACTTCAACCCGGCAGTGGCCATGGCCGGCAAGATTACCGTGGTGGAGGTGGAAGAAATTGTCGAAACCGGCGAGATTGCGCCGGACCAGGTGCATTTGCCAGGCATTTATGTGCACCGTTTGGTGCTCAACGCCACGCCGGAAAAACGGATCGAAAAACGCACCATCACAGAAACTTCGGGAGTTTGAACATGAGCTGGAGTCAAGACCAAATGGCCGCGCGCGCGGCGCAAGAGCTGGAAGACGGTTTTTATGTGAACCTCGGGATCGGCATTCCCACCCTGGTGGCCAACCATGTGCCGGCCGACAAAGAGGTGTGGCTGCAAAGTGAAAACGGCATGCTCGGCATCGGCCCCTTTCCGGTTGAATCTGAAGTGGACGCTGATCTGATTAATGCAGGAAAGCAAACTGTCACCACCATTAAGGGATCGAGCATTTTCGGCAGCCACGAGAGCTTTGCCATGATCCGCGGCGGCAAGATTAACCTGAGCATTTTGGGCGCCATGCAGGTCAGCGAGCACGGTGACCTGGCCAACTGGATGATTCCGGGCAAGATGGTCAAGGGTATGGGCGGCGCCATGGACTTGGTGGCGGGCGTGAAGCGCGTCATCGTGCTGATGGAACACGTCGCCAAAAAGAAAGACGGCACCATCGACCTGAAGATACTGCCCCATTGCACCTTGCCGCTGACCGGTGTGGGCGTGGTGGACCGCATCATCACCGACTTGGCGGTGATGGACGTGACGCCCCAGGGTCTCAAAGTGGTGGAAATGGCGCCCGGCGTGACGCTGGAAGCGTTGCAGGAAAAGACGGGTGTGAAGCTGGTTTGAGCGGGGCCCCTTAAAGCCCACTCCAAACGCGCAAAGATGCGTTCCCTTAATGCGCCGCCGCATCTGCCGCGCCCGGTGCTGGAGCGCTACCACCCCCGCCTGGCGCAGCGGGTGCGACCATCCGTACCCGTTTCGCAAACCAAATCGACGGAATCAGCAGCATAAAGATAGCGGCGGAGCCCATGAAAACATCATTGGCCGCCAGCATGAACGCCTGCTGGTCCACCAGTCGGTTGATGGTGGCCAGGCTTTGCTCGTTGCTCAGGCCCAGGTTTGAGAGACCGCCCAGTGCGCTGGTAGCAGCCTGGCTGCCCCGGTTGATGGATTCGGTCAGGTCGGCGTGGTGCATGGCAGCCCGGTCTTGCCAGATGGTGATGGTGATGGAAGTGCCAAAGGCCCCACCCACAATCCGCATGAAGTTGGACAAACCCGAGGCCGACGCCATGTGCGCTGGTGCGATGCCACCCAGCGTAATGCTGCTCAAGGGAATAAAGAAAAACGCCACTGCCACGCCCTGCACGATGGTGGGGATCATGATGGTGAAGAAGTCTGCTTGGGTGTTGAAGTGTGCGCGCATCACCAGAACCAGCGCAAACATCACAAAGGCAAAGGTGGCCAGCATGCGCGGATCGGTCTTTTGCACGTTTTTGCCGACAATGGGCGACAGCAAAATGGCAAACAATCCCACGGGTGCGAGCAGCATGCCGGCCTGCGTGGACGTGTAGCCCATGAACTGCTGCAACCACAGGGGTAGCAACACCAGGTTGCCAATAAACAGGCTGTAGGCAATGGCCAGGCAAATCGAGCCGACAGCAAAATTACGCTCCTTGAGCAAGCGCAAATCCACCACCGGATGATCGTCGGTGAGCTCCCAGGCAATGAAAAACGCGCCGCCAATCAGCGCCACCAGCCCCAGGGTGATGATTTCGCCTGAGTGGAACCAGTCCAGTTCCTTGCCCCGGTCGAGCATGATTTGCAAGGCAGCTACGGCCAGCACCAGCAGGGTCAGGCCCATGGTGTCGATGGGGAGTTTGCGGATCTGCGTTTCACGCTTTTTATAGACCGTCCAGGTGATGAACGCCGCCGCAAAGCCCACGGGGATGTTGATATAAAAAATCCAGCCCCAATGCATATTGTCTGTAATCCAGCCGCCCAGCAGCGGCCCCATCACAGGTGCGACCAGCGTGGTCATGGCCCACAGTGCCATCGCCAAACCGGCCATGGCAGGTGGGTAACTCGATAGCAGCAGCGTTTGGGCCAGCGGCATCATCGGCCCGGCGACAAAGCCTTGCAGCGCGCGCATGGCGATCAAGGTCGTCATATTGGGCGCCAAACCGCACAGCCACGAGGCCAGCACAAACAGCAGCACGCTCAGGGTGAACAAGCGCACCTGTCCAAAGCGCTGCGATAACCAGCCCGTCAGCGGCACGGCAATGGCGTTGGCCACGCCAAAGCTGGTTACTACCCAGGTGCCTTGGTTGGGACTGACCCCCAGGTCGCCCGCGATTGCGGGCAGGGAGACGTTGGCAATCGACGAGTCCAGCACGTTCATGAAGGTCGCGGCTGACAGGGCAATCGTGCCCCACATACGCGCGGCACCTTGCAAGGGTTGGGCTGCAGCAAAAGCCGGTGGCGCCGCTACCGCAGGCGCAGTGCGTGTGGCTGGGGTGGCTGCGCCGGCGGGTGCGGCACTGGCGTTACTCATGGCTTGCGGCCAGCGCCTGCGTTGGCGGCAATGATGCGGCTGATCTCGGCCGTGGCCTGTTCGTCCAGCAGGGCGTAAACCTCGGTTTGCAGGCCCGCAGTCGTGCGCGGGGCATCCGCCAGCGCCTTGCCGCCTTGCTCGGTCACGTCTACCGTGGCTTCCATCGACAGGCCCACGCGCAGCGGCTTGGCGGCCAGTTCTTGGGCGTCCAGCGCCACGCGCACCGGTACGCGCTGCACCACCTTGATCCAGTTGCCCGTGGCGTTTTGCGCCGGCAGCAGCGAGAACGCCGCGCCCGTGCCCGCGCCCAGACCGGCCACGGTGCCCTTGTATTCAACGCGCTTGCCGTAGAGGTCGGCGGTCAACGTGACCGGCTGGCCGATTCGGATGTTGCGCAGCTGCACTTCCTTGAAGTTGGCGTCCACCCACAGGTCATTGAGCGCAATCAGCGACATCAACGGCGTGCCCGCAGCCACCCGCTGGCCGAGTTGCACCGTGCGCTTGGCCACCACGCCATCCACGGGTGCGGGCAGGGTAGCGCGGTGCAGCGCCAAATAGGCTTCACGCACTTTGGCGCCAGCCGCTTGCACGCTCGGATGGCTTTCAATCCTGGTGCCATCGGTCAAGGTCTGGCCGCTGCTTAGCTGGTCACGCGCCGTGAGCACGGCTGCTTTGGCGGCTGCAAGCGCGCTATTGGCCTGGGCCAGTTGGGATTGCGCGTGCGCCAACTCTTCCTTGGACACCGCGCCATTACCCACCAGCGACTGGCGGCGTGCCAGGTCGTCTGTGGCACGGGCGATCTCGGTCTGCGCCTTGACCACGTCGGTGTCGCGCAGCGCAATTTGGGCTTCGAGCGTTAGGTTGTTGGCGTACAGGCCGCGCACCTGCCGCACTGCCTGAGCCAGATTAGCCTGGGCGAGTTGCAGCGCCACTTTGGCGTCCGCCGGGTCGAGTTGTACCAGCGGCTGGCCGGCTTTCACAAAGTCGGTGTCATCCGCGAGGATGGCGGTGACGTTGCCGCCGATTTGAGGCGTGATCTGGATGACGTTACCTTGCACATAGGCGTTGTCGGTGGATTCCAGGTGGCGGTCGGTGTACCAGCTGTAGCCACCGTAGGACAGACCAGCCAGAACGACCAGGCCTACGACAGTGAGAGCCTTTTGGCGCGCGCCGGATGCTTTTGCGGGGGTGCTGGGTGCTGTGCTCATGGGGTGCTCTTGGAAATGGATTGGGGGTTGGTAGTGGGCAATGCGCCACCGGTGGCGCGCATCAGCAAAGTGTGGGTGTCGAGCGCGCGGGCCATCAACTCAATGGCCTGGCGCCGCTGTGTCAGCACGCCAGACTGCGCTTGCAGCACGCTGGCGCGGTTACCCAGGCCAGCATGCAGGCGCTGCGCTGCGATGTCGTACAGCAGTTGTGCGCTGGCTTGGCCCGTTTGCTGCTCGAGGCTTTGGGCTTGAATAGACTGCAGGCTGGCAATCTGGTCAGCAACGTCGCGCACCGCGTCGAGCAACAAGGCGTTGTAGGCCTCGATGGCCATGTCCACTTCGGTGGACTTGCTTTTTAGCTGGGCGCGCAGGCGTCCGCCGTCAAAAATAGGCAGGCGTATCGCCGGCCCGACGCCCCACTGCTCGCTACCGGTTTTGGTGATGTTGCTAAAACCAATGCTGTTGAGCCCGGCAAAGGCGACCAGGTTGATGTTGGGGTAGAACTGCGCTTTGGCGACCTCGACCTCGCTCAAGCCCACCTCAACGCGGGCACGGGCGGCGGCCACGTCGGGCCGGTTGGCCAGCAGGTCCAGCGACAAAGACTGGGGTGTGCCCGAAAGTTGGATGTTTGCCAGCGCGGTGGCAGGCACCTCGGGCAGGGCCAGTGCTTGGCCCGTCAGGGCGGCCAATGCGTTGCGCGCCAGTGCCGTTTGCTCGCGCAGGCTGAGTACATACTGGCGAATGTCGGGCAAGCTGGCTTCGCTGCTGCGCAGTTCTTGCGGGCTGTCAAGGCCCGAGGCTAGGCGTGACTGCACCAGCGCCACCACCTCTTCACGAAGGGCCAGGTTGCGATGGGCCAGTTCCTGCAGCGCGGCCAGTCGCAAGAGCGTGAAGTAGCCGCGCGTGACCTGCGTGGCTAGTAGCAATTCGGCGGCTTGGGCATCGGCCTGGGCTGCACGTTCTTGGCCCAAGGCGGCGTCCAGGGCGGCACGGTTTTTACCGAATAAATCGAAATCGTAGCTGGCGCCCACCTGCGCATTGACCGTCTCGTACACGCCCCCAGCCAGGGGCGGTGGGTAGACGCCGTTGGCGCTGAAGCGTTGGCGCGTCGCATCTACGGAGCCGGTGACGCTGGCTTGGTCCGCAACGGTTTGGTAGTCGATGAGCGACTGCGCACGCGCGATACGGGCCTGGGCGAGTTTGAGGCTCGGGCCGTTTTGCAGCGCCTGCTGCACCAAGGCGTTGAGCTGCGCATCGCCAAAAGTGCTCCACCAGGCGGCGCGCGGGGCGGGTGCGGCGCTTGGCACCGTTGGGGCCGCAAGCACCGCAGACATTCCTAGCGACTGCGGCGCGGCCAGTTGGGCCTTGGGGCCAATGCCCGCGAAGTTGGCGCAGCCACTGACGCCCAGTGCGACAGAGACCAGGGTCACACGGGCGCGCCAATCGCGTCCTGCGAAGAAAGGGGGACTAAGAGGCATCGGGGTTTCCTGAAGGCAAGGATGAAAGGGGGGTCACAGCGCAGTCGGCTGATGGCGACAACCAGGCCAGCGGCGTGTTTTCGGATCCGGCGGTATTGGCCAACACGCGTTGCAACAGGCCCTTAAATACGGAAAACTCGTCTGCGCTCAGGCCGGTGAGGTGCTGGTTCAAGACCGTGCACAAAACACCCGGAATGCCCTGGGCCACCGCGCGCCCCATGTCGGTGAGCGCGATATTGACCACCCGCCGGTCGGTTTCCGAGCGGATGCGCTTGCACAACCCTTTGGCTTCGAGCCGGTCAAGCATGCGCGTCATGGCGCCAGCATCCAGATTGCAAGCCCGCGCCAGTTCAGCCACGGTAGATGCGTGACCCAGGTGCAGCTTGAGCATTGGCAGCCACTGCGCGTTGGTCAGGTCCGAGCCCGCCAGTTGCGTATCAATTCCGTGGGCCATGCTGCTCAATATCAGGCGCATCAGGTAGCCGACGCTGTCTTCCGGGCGGTAGTTGGCCGGGTCGTAGAAAGTTGGTGCGTCAGGGTTAACCATGAGGTATTGTATTTCTTGCCTAGGCAAATATTGCCATGGAAGGGTTATTGGAGCAAAGCCTGCACCCACAAAGCGACAATGGTGGCTTGCAGTGAACGATTTCTAAACGCCTCGTGTCTTCAGACCACCCCACCTCTCCCTACGCAGCAGCCACGACGGCAAAGCCGCCCATCGCCATGGGCGTGCTGCTGGCCATGCTCGGCGCAGTGGCGTTTAGTGGCAAGGCCATCATCGTCAAGCTGGCCTACCGCCACGGGGTGGACGCCATCACCTTGTTGATGCTGCGCATGCTGCTGGCGCTGCCCTTTTTTTTGGCCATGGCGTGGTGGACGGGGCGACCAAAAAACGGGGTGGCTGCACTGGCCTTGACCCGCAAAGACTGGTTGGGCGTGGTGTGGCTGGGTTTGACGGGCTATTACCTGGCAAGCTTTTTGGACTTTGCCGGGCTGGCCTATATCAGCGCGTCGTTTGAGCGCTTGGTCTTGTATCTCAACCCTACATTGGTGCTGATTTTGGGCGCGGTGCTGTACCGCAAGCGCATCAGCCCGTTTCAGTGGGTTGGCTTGGCTATTAGCTATGGCGGCGTGTTGCTGGTGTTTGGACACGAGGTGCGCCTGACGGGTGAGCACGTCTGGTTGGGCGCGGGCCTGGTATTTTCCAGTGCCGTCAGCTACGCGCTGTACCTGTCTTACAGTGGTGAGATGGTGCGCCGCTTTGGCGCCCTGCGCCTGGTCGGGCTGGCCAGTTGCGTGGCCTGCGTGTTTTGCATCGTGCAATTTGTGCTGATGCGCCCGCTCGATAGCCTGCTCACCCTGGCGCCGCAGGTGCTGGTTTTATCGGTGGTCAATGCCACCGCCTGCACGGTGGTGCCGGTGGTGCTGGTGATGATGGCCATTGAGCGCCTGGGTTCGGGTTTGGCCGCGCAAGTGGGCATGATCGGCCCGATGTCGACGCTGGCCATGGCGGCACTGTTTTTGGACGAGCCGCTCACACCCTGGGTCTTGGGCGGCACCGTGTTGGTCATGGGCGGCGTGTTTGTCTGCACCCGCAGCCAAGCGTCGCCGGTAGGTATTGAAAAGGGGTAAACCATGGATTTGGGACTGCAAGGTAAATGGGCGCTGGTGTGCGGGGCCAGCAGGGGCTTGGGCTGGGGCTGTGCGCGGGCGCTGGCCTTAGAGGGCGTTAACGTCTTGATGGTGGCCCGCCGCGCCGATGTCTTGCAGGAGGCTGCAGACGCCATCCGAGCCGAGCGCGGGCAGGACCCTGCCGCTGAGGTCGTGGTGTGCGCCCAAGACATCACCACCGAGGCCGGGCGTGCGGCCGTATTTGCCACCCGAAGTGACTTTGACATCGTGGTGACCAACGCAGGGGGGCCGCCCAGCGGCAACTTCCGCGACTGGGAGCGAGAGGACTGGATTCGCGCGGTGGACGCCAACATGCTGACGCCCATTGCGCTGATCAAAGCCACGGTAGACGCCATGGCCGAGCGCGGTTATGGCCGCATCATCAACATCACTTCTAGCGCCGTGAAAGCGCCTATTGATTTACTGGGCCTGTCCAACGGCGCGCGCAGCGGGCTGACCGGCTTTGTCGCCGGGTTGGCACGCAGCGGCATTGCCGCCCAAGGCGTGACTGTTAACAACCTCTTGCCGGGCGCCTTTGACACCGACCGCCTGAACGGCCTGTTTGCTGCAGCCGCGCAAAAATCCGGGCAAAGCGTGGACGCCCTGGCCGCACAACGCCGTAAGGGCATTCCGGCACAGCGCTTCGGCACGCCAGAGGAATTTGGAGCCGTTTGCGCCTTTTTGTGCAGCGCCCAGGCAGGCTACATCACCGGGCAAAACCTGCTGGTCGATGGCGGGGCGTTTTCCGGGGCGTTTTAAGCCCTGGGATCAGCGCTTGGACGACAACAGGATGCCCGACACGATCAGCACAAAGGCTGCGGCGTGGAAGGCTTGCGGTGGCTCACCCAAAAAAGCAGCGGATAGCAAAGCCGCAAAAAACGGCGTGAGGTTCATGAAAAACCCGGCGCGGGTCGGGCCGGCCAAGGCCACACCAGCGCCCCAGGAGCGGTAAGCCAGAACGGCTGGCCCCACGCCAATGAAGAGCACCGCCAGGGCCAGCGGCCAGCCCAAGACCAAACGGGTGTCGGTCACGGTCCATTCCAGCGATGCGCACGCCATCGCTCCCACCAAGCCAAACACGGTCTGACCCAGCAAAAACGCAGCCCAATCGGCACGGATAGGACCCGACTCTGGCGTCGGGTGGGCCAGCATCCAGCTGTAATAGGCCCAGGCAAACGAGGCCAGGAGCATGTAGAGATCGCCCATAACCAGGTGCATGCGCACCAACAGTTCCCAGTCGCCACGGCACAAAACCAGCAGTACACCGCCAATGGACAGCGCTGCGCCGCACAACTGGCGCACGCCAACGGGAGTGCCGAAAAACAAGCGGCCAATCAGCAGCATCCACACCGGCGTGCTGGCGCCCACCAGGGTGACGTTCATGGGCGACGAGGTGGTCAATGCCAGGTAGAGCAGGGCGTTGTAGCTGGCAATACTCAAGCTGCCCAACACCGCAAAGCGCTTCCATTGAACCCACAGGGGGCTGTCCCGGCGCAAGACCCAGGGCGCCAGGGGCAGCAAAACCAGCAGCGCCAGCGTCCAGCGCAGAACATTGAGTGTCATGGGCGAGATCAGCGGCGCCACCATGCGCCCGACCACGGCGTTTCCCGACCACAACAAGGGCGGCAAGGTCAGTAGAAAAATGGTTTTTAGGCTGAGGCGCGCGCCAGACGGGGTGTTCATGGGGCCCACTGTAACCATGCGCGGTGCGGTGTTCGTTCACACCCCCGATAATCCAAACCTTACGCAACACCTTTTTACATTCGGAGCCCTGGTCATGTCGTCCAACCTTTCACGTTCCATCCAAATCGATCAACACGGTGGCCCTGAGCAGATGCGCCTGGTCCACATTGCCGTGGGCGAACCCGGCGCAGGCGAGGTGCGCATCCGCCACCACGCGGTCGGTTTGAACTACATCGATGTCTACCAGCGCAGCGGCCTGTACCCCATGAACTTACCGGTCCAGCTTGGCATGGAAGCCGCTGGCGTGATCGAGGCCGTGGGCGCTGGGGTAACGCATTTGCAGGCGGGCGACCGGGCCGCCTACGCCAGCCAGCCGCCCGGCGCGTATTGCGAGCGCCGCGTCCTGCCAGCCAAATGCGTGTGCAAATTGCCCGACGCCATCAGCTTTGAGACCGGTGCGGCCATGATGCTCAAGGGCATGACGGCGCAGTACCTGCTTAAACGCACCCTGCCCCAAGGCGGCCTGCATGCCGGAGACTTTGTGCTCTTTCACGCCGCCGCCGGGGGGGTGGGCCTGATCGCCTGCCAGTGGGCCAAGGCCCTGGGCTTGCAGCTCATTGGCACCGCAGGGTCAGACGCCAAATGCGCACTGGCGCTCAAAAACGGTGCAGCCTTCGCCATCAACTACGCCACCGAGGACTTTGCGACCCGGGTTAAGGAAATTACCGGCGGCAAGGGCGTCAAGGCGGTCTACGACTCGGTGGGCAAGGACACCTTTGACAAGTCGCTCGATTGCCTGGCTCCATTTGGTTTGATGGCCAGCTTTGGTAACGCTTCGGGCCCGGTGGCACCGGTCGCGCCTGGCATATTGGGTCCCAAGGGCTCGATTTACCTCACGCGCCAAACGTTGTTTACCCATATCGCTACGCGCGAAAGTACCCAGCAGATCGCTGACGACTTGTTCGAGGCGGTGACCAGCGGCAAAGTGACCATCCACATCGACCAGCGCTATGCGCTCGAAGACGTGCAGCAGGCACACCGCGACCTGGAAGCGCGCAAAACCACGGGTTGCACGGTTTTGACCCTCTGAACCGATGTGCCTAGATCGTGCAAAAGCAGTTTTGCGCGGGATCCGGTGCATCTCCAAGGGCACGATTCTTTGAAAAAGTTAATGAATCCACTCCTGGCCACGGCGCCGCTACCCGGGCGCACCTTGCCGCGGTCTGACATCGCCCAAGCCCATATTTCTCAACCCACCCTTTAACCCTTTATTTAGGAAACACGATGCACCAAGCTTCTTTGACCCGTCGCAGGCCCGCTTGGGTGGCTTGTTTGGCTTTGGTTCTGGGCGCAATTGCCCCGTCTTTCCAGGCGCTAGCCCAGGATGCTTATCCCAGCAAAAATATTCGTTTCGTGGTGCCGTACCCACCGGGAGGCCCCACGGATCTGATGGCGCGGCTGTTGCAAACTGAACTGCAAACCCGCCTGGGCGTAACGGTGGTGGTGGACAACAAAAGTGGTGCTGGCGGCAACACGGGCAGCGCCGATGTGGCCAAGCAGGCGCCCGCCGATGGCTACACCATTCTGTTGGCGGCCAGTGGGCCGATGGCAGTGAACTCCACGCTGTATCGCAGCATGCCGTTTAACCCACTTACCGACCTGGCGCCAGTGATTCAGATTTCCTCGTTTCCTCTGGTGCTGGAAGTCAACCCGAAGGTCGGGGTAAAGACTGTCAAAGAATTTTTGAATCTGCTGAAGGTGCAAAAAGCGGACCTTAGCTTTGCCTCTGCTGGTAACGGAACCCCTCAGCACCTGGCCGGTGAATTATTCAACGCTCAGATGGATACCAAAATTGCCCATATTCCCTACCGGGGTGCGGGCCCCGCTCTCAATGACCTGCTGGGCGGCCAAGTTGGCGTAATGTTTGATATTTTGGGCAGTTCGCTTCCCTACATCCAATCGGGCAAGCTCACCCCCTTGGCGGTTACCTCGGCCAAACGCAGTCCTGCGCTTCCCACAGTGCCTACCATGGCCGAAGCGGGCGTGCCCGGCTTCGAGTTCACCGCCTGGCACGGCATCGCGGTGCGGGCTGGCACGCCCCAGCCTATCGTTGACAAACTGAATGGCACGCTCAACGCTATTTTTCAAGACGCTGAGTTTCACAAAAAATGGGAGGCGATTGGCAGCCCGATAGTGGGCGGCACTGCAGCCCAGTTTGGCGATCTGATCAAGAAGGAAACCGTGCGACTGGGTAAGGTAGTCAAGGATTCCGGCGCCACGGTGGACTAAAAGAGCGCAGCCCAGGGTGCTTAGCCTCTCCCCCTCTTTGCGGGCGTTTCTGCGCGGAGCTGTGCTGCTGTCGGTGCTGGTCAATGCACTGACCATGCTCACGCCCATCATCAACGAGGGGGATTCGGTGCTGTACGCCACCTTGGCGCAGCACATGGTGGCCAGCGGCAACTGGATGGACCTGGTGCTAGACGGCCAAGACTGGTTGGACAAGCCGCACTTTCCGTTTTGGCTGGGTGCCCTGTTTTTCAAGCTGTTTGGCATCAGCGCCACGAGCTATATCCTGCCGGGTTTTTTGTTCCACTTACTGGGCGGCTATTACACCTACCGCATTGCGCGCCTGCTGTACGGGCGCGACGCGGGTCTGCTGGCTTTGCTGCTATACGTGTCCACTTACCACCTGATGTACACGTCGAGTGCCATCAAGGCCGAGGCGTTCTTGACCGGCAGCATCACCGCTGCGTGCTACTACTGGCTGCGCTTTGACGGCCAAAGCCGCTTGAAGTACCTGGTGCTGGGCGCACTGTTTAGCGCGATTTCGGTGATGACCAAAGGCATTTTTACCCTGATTACCATCTCCAGCGGCTTGGTCTGCATGTGGTTGGTGCAAGGGCAGTGGCAAAAGCTCTGGAGCGCTAAGTGGTGGCTGGCCATCGCTTTGTCTTTGTTGCTGACGGCGCCCGAGTTGCTTGCTCTTTACCGGCAGTTTGACGCGCACCCAGAAAAAGTGCTGTTTGGCAGTCAGAACGTCTCGGGCATTCGCTTCTTCTTGTGGGACAGCCAGTTCGGGCGCTTTTTTAACTCCGGCCCGATCAAGAACCAAGAGGGCACGCCGCTGTACTACGTGCATGTGTTTGTTTGGGCGTTTTTGCCCTGGGTGGCATTGTTTGTCGCCGCTATGTTTCAGGGCCTGCGCCGCTACGCCACCGGCCCCATCGGGCGGGCACAGTTTGCCTTTTTGTGCGGCGCGTTTTTTGTCACCTTCGCCATGTTTAGCGCCACGGCGTTTCAGCTCGACTACTACACGGTCATTGTGTTCCCGTTTGCCATCGTGCTGTGTGCCGATTACCTCACCCGCTGGCTCACGCAACGGGGCTCACCGGCCTTTTTGGTGGCCCAAACCGGTGTCACGCTGTTGACCCTTGTCTTGGTGTGGAGCTTGGCGGTTTACGTGGCCCAGCCGGTTTTACTGGCGGTCCTGGGCGCGCTCACGGCCGCTGGTTTGGCGTTTGCCTGGGCAACGCGCCAGCACACGCGCAGCTTTTCGGTCACCCTGTACCCGGTGGTGGCGGTCAATCTTTTGTATTTGTTTTTGGAATGCATGACGCTGTCGGCCTATTTGCGCTACAGCATCCCCTACAACGTGTTGCCCTGGCTGCGCGCGCAGCCGCTGGTCCCGGTGGTCGTGTATCAGCTCGACCCCATCGTGGCGTGGGAGCTTGGCCTGTATCGCAGCACGGCGCCCAGCACCGGCACCAGCCTGACGTCGCAGCTCCCCCCCAGCGGGACGCACTATTTTTTGATTACCAAGACCTCGGACCTTGCCTCTTTGGAGTCGGGGTTGGGACCTTCCCAAGCTGTGACGCACGGCAACTGGGTGGACCACAAGACGGGCACTTTGCCGCGCCAACTAAATTTGGCTAAAGGGATCGAGCCGCTGGACGCGATCACGGTGCTCGAAGTCGGCCCACGCTAGCGTCTTCCAGGCACGCTGCTTTTAGCGTGCGCGCCGCACCCGCAGCAGCTCGTCCAGAATTAGGCAGGCAGCGCCCACAGTGATGGCGCTGTCGGCCAGGTTAAAGGCCGGAAAATGCATGCCCGACCAATGGAAGTCCAGAAAATCCACCACATAGCCGTACAGCACTCGGTCAATTACATTGCCCACCGCCCCGCCCAAAACACAGGCTAGGGCAAAGCAAAACAGGCGCTGGCCGGGGTGGCTTTTGAGCATCCAGACAATCACCACCGCCGCCACCAGACCCAGAGCGGTAAAAAACCACCGCTGCCAGCCCGAGGCTTCTGCCAAAAAAGAAAACGCCGCGCCCGCGTTGTGCACCCTAACCAGGTTGAAGAACCCGGTCAACGGTTTTCCCTCTCCCAGCGAAAAGCTGCCCAGCACCAAAATTTTGCTGAACTGGTCGGCCAACACCAGCACCAGCGCAATGGCCAGCCAGTGGATCAGGCCCAGGCCCTCGGTGTTGCCGCGCCGCGCCATTACGCCACCGCGCGGTGCTCGCCCGCGCCAAACAGGTTGCTCACACAGCGGCCACAAATGCCGGGGTGGGCGGCGTCCAAGCCCACGTCGTCGGTGTAATGCCAGCAGCGCTCGCACTTGACCGCTGTGCTGGCGCTACAGCCAATAACTAGCGCGTCCCCCTCCTGCAGCGTCACCGCCGAGGTGATGAAAACGAACTTCAGGTCCGCGCCCAGGCTTTTCAGAATTTCGATGTCTTGCGCGTCGGCAGTAATGGTCACCACCGCTTGCAGCGAGGCGCCCACCTGGCCGCTGCCGCGTAGCACCTCGATGTCTTTGTTCACTGCTTCGCGGATCTCGCGAATGCGTGCCCACTTCTTGCACAAGGCCCCATCGGGCTCTTGCAGGGCCACAAAAGTGTCCATGAAAATAGAGTCCCGCGTAATCGCTGGCGTTTTGCCCGCCGCGCCTAACGTGGCCCAGGCCTCTTCGGCGGTAAAGCTCAGGAAGGGTGCCATCCAGCGCAGCATAGCCTGGGTGATTTGCCACAGCGCCGTCTGCGCCGAGCGGCGTGCCAGCGAATCGGGCGCTGTGGTGTACAAGCGGTCTTTGAGCACGTCCAGGTAAAACGCGCCCAGGTCTTCCGAGCAAAAAATCTGCAACTTGGACACCACGGGGTGGAACTCGTACTGCGTAAAGTGCGCCAGGATGTCGGCTTGCAACTGTGCGGTGCGGCTCAGGGCGTAGCGGTCAATCTCCAGCAACTGCTCGTCGGGCACGGTGTGAACGGACGGGTCAAAGTCGCTCACATTGGCCAGCAAGAATTTCAGCGTGTTGCGCACCCGGCGGTAAGTGTCCACCACGCGGGCCAGGATTTTTTCGTCGATATTGAGGTCGCCCGAATAGTCGGTGGCCGCCACCCACAGGCGCACGATCTCGGCGCCCATCTTGTCGCTCACCTCTTGCGGCGCCACCGTGTTGCCCAGGCTTTTGCTCATTTTTCGGCCCTGGCCGTCGGTCGCGAAGCCATGCGTCAGCAGGCCCCGGTAGGGCGCGCGGTCATACAAAGCGCAGCCCAGCAGCAGCGAGCTATGAAACCAGCCCCGGTGCTGGTCGTGGCCCTCCAGATACAGGTCGGCTTCCGGCCCGGTCTCGTGAAAGGGCGGTCGCGCATATGCGTCTTTGTGGCTGCCGCGCAGTACGTGCTCGAAGGTTGACCCTGAGTCGAACCAGACTTCCAAAATATCGGTGCTCTTGCTGTAGTTGTCGGCATCGTCACCGGTCTGGTTGAGGATGTCGTGCACCGTGGCGCGGCTCCAGGCCTCGATGCCGCCGCGTTCCACCATCTCTGCAGCCACATCGAGAATCTGCATGGTGCGGGGGTGCAGTTCGCCGGAGTCTTTATGTAGGAAAAACGGCACCGGCACACCCCAGCTGCGCTGGCGCGAGATACACCAATCGGGGCGGTTGGCAATCATGTCGCGCAAACGGGTTTTGCCGTTCTCGGGATAAAACTTGGTTTGCTCGATCGCGTCCAGCGCCGATTGGCGCAGCGTCTT
>CANHZG010000016.1 GCA_947464995.1 Comamonadaceae bacterium | reverse complement strand
TTCTGGTGCCAGTGGCCAACCCGATTGGGCTGGCCCAACGCCTCGACCACAAGCCCATGGGGCGCTTTGAGTTGGACACTTCCGAGAACTTCAACCGCCATTACCCGGACCTCACAGCGGCTGTTTCGGCGCAAGTGCTTCCCGCTTTGGGCCCTGACGCGGATGCCAACGTGCACACCGTGCGCGCCGCCATCGGCAAGTACATCGATGCGTGGAAGCCCACAACCGAACTGCAAAGCCTGCGCCGTACGCTGCTGCAACTGGCCCATGACGCGGACTATTTTTTGGACCTGCACTGCGACTGCGAAGGCGTGCTGCACTTTTATTGCGAAGAACCCTGCTGGCCCCAGCTGGAAGCCTTGTCCTGCTTTTTGGGCAGCGAGGCCACACTGATCGCCAAAAACTCGGGTGGCGGGCCGATTGACGAATGTTTGTCTGGCGTGTGGTGGCAGCTGGCCGCCCAGCTGCGCGCGCAGGGCAACAGCGCCCCGCTGCCCCAGGGCTGCTGCAGCACCACGATTGAGCTGCGCGGCGAACTGGACGTGAGCCACGCCTGGGCGCGCACCGACGCCCAGGCTATTGGGCATTTCTTGCAGCACATTGGCGTGCTGCATACGGACGAAAGACCCACCGTGCCCACGCCGCGCTGCGTGCCCACGCCACTGGCCGGGTCCGAGACCCTGCGCGCCAGCGGCCCCGGCGTGCTCGTGTTTGCCGCCGAGCCCGGCCAACACATGCAGCCCGGCGACCTCGTGGCCGAGGTAATTGACCCGATCAACAACGCCACTCAGCGCGTAATAGCAGGCGTGGCCGGGGTCTTTTACGCACGCATTCGCGACCGTTATGTCACGGCAGGCTGCGAAATCGGCAAAATTGCCGGTGCCACGCCCTTTCGTACCGGCAAACTTCTGGGGGACTGATGGGCCACACGGACTCTGAAAACACCATGACCAACGCAGCCATCAAACTCCAGGTCAAGAACATCCACAAGCGCTTTGGCAGCAACGAGGTGCTCAAAGGCGTGTCGCTGACAGCGCATGCGGGCGACGTGATCAGCATCATCGGCAGCTCGGGCTCGGGAAAAAGCACGTTTTTGCGCTGTATCAACCTGCTAGAAAAGCCGCACCAAGGCTCGATTGCGGTGGCCGGTGAGGCGCTTGAACTGGTGGCCGGCAAAGACGGCGAACTGGGCGCCCGCGACCCCAAACAACTGCAACGCCTGCGCACCAAGCTGGCCATGGTGTTTCAGCACTTCAACCTTTGGGCGCACCAAACCGTGCTGCAAAACATCATCGAGGCCCCCGTCCACGTGCTGGGCGTGCCGCGCGACGAGGCAGTGGCCACGGCGCGCAAATACCTGGCGCGTGTGGACCTGGTGGGCATGGAAGACCGCTACCCCGCGCACCTGAGCGGCGGCCAGCAACAACGCGTGGCCATCGCCCGCGCCTTGGCCATGGAGCCCGAAGTGATGCTGTTTGACGAACCCACCAGCGCCCTAGACCCCGAGCTAGTGGGCGAAGTGCTGCGCGTCATGCGCACCCTGGCAGAAGAAGGCCGCACCATGGTCGTCGTCACCCACGAAATGGGCTTCGCCCGCGAGGTGGCCAACCACCTGATCTTTTTGCACAAGGGCCTGATTGAAGAAGAAGGCAACCCGACTGAGGTGCTGGCCCGCCCCAAGAGCGAGCGGCTGGGGCAGTTTTTGGCGGGCAGCCTCAAATAAACGGGATTTCGGCGCCCACCCCTACTTCCCCCCCAGCCCCATAGACCGCGAAATCACCTCTTTCATGATCTCGTTGGTGCCGCCGTAGATGCGTTGCACGCGGGCGTCGGCGTAGGCGCGGGTGATGGGGTATTCCCACATATAGCCGTAGCCGCCAAAGAGCTGCACGCATTCGTCCATCACCTTGCATTGCAAGTCCGAGCACCAGTACTTGGCCATGCTGGCGGTGGCGGTGTCTAGCTTGTCTTGCAGCAGCAGCTCGGTGCATTTGTCCACAAACACACTTGCTACCTGCACCTCGGTTTGCATCTCGGCGAGTTTGTAGCGGGTGTTTTGGAAGGTGGCGACCGCTTGCCCGAACACCTTGCGCTCTTTCACATAGTCCAGCGTCCAGCCGATGGCGGCTTGCGCGGCGGCCACGGCGCCAATTGCAATTTGCAGGCGCTCCCAGGGCAGCTGCTCCATCAAGCAGATAAAGCCCCGGTTTTCCAGCGCCGCGCCGCCCAACAGGTTCTCAGCCGGTACGCGCACGTCGTCAAAAAACAGCTCGGAGGTGTCTTGCGCCTTCAAACCCAGCTTATTGAGCCGCTTGCCCACCGAAAAGCCGGGCATGCCGCGCTCCACCAGCAGCAAGCTGGTGCCTTTGGCCCCGGCAGCAGGGTTGGTTTTGGCCACCACGATCACCAGGTCGGCGTGCCAGCCGTTGGTGATGAACGTTTTGCTGCCCTTGAGCACATAGCTGCCGTCAGGCTGCACGGTGGCGGTGGTTTTGATGCCTTGCAGGTCTGAGCCGGCTGCGGGCTCGCTCATGGCGATGGCCCCGATCATCTCGCCGCTGGCCATGCGCGGCAGGTAACGGGCTTTTTGCGCGGGCGTGCCGTAGTGGGCGATGTAGGGCGCCACGATTTCGCTATGCAGGCTGTAACCGATGCCCGAGAAACCGGCGCGGCCTAGTTCTTCCATCTGCACGATCGAATACAGCTTGTCCGCCCCGGCGCCGCCGAATTCCTCTGGCATGGTCATGCACAAAAAGCCGTTCTCGCCCGCCTTGTTCCACACCGCGCGGTCCACGTAGCCCTGCTCTTCCCATTGGGCGTGAAAAGGAGCAATTTCTTTGTCCATGAAGCGGCGAAAGCTGTCGCGAAAGGCCTCGTGCTCGGGGCTGAAGAGGGTTCTGTCGATCATGGCGGGGGGCTCTCAGGTTGTCGATAAGGGGACAAGCGCACTATTTTTGCAAAGCGCTTGCTTGGTTAAAAACAATATACTGTAAATGCAGCGCCACGCCCCTTGGGGCGCACGCGAAAGATGGCCTTTTTTGGCGCACCCAACCCCATCACCGGAGAACCCCCATGACCGAAGCCTATGTGTTTGACGCCTTGCGAACGCCGCGCGGCAAGGGCAAAAAAGACGGCAGCCTGTTTGAAGTCAAGCCGATCAACCTGCTCGCGGGCCTGCTGACCGACTTGCAGCAGCGCCACCAGTTTGATACCTCGCAGGTGGACGACGTGGTGATGGGCGTGGTGTCGCCGGTGGGCGAACAAGGCAGTGTGATCCCCAAGGTGGCCGCACTCAAGGCGGGTTGGGACTTCCGCTGCGCAGGCGTGCAGATCAACCGCTTTTGCGCCTCGGGCCTGGAAGCGGTGAACATGGCGGCGCAAAAAGTGCGCTCGGGCTGGGAAGACCTGGTGGTGGCTGGTGGCGTAGAAAGCATGAGCCGCGTGCCCATTGGCTCGGACGGTGGCGCCTGGGCGCAAGACCCACAGACGAATCTGCAAACCGCATTTGTGCCCCAGGGCATTGGCGCCGACCTGATCGCCACCTTAGAGGGCTTCAGCCGCCATGACGTGGACGCCTTCGCGTTGGAGTCGCAACGCCGCGCCACCCATGCGCAATTGCAGGGCTACTTTGACCGCTCGGTCATGCCGGTGCGCGACGCAATTGGCAATGTCATCTTGGCGCGCGACGAGTTCATCAAGCCCCACACCACGCTCGAAGGCTTGGGCAACCTCAAGCCCGCCTTTGAGCAAATGGGCGCCATGGGCTTTGACCAGGTGGCACTGACCCGCTACCCGCAGGTCGAACGCATTCACCATGTGCACCACGCGGGCAACTCTTCAGGCATTGTGGACGGCGCGGCTGCGGTGCTGATCGGCAGCGAGGCAGCGGCCAAGGCGCACGGCCTGACGCCGCGCGCGCGCATTGTGGCCACGGCGCTCAGCGGCGCCGACCCCACCATCATGCTCACCGGCCCCATGCCGGCTGCGCGCAAGGCGCTGGCCAAAGCGGGCTTGCGCATCGACCAGATTGATCTGTTTGAAGTGAACGAAGCCTTTGCCGTGGTTCCCATGCGATTCATGAAGGAGATGAACGTGCCGCACGACAAGGTCAACGTCAACGGCGGCGCCATCGCCATGGGCCACCCGCTGGGCGCCACGGGTGCCATGATTTTGGGCACCCTGATTGATGAGCTGCACCGCCGGGGCCTGCGCTACGGCCTGGCCACGCTGTGCGTGGGCGGCGGCATGGGCATTGCAACCATTGTGGAAAGAGTGTGAGCATGAAAACGATCCAATACCAACTCCAGGACGGCATTGCCACCGTCACCTTTGACGAACCCGGCTCCCCCGTGAACACCATGTGTGCGGCGTGGTACGAGGACATGCACGCCCTAGCAGCGCAAGTGCTGCAGGACAAGGACGCGATTCACGGCATCTTGCTGACCTCGGCCAAATCCACCTTTTTTGCCGGGGCTGATCTGAAGTCCACTATGCGCATCCGCCCCAGCGACGCCGAGCGTATTTTTGAAGAGATAGAGCGCATCAAGCACGACTTTCGCTCCCTGGAGACGCTGGGCAAGCCGGTGGTCAGCCTGCTGGGCGGCACCGCGCTGGGCGGCGGCTGGGAGGTGGCGCTGATAGGCCACCACCGCGTTGCCATTGACGACCGCAAGATCCAGTTTGGCCTGCCCGAAGTGACCCTGGGCCTGCTGCCCGGCGCCAGCGGCGTGACCAAGATGACCCGCCACCTGGGCCTGCTGGGCGCGCAGCCCTACCTGGTGGAAGGCAAAACCTTTACCCCCGCCCAAGCGCATGAGATGGGGCTGGTACACGCGCTGGTGCAGCCCGGTGATGGCGCCCACGCCGAAATGCGCGCGCAAGCCCTGGCCTGGATTGCCGCCCACCCCAGCGCCGAGCACCCTTGGGAGGCCAAGGACTACAAGGTGCCCGGCGGCCTGCCGTCCAGCCCCAAGGTGGCGGGCATGTTGGCGGTGGCACCGGCCATGCTGGCCAAGCAAACGCGCGGCAACTACCCGGCGCCCGAGGCCATATTGGCCTGCATGGTCGAAGGTCTGCAGGTAGATATGCCCACAGCGCTGCGCATTGAGAGCCGCTACCTGGCCCAGCTCATGACTGGCGTGAACGCGCGCTCGATGATCAACACCTTCTTCTTTAACATGAACGCCATCAAGAGCGGCCAGTCGCGCCCCGGCACTGCGGCGCGCTTCAAACCGACCAAGGTCGGGCTGCTGGGCGCGGGCATGATGGGCGCGGGCATTGCCTATGTGCAGGCCAGCAAAGGCATTACTTCGGTGCTCAAGGACGTGAGCCAGGAAAAGGCCGATGCAGGCAAAGCCTACAGCGCCAAAATCAGCCAGGGCTTGGTCGACAAGGGCCGCATGACCACGGCCGCGCAAGAAAAGCTGCTGGGCCTGATTCACCCGACCGGCGCGCTGCCTGACCTGCAAGACTGCGACTTGATCATCGAGGCCGTGTTCGAGAACCGTGAACTTAAGGCGCGCGTGACGCAAGAGGCCGAACCACTGCTCAAAGCGGGCGGATTTTTTGCCTCCAACACCTCCACCCTGCCCATCAGCGGACTGGCCAAGGCATCCACCGCGCCCGACAAGTTTGTGGGTATCCATTTTTTCAGCCCCGTGGACAAGATGAAACTCGTCGAAATCATCCGTGGCCACGCCACCGACGACGAGACCGTGGCGCGCGCTTTTGACTATGTGCAGGCCATTGGCAAGATACCGATTGTGGTGAACGATTCTCGCGGCTTTTTCACCAGCCGGGTGTTCGGCACCTTTGTGATGGAAGGCGCGGCCATGCTGGGCGAAGGCATTCCGGCCGCCGCCATTGAAAACGCGGGCATGCAATGCGGCATGCCGGTGGGGCCGCTGGCGGTGTTGGACGAAACAGCACTCACCCTGAGCGTTCACGTCATGGACCAAACCGTGGCCGACTTTGCCGCCGAGGGCAAAACCTATGTGCCCACGCCCGGTGAGGCGCTGGTGGCGCAAATGGTGCGCCAGCACCAGCGCCCCGGGCGCGCCGGTGGTGGCGGCTTTTACGACTACCCGACCGAGAAGGGCGCGAAAAAGCAACTGTGGCCGCAGCTCAAAGCCTTGTTTGAGAAGCCGGACACAGCCTGGACGATTGCCGACCTCAAAGACCGCCTGCTCTACCGCCAGGCGGTGGAAACCGCGCGCTGCCTGAACGAGAACGTGCTGACCTCGGTGCACGACGCCAACATCGGCTCGATTTTCGGCATCGGCTTTCCGGCCTGGACGGGCGGCGCCATGCAGTTCATTTACGGCATGGGCATAGACGCATTTGCGGCGCGTTGCGCAAATTTGTCCGGCCATTACGGCCCCGGTTTTGTACTGACCGATGCAGTTCTAGAGACAATCCGCAAGTTCGAGCCGGTGTACTAGGGACGGGGCAAACCCTCACCCCTCCGTACACATGTGTATGCGACAATGAATTTTCACGAATTGGGGCTGCACATGCAATTGTTAAAAAAAGTGTTGCTGGGCTTGATGGGCCTGGCGCTGGTTGTGGCGGCTGTAGTCTGGGTCTTTCAGAAACAGGTGGGCACCGCCTTGCTGCAACGCGTGGCGCACGCCGCTGTAGGCCGCAACATCATTCCCACACTGCCGGACGGCCTGCATGTGGCTTTGTGCGGCACCAACGGGCCCTTCCCAGACCCAACGCGGGCTGGGCCTTGCACCGCCATCATCGCTGGCGACCGCCTGTTTGTCGTGGACGCGGGTGAAGGATCGGCGCGCAACATGGGCTATATGGGACTGCCGCTGGGCAAGGTGGAGGCGTTGCTGCTGACCCACTTTCATTCCGACCACATTGACGGCCTAGGCCCCTTCATGCTGCAACATTGGGGCATGGCTACTGCCACTACGCCGCTGCCGATTTATGGCCCAACCGGCGTGGACCAAGTGGTCGACGGATTCCGGGCCGCCTATGTGCTGGACTATGGCTACCGCGTGGCCCACCACAGCGAAAAAATCATGCCCTCGGGCGGCAGCGGCGGTAAGGGCCTGCCGTTTACGCTGCCTCCAGTCGGCCAGGGCGATACCGTGGTGGTACTTGAAGACAAGGGACTCAAAATTACCGCTTTTCGGGTTAACCATGCGCCCATTGAGCCAGCCGTGGGATACCGGTTTGACTACAAGGGCCGCTCGGTGGTGATCACCGGCGACACCAAACTGACGCCGACGGTGGCCACCGCCGCCAAAGACGCAGACATCCTGATCCACGAGGCCCTGCAGCCTACGCTGGTCAATATTTTGGGCGCCGAGTTGGCAGCCAAAAACATGGGTAATCTGGTCCATGTGATGCGCGATATCCTGAACTACCACACCACCCCCGAAGAGGCCGCCGCGCAAGCCCATGCAGCCCAAGTCAAGCACCTGGTCTACAACCACATCGTGCCGCCGTTACCGGTCAAATTTGCCTACCCGGCGTTTGTGGGCGATGCGGCCAAGTTCTTTGACGGCCCCATCACGGTGGGCGAAGACGGTATGCTTTTTACCCTACCGGCCAACTCCAGCGTGATCGAGACGAAGCGGCTCATGTAAGCGGCTTGCGCCCCCCCACCACTACTTTATTGCTACCTAAAAGTTACACCATGACCAATACGCTTTTGAGGGGCCTTCTGGTGGCCACTTATCTTCTGGCTCTGGTGAGCCTTTTTGTGGCCTTGCCTATGGACGCCACGCCAGTGATGCAAAAGCTGGCGCTGGTTTTACTGGGCGTGCACGCGCTGGAATGCCTGCTGGCCTTCAAGTACATCAAACGCTACACCGGTCCGCTATGGGTCAGCTTGGCGCTCTCGCTTTTGTTTGGCCTCCTGCACTGGATGCCATTGGCCCGGGCCGCACGGCAAGCCGAATCCGATCCAAACCACCCATGAGCAAAACCGGCCACTGGAGCCTGCGCGCCAGGCGCATGGCGACCGGTGCGGCGCTCTACCTCGGTGCAGTGGTGCTGGGCTTGGGTTCGGCGTGGTGGGTGCTGAAAAAAGCGCCCTGGCTCAACCCGTCGGTGGAAGTGGGAGCCTGGCGCGCCAATATGCACGCCGGCAGCCAAGACGCTGGCATGTATACACGGGCCACGGTGGCCGTGAACGCCCTGCTGGCGCTGGGCCGCGACGAGACCATGTACTTTGTCGCCTCCCGCGACGACGCCGGGCACGCACTGCGTGCGCAGTGCAATTACCGCATCAGCGGCGTGCCGCCCCAGGCCCGGTGGTGGAGCATCACGGCCTACGCCGAGGACTTGTTTTTGTTTGATGCGCCCAATGGCCACTACAGCCTCAACGGTGCCACCGCCGTACTAGATGCCGCCGGCGCGTTTACCTTGAGCACGGGCCCCAACGAGCAGCCAAACCTGTACTGGTTACCCACCTCCGGTCAGCGCCCCCTGGTTTTGACGCTGCGCCTGTACAACCCAGCACCTGCACTGCAAGCAGCACCCCAGTCGCTGGTGGCGCCTGCGGTGCAAAAAATCGGGGACTGTGCATGAAAAACATCAGCGAGCACCAAAGGCTGTGGTTCTACCGCGTGTTGTCCTTGTTGGTGACTGCCGTGCTGGCGCATCTACTGGCGGTGTGGGCTGCGCCGCGGATCATCATGCAGGTGCTGATGCATGGCCCGCAAGCGCAAAAAATGAATATGCACAACCAGGCGGCATTTTCCGAACCCGTAACCGCCCGCTCCCGCAGCGTGGTCATGCCCAGCCCAGACATGCTGTATTCGGTATGCGCTTTTGACCTCAGCGACGGGCCGCTTCGGATACAGGCCGCACCGGCTTTGTCGACCTATTGGTCCATCGCTTTGTACGCATCCAATAGCGATAATTTTTTCGTTCGCAACGACCGCCAGGCGCAGGGTAAAGCCGTTGACCTGTGGCTGGTACCTGACACCGGAGACGCCCAAGGCCACACCATCGCCCCTGGCGCCGAGGTGGTGGTAAGCCCATCGCGCCAGGGCTTTCTGCTCATGCGGGTTTTGACCAGCGACTACGCTAGCGAAAGCGCGGTTCTGGAGCCCGCCCGGCGCACCCTTCGTTGCAGCCCCGCCTGACCATCCCATATCGATGCAGCCCGCAGATACCAAGCCCTCGGCGCCGCGCCAGCGCCCGACCTCACTGCGGCAGCTTTTTTACGCCTTTTCCTGGCTGGCATTGCAAGGGTTCGGCGGAGTTTTGTCGGTGGTGCAGCGTGAGCTAGTAGAAAAAAAGCAGTGGCTGAGTAACGAAGAGTTTGTCGAAGATTGGGCGGTGGCGCAAATCATGCCCGGCCCTAACGTGGTGAATCTGGCACTGATGATTGGCGATCGCTACTTTGGCTGGCGCGGCGGCTTGGCGGCTTTGGCCGGCATGACGGCGCTGCCCCTGCTGCTGGTCCTGGTACTTGCAGTGGTTTTGGCAGGTTTGGGCCAAGACCCCATGGTCCAGGGCGCCTTGCGCGGTATGGGCGCGGTTTCTGCGGGACTGATTGCCGGAACCGGCCTAAAAATGATGCCAGCGCTCAAGGACAACCCGATGGGCATTGCCGTCTGCGTTCTCCTGGCCAGCCTGACCCTGGTGGCGATTGTTGGCTTGCGCATTCCATTGGTGTGGGTACTTTTGGGTCTAGGGATTCCGGCGTTTTCCTGGACCTACCACCGCATACACCGGCTCGGCGACACAGAGCAATCGACGCGATGAGCAGCTTTGCTTGGGCTGATTTGGCCGGACTGTTTGGACACTTCGTGCTCTTGTCCCTGCTGTCCATAGGCGGGGCCATTACCACCGTGCCGGACATGCACCGCTACCTGGTTACCGAGACGGCATGGCTCTCAGACAGCCAATTCAGCGCCTCCATCGCGCTGGCGCAAGCCGCCCCCGGACCCAATGTGCTATTCGTAGCAGTGCTGGGCTGGAACGTGGGTATGTCGGCTGGCGGCGGGCTGCTGGGCGGCACGCTGGCTTGGTCCATGGCCGGGGCCTGCATGGTGGCCAGCATGGTGGGTATCTTGCTGCCCAGCACCACGTTGACGTTTTTTGCTACCCGCTGGGGGCACCAGAACCGCCACCGGGCTGGCGTGCGCGCGTTCAAATCGTGCTTGGCGCCCATTGTGATTGCCCTCTTGGTTGCGACCGGTTGGATATTGACAATCAGCCACGGCAATTTCAGCCACGCGCCGGGGTTATGGCTACTCACGCTGGCCGCGGTACTGATGGTTTGGAAAACCCGCATCCACTTGTTGTGGCTGCTGGGTGTTGGCGCGGTGGCCGGGGCTTTGGGTTGGGTATAACTGCGGCGGTTAGACCATGCTGCGTTGGCGCAGCGCCTCGTACAAGCAGACCCCACTGGCGACCGATACGTTGAGGCTCTCTACCGCTCCCATCATGGGAATGCGCACCAGTTGGTCGCAAGTTTTGGTGGTCAATTGCCGCATGCCGTCGCCCTCGGCGCCCAGAACCAAGGCTACCGGGCCGCGCAAATCGGTCTGGTAGAGCGTTTGGGTGGCCACATCGCTGGTGCCGATGATCCAGATATTGCGCTCTTTGAGCTCGACCAAGGTGCGCGCCAGGTTAGTCACCATGAAATAGGGCACGGTTTGCGCCGCGCCGCTGGCGACTTTGGCCACCGTGGCGTTAATGCCCGCTGCGTGGTCTTTGGGCGCAATGACGGCATGCACGCCAGCGCCGTCAGCCACGCGCAAGCAGGCGCCCAGGTTGTGCGGGTCGGTGATGCCATCGAGCACCAAAATCAAGGGTGCAAAACGACTCTCAGGCGGCAGGGCTAGTTGGGAGGCTTCCAGATCTTCCAGCAACTCATCGAGCGAATGCACCTGCTCCAGCGCCTGAACCCGCGCAGCCACACCCTGGTGGCCATGGCCGCCACACAGCTTGGACAGCCGCATGCCGTCGGCTTCAATCAGGCGCACCCCGGCTTCGTTTGCGCGGTCTAAAAACTGGCGCATGCGCGCATCACGGCGCGTGGGTTCGAAATATATTTCAACAATCGACGCAGGAGCGGTTTTAAGCCGCACCCCCACGGCATGGAAACCGAATAAGACTTGATGGGATGACATGCGCCGATTATCGCGTTTGGTGCCGCGGGCCTACGCCCAGACCCACTACGTAAGCGGCAGGCGCTCGTCGGACGCGAGGCGACCGGCTTCGATGGTGATGCGCCGCTGGCAACGCGCGGCAATAGCCGGGTCGTGGGTGACCAGCACCAGCGTCGTTCCCAGCTCGCGGTTGAGCGCAAACATCAGCGCCATGATGGTCTCGCCGGTGGCAAAGTCCAGACTGCCGGTGGGCTCGTCCGCCAATAACACGGCGGGCTTGACAACAAAGGCCCGCGCCAGGGCCACACGCTGCTGTTCGCCGCCGCTCAGGACCTTGGGATAAGACCCCATGCGCTGCGACAGCCCCACCCGATCGAGCATTTCTGCGGCCTGTTTGCGCGCGTCTTTGCGACCGGCCAGTTCAAGGGGAAGCACGGCGTTCTCCAAGGCCGTGAGGTTGCCCAAGAGCTGAAAGCTCTGAAACACAAAGCCCACCTGGCGCGCACGCAGTGCCGCACGCGCGTCCTCATCAAGCGCAAAGATGTCGTCGCCGGCCAGTCGTACGGTCCCGCTGGTGGGTGTATCCAGCCCTGCGATGATGGACAAAAGAGTGCTTTTCCCCGAACCGGATGCACCCACAATGGCCGCCGTCTCGCGCGCACTTAGCGCAAAATCGATGTTTTGCAGAATTTGCAAGGTTCCCGTGGAGTCGCTGACCGACTTGCACACACGATCGACGGAAATAATGAAATCAGACATGGGGCTTTCTTTGCATCGGAAACAGTTTTTGGCAGGCAGCTGCGCGCTTGCATTGGCGTTCGGATTCAACGCATGGGCCAAGCCGGGCGGTCCGATTGTGGTTCTAGGCGATTCGCTGAGCGCTGAGTATGGCCTTAAACGCGGCTCGGGCTGGGTGGCATTACTGGAAAAACGCCTTGAAAAAGAGGGGCACCGCCTGGCCGTCGTCAATTCCAGCATCAGCGGCGATACCACAGCAGGCGGTTTGTCGCGCCTGCCAGCGCTGTTGGCGCAGCACCAGCCCCAGCTGGTCGTGATTGAACTAGGCGGTAACGACGCGCTGCGGGGCCTGCCGCTGCAAAGCACCCGCAGCAACCTGCGGGCCATGGTGACCCGATGCAAGGCAGCGGGCGCCAAGGTGCTTTTGCTGGGCATGCAAATGCCGCCCAACTATGGCCCCGCGTACGCAGCCGACTTTGCCAGTCTTTACCAACAGACCGCCAAGTCAGAGAAAGTAGGCTTGGTCCCGTTTTTTCTCCAGGGTGTGGCCGACGGGCCGCTGGCCGATCAGCTCTTCCAGAGTGACCGTATCCACCCACTGGAAGCCGCCCACCCTACCTTGCTCAACAACGTGTGGCCTGCATTGTTAAAGTTGATCGCATGAGTCTCACCCTTTTATCCGCGCCCGATGTGATCGCCCGCTACGACACCTTTGACACCCTGGTAGACGCACGCAGCGAAAGTGAATACTCCCTGGACCACCTGCCCGGCGCGCTGAACTGGCCCACCTTGCATGACGAGGAACGCAAGACCATCGGCACGCTGTACAAGCAAGTCAACGCATTTGAGGCCAAGAAAAGAGGCGCGGCTTTGGCCGCGCGCAATATTGCAGGCCACATTGAGCAACACATGCTGGAAAAACCGAAGGATTGGGCGCCTTTGGCGTATTGCTGGCGTGGGGGAAAACGCAGCGGCTCACTGGCTTTGGTGCTGGACCAAATCGGCTTTCGGGTGTCGCTGATTGAGGGAGGTTACAAGGCGTTTCGAGCCGCCATGCTCGAAGACCTTGCAGCGCGCGCGCAAGGCCTGAACTTTCAAGTCGTCTGCGGCACCACCGGCTCCGGCAAAACCCGTTTGCTTCAGACCTTGGCGCAAATCGGTGCCCAGGTGCTGGACCTGGAAGAGTTGGCAAAGCACAGAAGTTCGGTGCTAGGCGCCATCCCCGGCGTACCCCAGCCCAGCCAAAAGCGCTTCGATACGCTGGTGTGGGAAAAAATTCGCACCTTAGACCCCGCACGCACCGTGTATGTGGAGAGTGAGAGCAAAAAAGTCGGTAATGTGGCGATCCATCCGGTATTGGTCAACGCCATGCGCACGAGCCCCTGCGTGCTTATTGATTTGTCGCTTGAAGAGCGGGTGAAACTGTTATTGGAGGACTACGCCTTCTTTGTCGAACACCCGCCGCAATTTTGCTTGCGCCTAGACGCGCTAACGGCCCAACGCGGAAAAGCCGTCATAGAGGAATGGAAGAAATCCGTGATGCGAGGGGATTTGGCTGGCGTGGTGCGAGCCTTACTGGCCGACCACTACGATCCGGTGTACTTGCAGTCCATGCAACGCAATTTCCAGGGTTTTTCCACCGCACGCACATTTTTGCTGCCCGACCGCCACGCCCACGCCATGCAAACCGTGGCCCGTGCAATAAAAGGTGATCACGAGACTCCAGGAGCCGCCTGATCCGTCGCTGATGCAGGGGTCGCCAGCGGATCGGGGCTAGCACCCTCGCCCGTTTGATCCTGAAGGCTGTCGCCATCACCCAAATCCTTACGTTCGGACTTGTTTTTGAGCTTGTCTTCTTTTTTGCGTTTTTTGGCCAGTTCTTTCTGCCGTTTTTCGTAACCGTAATTGGGTGTTGCCAAGGTGTGCTTTCGTTTGTTACGAGCAACTTTAACACCTTGCAGCCTTCAACGAAACGTATTTTGGGCGCTTGCACCCTGTCAATGACATTTTATTAATACCGTTTAAAATATTATTTTCATTAAATTATTGGCATATACTTTAACGAAATTCTCGAATGTCCCAGAAGCATTCACCCCTCGGATTCCTCTAGCTCGGTCCACTACCAAACGCATGCCATGACCCGCGCTGTTTGCCCAGATACGTCAAAACCGCGGCGCCTTGGAGTTCTGCAGCGCCTTGCAATGGTTGTCTTCCTGTCGGCATCGGCCATGGTATGCCAAGCCATGGGCGCTACGCTCACCCTGGAGCCTGTGGATGCAGTCAACCTGACCCCCCACTTTACCGTGCTGGAAGACCCGAGCCAAAAACTAACTGAAGCAGAGGTATCCACTCCCGCCTTCGATGCCCAATTCAAGCCCGCCGCAGACCCCCGCAGGGGATTACAACTGGGGACCAGCACATCCGCTTATTGGTTGAAATTGGAGTTTTTCAACCCCAACGCCGATCCACTGCTCCGACTAGTAGAAATCGACAACCCATTGGTCCCCGACGTTCAAATGCACCGGCTTAGCGCCCAGGGGCATTGGGAATCCGTTTACACCGGCCATGGAAAACCGTATTCCTCTCGCTCTTACGCCCATCGCAATTTCATATTCCCTTTGCAGTTTGCAGGCGCCACAAAAACAACAATTTATTTCCGCCTGAAGGGTGTCACCACGGGTTCTTTGGTGGCCACTTTGTGGGATGCAATCGCATTTCAAGCCCATGAAAGGCTGGACTACACCACCCAGGCCGCATTCTTTGGCTTTGCCGTGGCCGTGGCATTGGTCCAGCTGGCGCTCTACCTGGCCACGCGTGAGGCGCTCTACGGACTTTATGGTGCATGTATTGTTGGCGCCGGCGCGACACTGGCCGATCGCTTCGAACTTCTGCACACCATCATGCCCTGGGACGGAACCGAATGGGGTTCCGATTCAAACATCGCACTCCTGGCGGTCTTTATGGCGCTTGTTGCCAGCTTGGTTCAAAAGCTATTCCTCACATCATCCCAATTTCCATGGTTTAGCCGAGCGTTCAAGGGGTACGCAGCTTTTTGTGTCCTGTTCCCACTGATGCTCTTTTGGCCCCCGATGGCTTCGTATGTGCTGCCCTGGATGCTAGGACTTTTCAACGTTTTGATGCTGTCGACTGCGCTCTACCTCGCAGACCGAAAGGTCCCTGATGCACACCATCTGGTAGCGGCCTATGCAGTGCTCTTTGTTGGGTTATCGGTGGTCTTCTTCGACACACTGGGCCTGCTGGGACACAGTACCAACGCTGACACCAACCTCTTGCTGGGGTACACCCTCAGCACCCTACTAATGGGTTACACCATCGCCTGCCGGATCGCAGAACTCAACCGCGAAAAACACAGAGCCCAGACAGACCTGGCCTCCATACAAAAGGAGGCCATTGAAAGGCTCCGCACGTCGGAGGTGACCCTTGAAGCGATGGTCTCACGACGCACCCAGGAGTTGCACCAGGCAGCAACGAAACTTGAGTCGCTTAGCGCAGTGGACGGATTGACCGGCGTGGCCAACCGGCGGCGATTTGACCAAATGTTACAAATCGAGTGGCGACGCGCAGCACGCGCCAAACGCGCGTTGTCACTCGCCATCATCGACGTGGACTGGTTCAAGCTTTTTAACGATCGGTATGGCCACCAAGCTGGCGATGAATGCTTGCGCCAACTGGCCCGTGTTTTTGAAGCTGGCATCATGCGCAGCGGCGACCTGATCGCCCGCTACGGCGGTGAAGAATTTGTGCTGATCGCACCCGACACGGATGGCAGCGGCATCGTGTCCATTGCCAACTACCTTTGCCAAGAAGTTTTTAGTCTGGCCATCACGCACGACAGTTCACCCTATGGGCGCGTTTCCGTCAGCATCGGTGTGGCTACCGCCTACCCCAATCTGGAATCGACGGCCGACGCCCTTCTCCTGCAGGCTGACACCGCGCTGTACGCCGCCAAGCAGCAAGGGCGCCACCGGGTGTCCGCGTCACCGACGCAGGCCGCTAGCTAAAAATTCAGTGTGCGCTTGTCCACCGCCAAGGCCGCTTCCTTAGTCGCTTCACTCAATGACGGGTGGGCGTGGCAAATCCGGGCGATGTCTTCAGCCGAAGCCTTGAACTCCATCGCAACCACCGCCTCAGCAATCAACTCGCTGGCCATGGGGCCAACCATGTGCACGCCCAAGATCTCGTCGGTGGCGGCATCGGCCAAAAACTTCACCATGCCGGTGGTGTCACCCAGGGCACGGGCGCGCCCATTGGCTAAAAAGGGAAAAGTCCCTGCCTTGTAAGCGACGCCATCCGCTTTGAGCTGCTGCTCGGTACGGCCGACCCAGGCGATCTCGGGGCTGGTGTAAATCACCCAGGGAATAGTGTTGAAGTTCACATGCCCGTGCTGGCCGGCAATGCGCTCGGCCACGGCCACGCCTTCTTCTTCGGCCTTGTGCGCCAGCATGGGGCCGCGCACCACGTCGCCTACGGCCCATATGCCGGAGACATTGGTTTTGCAGTCACCATCCACCACGATAGCGCCGCGCTCGTCGAGCGCGAGGCCTACGGCGGCGGTGTTCAGGCCAGTGGTATTGGAAACCCGGCCGATAGAGACGATGAGTTTGTCGGCATCGAGCACCACAGCCTCGCCCTTAGCATTGGTATAGGCCACGGCCACACCCTTTTTGCCTACCTTGATGTCGCCGACTTGCACGCCGAGCTCGATTGTCAGGCCCTGCTTGTCAAAGGCTTTTTTGGCTTCTTTGGCGATTTGCTGGTCAACCGCGCCCAAGAAAGTGGGCAGGCCTTCCAAAATAGTGACGTCCGCACCCAGGCGGCGCCAGACCGAGCCCATTTCCAGACCGATCACGCCAGAGCCAATGAGCGCGAGCCTCTTGGGCACCGCGCCCAGGCGCAAAGCACCGTCGTTCGACAGCACGTTCACCTCGTCAAACGGCGTACCGGGCAAAGCGCGAGCGCTCGACCCAGTGGCGACGATGACATGCTTAGCTGTCAGAGTTTCTTCTGCCGCACCGCTCACCTGAACCGTGTGGCCCGTATCCGACGAGCCGACAAAGGCGCCCCGTCCGTGAAAAAACGCAATTTTGTTTTTCTTGAACAGGTACTGGATGCCGTCGTTGTTTTGCTTCACCACCGTGTCTTTGCGCGCCAACATCTGGCCCACGTCCATCTCCACATTACCGACAGATATGCCGTGCTCGGCAAAGTGATGATTAGCGTGGTCAAAGTGCTCGCTGGACTGCAGCAAGGCTTTGGATGGAATGCAACCCACGTTAGTGCATGTGCCGCCCAGCGCGGGTCCGCCCGTGGCGTTCTTCCACTCGTCCACGCAGGCGACCTGAAAACCGAGTTGTGCCGCCCGAATGGCCGCGATATAGCCGCCAGGGCCACCGCCGATGACGATAACGTCGAATTGTTTACTCATAGTCGGCTTTCTGGTCAGATGTCAAACAGCAAGCGTGAAGGATCTTCCATTGCCTCTTTCATGGCCACCAGGCCCAAGACCGCTTCGCGGCCGTCGATGATGCGGTGGTCGTAGGACATCGCGAAGTAGTTCATGGGGCGCACCACGATCTGACCGTTTTCGACCACTGCACGATCTTTGGTAGCGTGCACGCCCAAAATCGCCGATTGGGGGGGGTTGATGATGGGCGTGGACAGCATGGAGCCAAAAGTGCCGCCGTTGCTGATCGAAAACGTGCCGCCGGTCATGTCGTCCATGCCCAGTTTTCCGTCGCGGGCCTTGGCGCCGAACTCGGCGATCTTTTTCTCGATATCCGCAAAACTCATCTGGTCGGCGTTGCGCAAAATGGGTACTACCAAGCCACGGGGCGACCCCACGGCGATGCCGATGTCGAAGTAGCCGTGGTAGACGATGTCGTTGCCATCCACCGAGGCGTTGAGCACCGGGAATTTTTTGAGCGCATGCACTGCGGCCTTAACGAAAAAGCTCATGAAGCCGAGCTTGATGCCGTGCTCTTTTTCGAACTTGTCCTGGAACTTCTTGCGCATCTCCATGACCGGGGCCATATTGATCTCGTTGAAGGTGGTCAGGATGGCGTTGGTGGACTGCGACTGCAGCAGCCGCTCGGCCACGCGAGCGCGAAGTCGGCTCATGGGCACGCGCTGCTCGGGGCGCTCACCTAGGCCCATGTTGGCCGGGGCCGACACCTGGGGCAATACGCTTTGCGGCGCACCCGTAGGAATCTGTACTGCGGCCATAACGGGCGCTGGCACCTGCATGGCGGCCAGCACATCGCCCTTGAGCACGCGACCGTCTTTTCCACTGCCAGCCACCGAGCCAGCAGCCATCTGGTTATCAGCCATCAGCTTGGCAGCCGAAGGCATGGCCACCGAGGCTTTGGCCTCCGAGGCAGCGGGGGCAACAGCCGCCGGTGCCCACACTTCGGGAGCGATGGGGGCAGCAGGTGCCGTATTTGCGTTTGGCGCTTTACCGTCGGTGTCGATGCGGGCGATCAGTTGCTCGGCGGCCACGGTGCCGCCATCAGCGACCAAAATTTCGACCAGTACGCCAGCCGATGGGGCCGGCACTTCGAGAACGACTTTGTCGGTCTCAATGTCGATCAGGATTTCATCCATAGCGACGGTGTCGCCGACCTTTTTCTTCCACTGCAACATGGTGGCTTCGGCCACCGATTCAGACAACTGGGGAACTTTTACTTCTACGAGAGCCATGGTGTGTTCTTTCAATACGGGTTAGCGGGTGGGCTTATTTGGTCAGCACAACGCCTTTGATCTTGGCAAATGCGCCGTCCACCAGCGCTTTTTGCTGCTCCTGGTGCAAATGCGAATAGCCCACTGCGGGCGAGGCGGAGGCAGCGCGGCCGGAGTAGCCCAGCTTTTGGCCTTCCACCATGTTTTCGTGAATGTAGTGCTGCACGAAGAACCAGGCACCCTGGTTTTGCGGTTCGTCCTGGGTCCATACGATTTCCGTAGCGTGCGGGTATTTCTTGATTTCGTTGCCAAAAGCCTTATGGGGAAACGGATACAACTGCTCCACCCGCACAATGGCTACGTCGTCGGCGCCTTTTTCTTCGCGCTTCTTGACCAGGTCGTAATACACCTTGCCCGAGCAGGCCACGATGCGCTTGACCTTGTCGGCCTTAAGTTCTTTGTTCTCAGGAATCACCGTCTGAAAGCCGCCCCTGGTGAACTCGCTCATAGGCGAGGTCGCGTCCTTGTTGCGCAGCAAGGACTTGGGCGTCATGATGATCAAAGGCTTGCGTAAGTTGCGCACCATCTGGCGGCGCAGCACGTGGAAAATCTGGCTAGCGGTGGTCGGCTGCACGATTTGCATATTGGTGTCGGCGGCCAATTGCATAAAACGCTCCAGACGCGCCGAACTGTGTTCAGGGCCCTGGCCCTCGTAGCCGTGGGGCAACATGAGCGTGAGGCCATTTACGCGGCCCCATTTCACTTCGCCCGAGGCAATGAACTGATCGATCACCACCTGCGCGCCATTGGCGAAGTCGCCAAACTGCGCCTCCCAGATCACCATGGTGTTGGGGTCGTTGGACGCGTAGCCGTATTCAAAGCCCAGCACCGCCTCTTCGGACAGGATGGAATCAATGACGACAAACGGGGCCTGGTTGTCGGCCACATTCTGCAAAGGAACGTAGCTGCCTACGTCCCATTTTTCGCGGTTTTGGTCGTGGATCACGGCGTGGCGGTGGGTGAACGTACCGCGTCCACAGTCCTCTCCTGACAGGCGTACCGGGTAACCGCTGGCCACCAGCGACGCAAACGCCATGTGCTCACCCATACCCCAATCAACCGGGATATCACCCCGCCCCATGGCGGCGCGGTCGTCGTAGACCTTCTTCACCAACTGGTGGGGCGTGACCGTACCGGGAATGGTGGTCAGGCGCTCGGCCAGGCGTTTCCATTCGGCCATGGGGATGGCGGTGTCCCCCACATCGGTCCATTTTTTACCCAAAAAGGGCGACCAATCCACGGTGAATTTGGTTTTGAAATTGGTCAGCACAGGGTCGGCGGCGTGGCGGCCTTCGTCTAGGGCCGCGCGGTAGGCTTTAACCATGTCCTCGCCAATCGTATCGCCGAACCCTTGGGCCACCAACTTGTCGGCAAATAGTTTGCGGGTGCCAGGATGGGCGCTGATTTTTTTGTACATCAGCGGCTGGGTCAGGCTGGGTGTGTCTTGTTCGTTGTGGCCGAGCTTGCGGAAACAAATGATGTCGACCACCACGTCTTTGCTGAACTGCATGCGGTATTCCAGCGCCAACTGGGTGGCGAGGACCACTGCCTCAGGGTCATCGCCATTGACGTGGAGCACAGGTGCCTCCACCATCTTGACGATGTCCGTACAAAACACGCTGGAGCGCATGTCGCGCGGGTCGGACGTGGTGAAGCCAATTTGGTTGTTGATGATGATGTGCACCGTGCCGCCCGTGGTGTAGCCCCGGGTTTGGGCCAGCGCAAGCGTCTCTTGGTTCACGCCTTGGCCGCCAAACGCCGCGTCGCCGTGCACCAACACGGGTAAAACCTGCTTGCCATGGGGGTCGGAACGGCGGTCCATGCGGGCGCGCACAGAACCTTCCACGACCGGGTTCACAATCTCCAGGTGCGAGGGGTTGAAGGCCAAGCTCAGATGCACCGGGCCACCGATCGTGCTCATGTCGGAGCTAAAACCCTGGTGGTATTTCACGTCGCCGGAAGCAAGCTCTTCGGGGGCCGTGTGGTCAAACTCGGCAAACAAGTCTTTGGGCATCTTGCCCATGGTATTGACCAGCACGTTAAGGCGTCCGCGGTGTGCCATGCCGATCACAATTTCCTGCACGCCTTTGGAGCCAGCGGACTGGATCAGTTCGTCCATGGCAGCGATAAAGCTCTCGCCGCCCTCCAAAGAAAAACGCTTTTGCCCGACGTACTTGGTGTGCAAAAAGCGCTCTAAGCCCTCAGCCGCGGTCAGGCGCCCCAGAATGTGCTTTTTCTTTTCCGAATTGAAGTTGGGCTTGCTGCGAACGCTCTCTAGCTTTTGCTGCCACCAGCGTTTCTCGTCCTGGTCGGTGGCGTACATGAATTCACCGCCCAGCGTGCCGCAGTAGGTTTCGCGCAGCGCATTGAGCAGCTCGCGCAAAGGCATACGGTCTTTGCCAAAAAACGTGTTGCTGGTGTCAAACACCGTTTCCTGATCAGCGTCGGCAAAGCCGTAGAACGAAGGTTCCAAGTCCGGGATTGCCGGGCGGCCAGTGCGTTTGAGGGGGTCTAAATCAGCCCAGCGCTGGCCCACGTTGCGGTAGGCGGCGATAAGCTGTTGCACCGCTGTGCGCTTACGCCCCATTTCCTGATCGGCGCTGGCCAACACCACGCGGGTTCCACCGGCCTTGGCGCGTTCGGCAAATGCGTTAACGACCGGCAGGTGAGGAACATCTTTGGCGTTGCTGCCATCGGTAGCGGGCACATGCTGCAGGGCGTCAAAATACTCGCGCCAGGTGTCTGGCACGCTGCCGGGGTTGGCTAGGTAGTTTTCGTACATCTCTTCAACATAGGGCGCGTTGCCCCCGAAGAGAAAGGTGTTGCCTTGGTAGGCGGTGTAGACAGATGGTGTCGTGCTCATTTTTCGCTGACCTTCGCTTCCCTCGGGGAAACATTAGTTGGTTGATGTACCTTCCGCTCCACGGCTTGACCGGTTGGCGGATGCGACTGCGGCAGGAAGGGCCTAAGTAACAACTCGCATTCTGCCACCTCTTGCCGGTGGCAAAACTTACATGCAAGCAACGCGATGCGCGTGGCCTCAGGCCTGGTGGGTGAACATGTCTTTTATTTGTTGCAAAGCAGACGGGTCTTCCATCGTGGTCAAGTCGCCAGGGTCACGTCCCTCGCACACCGCTTGGATAGCGCGACGCAGCAGCTTGCCGCTGCGGGTTTTAGGCAACACGGTGACAAAACGCACCCGCGCAGGGCGACCGATCGCGCCGATGGAGTGGTCCACCAACTTCATGATTTCTGCCTCCAACTTGGCGCGTGCCGCGTCGTCAGGCAAACTGCCCGCATCTTTGACGATGGCAAAGGCCATGGCGACCTGCCCCTTGAGGGTGTCGGCCACTCCCACCACCGCCACCTCCGAAATATTGGGGTGACCAGAGATGCTTTCTTCAATCTCGCGGGTACCCAAGCGGTGGCCTGCCACATTGATCACGTCGTCGGTGCGCCCCAGAATGAAGTAGTAGCCGTCCTGGTCTCGTGTGGCCCAGTCAAAGGTGTTGTAGACCAGCTTGCCGGGAATGCTTTTCCAGTAGGTATTGACAAACCGCGCATCGTCTTGCCAAACGGTTTGCATACAGCCTGGTGGCAAGGGGCCCTCAATGGTGAGCACACCTTTCTGCTCAGCGCCTAGCAGTTCGTCCCCGGTGTTCTCATCAACTAGCTTGACGTTGTAGCCGTACATGGCCACGCCAGGGCTGCCAAACTTACTCGCGGCTTTTTCCACGCCGTTGGCGATCGTGAGAATCGGCCAGCCGCTCTCGGTTTGCCAGTAGTTATCGATGATGGCTTTGCCCAAGCCGGCACTAATCCATTGCGCGGTCGGCTCGTCCAGCGGCTCACCGGCCAAGAACAGCGCACGCAGGCTACTAAGGTCGTATCGAGTGAGCAGTGTGGGATCTTGCTTCTTGAGCACCCGAATGGCCGTGGGGGCGCTGAACATCACGGTGACCTTGTATTTTTCAACCAGGCTCCACCAGATACCGCCGTCCGGGCGAATCGGCAAGCCTTCATAAAGAATCGTGGCCATGCCGGCAATCAGCGGGCCGTAGACGATGTAACTGTGGCCCACGACCCAACCAATGTCGCTGGTGGAAAAGTAGGTTTCACCCGGCTTGCCGCAGAAAATAGTTTCCAGGCTGGCAGCCAGTGCCACGGCGTAGCCGCCGGTGTCCCGCTGCACGCCTTTGGGCTTGCCGGTGGTGCC
>CANHZG010000015.1 GCA_947464995.1 Comamonadaceae bacterium | reverse complement strand
GGGCCACGCGGCCCATGACGGTGTATTCCGGGTCCATGCCGTTGCTGAAGAAGAAGCTCAAATTCGGCGCAAAGTCGTCAATGTGCATGCCGCGCGCAAGATACGCCTCCACAAACGTGAAACCGTTGGACAGTGTGAAGGCCAGTTGGCTGATCGGGTTGGCACCGGCTTCGGCAATGTGGTAACCGCTGATGGACACGCTGTAGAAGTTGCGCACCCGGTTGTGCACGAAGTACTGCGCGATGTCGCCCATCACTTTCAGGCTGAACTCGGTCGAGAAGATGCAGGTGTTCTGGCCCTGGTCTTCTTTAAGGATGTCCGCCTGCACCGTGCCACGCACATTGGCCAACACCCATTCCTTGATCTTGGCTGTCTCGGTGTCGGTGGGTTCGCGGCCGTTGTCATTTTTGAACTTGTCGATGTTCTGGTCGATGGCGGTGTTCATGAACATGGCCAAGATGCTGGGCGCCGGGCCGTTGATGGTCATGGACACGCTAGTGCTGGGCGAGCACAAATCGAACCCGCCGTACAGCACCTTCATGTCGTCCAGCGTGGCAATACTCACGCCGCTGTTGCCCACTTTGCCGTAGATATCCGGGCGCAGGTCGGGGTCGTTGCCGTAAAGAGTGACCGAGTCAAACGCGGTGGACAGGCGCTTGGCGGCCATGCCGGAACTCAGCAGCTTGAAGCGGGTGTTGGTGCGAAAAGCGTCTCCCTCGCCAGCAAACATGCGGGTAGGGTCCTCGCCCTCCCGCTTGAAGGCAAAAGTGCCTGCGGTGTACGGAAAGCTGCCGGGCACGTTGTCGAGCATCAGCCACTTCAAGACCTCACCATGGTCTTCATAGGTGGGCAGCGCCACCTTGCGGATGGTGGTGCCGGAGAGCGACTTGCTGGTGAGCGCGGTGCGAATTTCCTTATCGCGGATTTTGACCACGTATTCGTCCCCGGCGTAGGCCTTTTGCATATCGGGCCACTGGGCCAGCAGCTTTTTGGCGGCGGCGTCCTGCACTTGTTGGCGCTCTTGTGCAAGGGCCAGAGCGGCCTCGGAAGCGCGGGCTTTGACCGGACGGTCCACTTGCAGCATGGCGGCGGCGGCTTGGAGTTGCTGAATCTCGCGGGCCAGCTGCGCCTGGGTGCGGGCGCGCTTTTTGTAGCCGCGCACGGTGTCGCTGATCTCGGCCAGATAGCGGGTGCGTGCGGCAGGCAACACCGGAGTTTGATTGCTGCTGTGGCGTACACCGGCTGCGGGCAGCAGGCGATGCGCAGGCACCGCCAAGCCAAGACCCTGCAGTCGGGGCAGCATGGCTTGATAGAGAGCGGTTACGCCGTCGTCGTTAAATCGCGCAGCCATGGTGCCAAACACCGGCATGCTCTCCATGGGCGTGGTCCAAGCCTCGCGGTTGCGCTGCACTTGCTTGGCCACATCGCGCAGCGCGTCACTGGCGCCCTTGCGGTCAAACTTGTTGATCGCCACAAACTCGGCAAAGTCGAGCATGTCAATTTTTTCCAGCTGGCTGGCCGCACCAAACTCCGGCGTCATCACATACAGCGGCACATCCACCAGCGGCACGATGGCCGCGTCACCCTGGCCAATGCCAGAGGTTTCGACCACGATCAAGTCAAACCCGGCCACCTTGCAGGCGGCAATCACGTCCGGCAGCGCCTGGCTGATCTCGGAGCCAAAGTCGCGCGTGGCGAGCGAGCGCATAAAGACCCGGGCGCCCGGGTCTTTGGTGGTGGTGGCCCAGGGCGAAATCGCGTTCATGCGGATGCGGTCACCCAAGAGCGCGCCGCCGCTCTTGAGCCGCGAGGGGTCAATCGAGATCACTGCGATGCGTAGCGTGTCGCCACAATCCAGGCGCAAGCGGCGAATCAGCTCGTCAGTCAGCGACGACTTGCCCGCGCCGCCAGTGCCGGTAATGCCGATACTGGGAATCTTGCTGGCCGCCGCTTGGGTGCGCAGGGCTTCCAAGGTGGCTTCGTTCACTTTGCCGGCTTCAACGGCGGTGAGCAATTGCGCCAGCGCGCGCCAATGGGCGTCGCTGTGGCCTTGAATGGCGGCCAAGTCGGTCGGGGCGAAGGGCGCCAGGTCGCGGTCGCAGCGCATCACCATCTCGCCGATCATGCCAGCCAGACCCATTTTTTGGCCGTCCTCAGGACTGTAAATGCGGGTAACGCCGTAGGCTTGCAGTTCGGCAATTTCGGACGGCACAATCACGCCGCCGCCGCCGCCAAAGACCTGGATGTGCGCACCGCCGCGGCTCTTGAGCAAATCGACCATGTACTTGAAGTACTCCACATGCCCGCCCTGGTACGAGCTCATGGCGATGCCTTGCACGTCTTCTTGCAAGGCGGCGGTCACCACCTCGTCAACGCTGCGGTTATGGCCCAAGTGAATTACCTCGGCGCCCATGCCTTGCAGGATTCGGCGCATGATGTTGATGGCCGCGTCGTGGCCATCAAACAAACTGGCGGCGGTGACAAAGCGCACCTTGTGCGTGGGACGGTAATTGGCCAGGGCTTTGAATTCGGCGGCGAGGTCGGTCATGGGGCGGTCTCTGAAAAGATGTTTTTGGCAAGGTCTTTGCAGTTGACGTTTACGTTAACGTCAACTCGAACCCCCTGACTGTAAACCATCGCAACATGTTGGCGATAATGCGGCCAAACTTACGGTCACACTATGACTCTTTTGGCCTTGGACATCGGCAACACCCGCCTGAAGTGGGCGCACTACGCGTCGCCCCAGCCCGGCGCCGCATTGCTGGCACAAGGCGCCGAGTTTCTGGAAAATATCGACAAACTAGCCGACGGCGTGTGGGCTGCGCTGGCGCAACCCACCCACATCCTGGGCAGCGTGGTGGCGGGGGATGCAGTCAAGCGCCGGGTCGAAGAACAAATGGAGATGTGGGACATCGCGCCCCAGTGGGTGGTGGCCAGCGAGTCAGAAGCTGGCCTGAGCAATGGCTACGACTACCCCAGCCGGCTGGGAGCAGACCGCTGGGTGGCCATGATTGGCGCCTACCACCGCATGCTGGCCCTTGGCCAGCCCCGCCCCATGGTGGTGGTGATGGTGGGAACTGCGGTTACGGTAGAGGCGATTTCGCCTGACGGCCGGTTTTTGGGCGGCTTCATCTTGCCAGGCCACGGCATCATGCTGCGCGCACTGGAGTCGGGCACGGCCGGACTGCACGTGCCCACCGGCGACGTGTGCCCCTTCCCGACCAACACAAGTGACGCACTGACCAGCGGTGGCACCTTTGCCATTGCCGGAGCGGTGGAATGCATGGTGCAGCACGTGCGCCAGCACTGCGGCGCAGAACCCATGTGCGTGATGACGGGTGGAGCCGGATGGAAAATGGCGCCCAGCATGACCCGCCCGTTTGAGTTGGTAGACAACCTGATCTTCGATGGCCTGCTGGTCATCGCCCAGCTACGCTTCCAAAGCCGCTAGTGCCCCCACCGAGCCTAAACGACCATGCCAAAAACTATTCCCTTGCACGCGGATACAGGCCACTCCACCCAGGTGCTGGGTGCGTGCCCGCATGACTGCCCCGACACCTGCTCACTAATCACCACCGTGGAAAACGGCATCGCCACCAAAGTGCAGGGCAACCCAAACCACCCGCAAACCGACGGTGTGCTGTGTACCAAGGTTTCTCGCTACACCGAGCGCAGCTACCACCCCGAGCGCATCTTGACGCCCCTGCGCCGCAGCGGCCCCAAGGGCTCGGGCCAGTTCACTGCGGTGGCTTGGGACGAGGCACTGGCCGACATCGCGCAGCGCTTAAGCGCCATCGCAGCAGACCCGGCGCGTGGACCACAGGCGGTGCTTCCCTACAGTTACGCCGGCACCATGGGCTGGGTACAAGGCGAGGCCATGGCGGACCGGTTTTTCAACCGCTTGGGCGCCTCATTGCTGGAGCGCACCATTTGCGCTTCTGCCGGCGGGGCCGCGCTCGAAGCCACTCTAGGTGCCAAGGTGGGTATGCGGGTAGAGTATTTTGCGCAGGCCAAGCTCATCATCATTTGGGGCAGCAACGCCATCGGCAGCAACCTGCATTTTTGGCGCTACGTACAAACCGCCAAACGCAACGGCGCAAAAATCATTTGCATCGACCCGCGCAAAACCGAAACGGCAGAAAAGTGCCATGAGCACATCGCACTTCTACCTGGAACCGATGCTGCTCTGGCGCTCGCGGTCATGCACCAACTGATCACACACGATTGGCTGGACCACGACTACATTGCTCAATACACGCTGGGCTGGGACGCGCTGCGTGAACGGGCCCTGAAATGGCCCCCGGAGCGCGCGGCGCAGGTCTGTGGCGTGTCAGTAACGCAAATCGAATCGCTGGCCCGCGACTATGGTGCATCGGTGGCCAGCGGTGCACCCGCAGCCATCCGCTTGAACTATGGCGTGCAACGCGCGCGGGGTGGCGGCAACGCGGTGCGCGCCGTAGCCTGCTTGCCCGCACTGATCGGTGCCTGGCGGCACCGCGCGGGCGGAATGCTTTTGTCGGCCTCAGGCACGCATGGATTCGGCAAGTCGGCACTCGGTCGCCCAGACCTGCGCCAGAGCGGCTCCACCCGTACGATCAATATGAGCACCATCGGCAACGACCTGTTGCGTCCAGCCAGCCCAGACTTCGGCCCTCAAGTTGATGCGCTTATTGTCTACAACAGCAACCCAGTCGCTGTGGCGCCGGACTCTGGCAAAGTGGTCCGGGGCTTTGCCAGAGAAGACCTTTTTACGGTGGTGCTGGAGCATTTCCAAACCGACACCGCAGACTACGCAGACTACATCCTGCCCGCCACCACGCAGCTTGAACACTGGGACATTCACACCACCTACGGCCATACCGATATTCTGCTCAACCGCCCGGCCATTGTGCCGCTGGGTCAGGCACGCCCCAACACCGACATATTTCGGGGTCTGGCCGCCGCCATGGGGTTTACTGACGCGTGCTTTGCTGAAGACGATCTCACGCTGTGCCGCAGCGCGTTTGATGCGCGAGTGGATTTTGAACAGTTACTAGCGCATGGCTTTGTCAGCCCGCCAGCGCCCGACGCACCGTTTGCGCAGGGTGGCTTTGGCACACCGTCGGGCAAGTGCGAGTTCTTTAGCGCGCGCTTGGCGGCCCAATGCGGAGATGGCTTGCCCGACTACCTACCAAACTACGAGCCAGGTAAACCGGGTACCGCCTATCCCCTGGCGATGATTTCACCGCCTGCGCGCAATTTTCTCAATTCAAGCTTTGTGAACGTCACAAGTCTGCGCGCGATTGAAGGTGAGCCTGCCCTGGAGATCAACCCGGCGGACGCCGCTGCGCGTCACATAGTCAACGGAGATGCGGTCTGGGTGTTTAACGTGCGGGGCCAGTACCACTGCAAAGCCCATGTCACCAACCGCGCCCGCGCTGGGGTGGTGAATGGACTGGGGGTATGGTGGAGAAAAATGGGGCTAGATGGCACCAATGTCAATGAATTGACGAGCCAAAACCTAAGTGACATGGGGCATGCCCCCACGTTTTACGACTGCGCCGTGGAGGTGCAGCGGGCCCGACCTTCATCAGCCTAAGAAAGCCCGCCAAGATTAGCGTACGCCCGTTTCGGGCTTAGCAAAATTAAGCAGCCGAGTGGCGATCAGAGTTTCAGCCAAAAAACAGACCAGGGCTAATAGGAAGCACAGCACCCCAGTCAAAAAACCGGCGATCGAGATGCGTAGCCCCTGAAAGTCCAAGGTTTCACCCAGAAACAACACAATAATCGTGACACCGATGCACACGGCGCACAAAGTCAACAAGGCGATGCTTCCGTTGGCAAGCAAGCCTCTCAGGCGCAACTCTGCCAGTTCCCGGTACGCCCCTGCGTGGTCATCCGGGGAGTGGGTGCCGTGTACACGCTGCTCCACATGGCGGGCACGATCAATGATACGCGCCAAGCGACCGGATACGACGCCAATCATTCCCGAGACGGCTGTGAGCAAGAACACAGGCGCTACAGACAGCTGAATACCATGTGACACGGTGTCGGGATCAAGCGGGAAAATCATAGGGAAACCCTGAACACAAAGTAAAACGCCAACTCTCAAGTTGGCGTTTTACTAACAGCAAATACCGCTGTTTTGTTGGTTGCGCGAGAAGGATTTGAACCTTCGACCTTTGGGTTATGAGCCCAACGAGCTACCAGGCTGCTCCATCGCGCGGTATGCCTTTATTGTAACCGTTTAAACCGACTCTGCTGCCTCAACGGCAGTAATTTCTGTACGCTCTACCAACTCAACCAGCGCCATGGGCGCGTTGTCACCAACGCGAAAACCCATTTTCAAAATGCGCGTGTATCCACCAGGACGCGCCTTGAAGCGAGGTCCCAACACATCAAACAATTTGCTGACACTGTCGCGGTCACGCAAGCGGTCAAAAGCCAGTCGGCGATTAGCCAATGTGGCTTCTTTGGCCAAGGTGATCATGGGTTCAACAACGCGGCGCAACTCCTTGGCTTTGGGAACAGTTGTTTTAATGGCCTCATGCTGAATCAACGAATTCATCATGTTACGAAGCATCGCCAAACGATGCGAGCTTGTGCGGTTTAGTTTGCGAAGACCGTGTCCATGGCGCATGGTAAATTTCCTTTAATAATTAACGGGCAGCCGTACAAGGTACTGCCCTAGGCGCTGGGCCCAGTGGGCCCACTCAATGGCGATTAACGCTTATCCAGCGTCGCTGGCGGCCAGCTCTCCAGCTTCATTCCCAGAGTCAGGCCACGAGACGCTAAAACCTCTTTGATCTCGTTGAGCGACTTACGGCCTAGGTTCGGGGTTTTCAGCAGCTCGTTTTCGGTGCGTTGAATCAAATCACCGATGTAATAAATATTCTCAGCCTTCAAGCAATTCGCCGACCGAACGGTCAATTCCAGCTCGTCCACAGGGCGCAGCAAGATCGGATCGAATTTGGCTTCACGGCCTGCAGCTGGGACCCCAAAACCTGGCAGTTCATTGCCTTCCAATTGCGCAAATACAGCCAATTGTTCGACCAAAATTCGGGCAGATGAACGAACAGCATCTTCTGCACTCACCGCACCATTGGTCTCAATGTCGACCACCAGCTTGTCCAAATCAGTACGCTGCTCAACACGAGCGCTTTCGACCACATAGCTAACGCGCTTTACCGGTGAGAACGATGCATCGAGCACCATGCGCCCAATCGACTTCGTAGGCTCGTCAGCATGTCGACGCATCGAGCCTGGAACGTAACCACGGCCCTTTTCAACCTTGATTTGCATATCGAGTTTGCCGCCGTGGGACAAATGGGCAATCACATGGTCCGGGTTGATGATTTCAACATCATGTGGCGTCTGAATATCAGACGCAGTAACCACGCCCTCCACATCTTGGCGCAGACTCAGCGTGACTTCATCACGGTTGTGCAATTTAAAAACCACACCCTTAAGATTCAATAAAATGTTGACCACATCTTCTTGAATACCATCAATAGACGAATACTCGTGCAGGACACCGGCAATGGTCACCTCGGTGGCGGCGTAACCCGGCATGGACGACAACAAAACCCGACGCAACGCATTACCAAGCGTATGCCCATAGCCACGCTCAAAGGGCTCGAGCGCGACCTTCGCGCGATTCAAACCAATTTGCTCAACACTGATCGACTTGGGTTTCAACAAACTATTTTGCATTCCGACTTCCTCTCAATACCCCTGACTCGTTACATCAGTAAGGCTGGTGAAGCGCCTCCGACAGCGTGAACTGCAACGAAGGAACGATTTCTAAATTTACAGAGATTAACGCGAGTACAACTCGACGATCAAAGACTCATTGATATCAGCACCGAACATGTCTCGGTCAGGCACCGCTTTAAAAGTGCCTTCGGCCTTGTCGGAATTCACATCAACCCATGAGGGCATGCCCACTTGTTGCGCCAACTGCAAAGCTTCCACCACACGGTTTTGCTTTTTAGATTTGTCACGAATGGCAAGCATGTCGCCGGCCTTCACCATATAAGAAGGGATATTCACCGACTGACCATTAACTGTAATCGCCTTGTGCGAAACGAGCTGGCGGGCTTCGGCACGGGTAGACCCAAAGCCCATCCGGTACACCACGTTGTCCAGACGCGACTCCAACAAGAAAAGCAGGTTCGCACCTGTGTTGCCCTTGCGGCGATCAGCCTCTTCAAAATAACGGCGGAACTGGCGCTCCAGGACACCATACATGCGCTTTACTTTTTGCTTCTCGCGCAGTTGCAGACCGTAGTCCGACGTGCGCGCACCAGAGGTACGTCCATGCTGACCGGGTTTGGAATCGAATTTGGCCTTGTCTCCAATAGCGCGTCGCGCGCTTTTAAGAAACAAGTCTGTGCCTTCACGGCGTGAGAGTTTGGCCTTGGGGCCTAGATAGCGTGCCACTTGAACTTCCTTTTTATGTCATCTGCCGCAACTAAATGCGGGAGCCATCAGCCGGAGCTGGTGGCGGTGGGCTTGTTGATAAATTAAATACGGCGACGCTTCTGAGGGCGGCAACCGTTGTGCGGCACGGGTGTGACATCCGCGATCATATTGATACGGATACCCAATGCAGCCAAGGCACGCACCGAGGACTCGCGACCAGGGCCTGGGCCTTTGATCTCGACGTCCAAGTTCTTGATTCCTTGTTCCAATGCGGCGCGACCGGCCACCTCAGATGCCACCTGGGCCGCAAAGGGAGTGGACTTGCGGGAGCCCTTAAAGCCTTGACCACCCGACGAAGCCCACGACAAAGCATTGCCTTGGCGGTCGGTAATCGTAATGATGGTGTTGTTAAAAGATGCGTGTACGTGGGCAATTCCGTCAGCAACGTTCTTGCGGACCTTCTTGCGTACACGTTGTGCTGCACTGTTTGCGGGAGCTTTTGCCATAGTGGTCTCTTAATCCGTCTTACTTTTTAAGGGATGCAGCAGCCTTACGCGGGCCTTTGCGGGTTCGGGCATTCGTACGCGTACGCTGACCGCGCATGGGCAGACCGCGACGGTGGCGAAAACCCCGATAGCAACCGATGTCCATCAAGCGCTTGATGTTCATCGTAGTCTCGCGGCGCAGGTCGCCCTCGATCGTGAACTCAGCAATGGCATCGCGAATTTTCTCGAGATCACCATCGGTAAGATCTTTGACCTTTTTGGAATATGCAATGCCGCAAGCCTCGCAAATTTTGCGAGCGCGTGTGCGACCGATGCCGAAAATTGCGGTTAAACCGATTTCGGAATGCTTTTGCGGCGGAATGTTGATACCAGCGATACGTGCCATTTTCTTCCTCTAAAACTCTAGCAATTAACCTTGGCGCTGTTTATGACGCGGATCTGTACAGATCACACGCACAACGCCCTTACGACGGATAATTTTGCAGTTACGGCAAATTTTTTTGACCGAAGCCGAGACTTTCATTTCTATTCTCCTAAAACTTTCTTAACCGCACGCAGTATTTACGACGCGAAAATACTGCAGGCCTTCTACCCATCAAGACGACTTAAAGCTTGCCTTCTTCAGCAAGGAGTCGTACTGCTGGGACATCATGTAATTTTGCACCTGGGCCATAAAATCCATGGTCACCACCACAATAATCAGCAATGACGTACCACCAAAATAGAAGGGCACGTTATATTTCAAAATTAAAAACTCTGGCAGTAAACATACAAAAGTGATGTAAACCGCCCCAGCCAATGTCAGCCTCAACAAGATCTTATCAATGTACTTGGCCGTGTTGTCACCAGGGCGTATTCCCGGGATAAACGCGCCGCTCTTCTTTAAGTTATCTGCCGTCTCGCGGCTGTTAAACACCAACGCCGTGTAAAAAAAACAGAAAAACACTATCGCACCGGCATACAGCATCACATAAATTGGTTGCCCAGGGCTCAGAGTTCCCGCGATGTCTTTGAGCCAGCGCATGGACTCACCGGTGCTAAACCAATTTGCCACCGTAGCCGGCAGCAAAATAATGGAGGAGGCGAAAATTGGAGGAATAACACCCGCCATGTTCAACTTCAAAGGCAAGTGCGATGACTGCCCGCCATAAACCTTGTTACCGACCTGCCGCCGCGCATAGTTGACCAAAATCTTTCGCTGACCGCGTTCAACAAAAACCACAAAATAGGTAACCAAGGCAACCAGAACCACAACAACCAAGGCAACAAAAATACTCATCGCACCAGTTCTGACCAGTTCCAGTAAGCCGCCAATCGCGTTGGGCAAGCCAGCTGCTATCCCCCCAAAAATCAGAATCGAAATGCCATTTCCCAGACCACGCTCGGTAATTTGTTCGCCCAACCACATGAGGAACATCGTCCCGGCGGTCAACGTGACAACCGAGGTCATGCGAAAACCCACGCCGGGGTTAAGAACCAGACCCGCAGACGCCTCAAGCGCCAAAGCGATGCCCAAAGACTGAAACAGGGCCAAACCCAGCGTGCCATAACGTGTGTACTGCGTAATCTTCCTCCGACCGGCTTCGCCCTCTTTTTTCATCTGCTCAAACATGGGCAGCACATAACCCAACAACTGCATGATGATCGAGGCCGATATATACGGCATGATCCCCAAAGCAAAAACCGTAAAGCGCGACAAGGCACCACCCGAAAACATATTGAAAAGACTCAATATGCCTCCCTGCTGCCCCTTAAACAACTGCTGAAGCTGATTAGGGTCAATGCCAGGCACCGGGATATGAGCACCAACGCGGTACACCACCAGGGCCAACAACAGGAACATTAAACGGCGACGAAGGTCACCGAATTTGTCCGTCTTATTGGATTGCGCTGCGCTTGTTGCCACAAATATCTCTCGAGAAACTGCCTTAAGCGATGCTTCCACCAGCGGCTTCAATAGCCACCTTGGCGCCTGCGGTCACGCCCAAGCCCGTCAACTTCACGGCCTTGGTAATGGTGCCGGTATTAATCACCTTAACTACCTTGGCGATTTGACCAACCAAACCCGCCTGTTTCAAGGTCAACACATCAACTTCTGGCAAGCCCAACAATTCGAGCGTCGTCAGCGTGATTTCCGCGTTAAATTTGAGCAGATGCGACTTAAATCCACGCTTGGGCAGCCGTCGATGCATAGGCATCTGGCCACCTTCAAACCCTACCTTGTGGTAGCCGCCAGCGCGTGACTTTTGACCTTTGTGACCGCGGCCAGCGGTTTTTCCCAAGCCCGATCCGATGCCACGACCGACGCGACGCTTAGCGTGCTTCGAACCATCAGCGGGTTTAATGCCATTGAGTTCCATCATCTATCCCTTAGAGCACTTTGACCAGGTAGCTGATCTTGTTGATCATTCCGCGAACGGCCGGCGTGTCTTCCAACTCGCTGGTGCTGTTCATCTTGCGCAGCCCCAAACCACGCACTGTGGCGCGATGGGACTCTTTGCATCCAATAGGGCTGCGAACCAGCTGGATCTTTACAGTTTGTGGTGTCGTCATGTTCAGTACCTCGTATTAAACGAAGATCTCTTCAATAGTTTTCCCACGCTTTGCGGCAACTTGCGCAGGCGTTGTCGAGACGGACAAGGCATCGAGCGTTGCCCGAACCATGTTGTAGGGGTTTGTCGAACCGTGGCTTTTGGCGACGATGTCCGTAATACCCACGACCTCAAAAACAGCGCGCATAGGGCCGCCAGCGATGATTCCCGTACCCTTAGGGGCCGGCGTCATCATGACGTTTGCGGCACCATGGTGCCCCATTACCTTATGGTGGATAGACCCGTTCTTCAAGGTCACCTTTATCATGTTTCGACGGGCCTCTTCCATGGCTTTTTGCACCGCTGCAGGCACTTCTTTAGATTTACCCTTGCCCATACCGATACGGCCGTCACCGTCACCCACGACCGTGAGCGCAGCGAAACCCAAGATACGACCACCCTTTACCACTTTGGTAACGCGGTTGATCGCAATCATTTTCTCGCGCAGACCATCCTCAGGCCCCTCTGCCTTGCCCTGCATTTTTGCTTGTACTTTAGCCATCATTTATTCCGATCTGCTTAAAACTGCAAGCCTGCTTCGCGGGCTGCGTCTGCCAAGGCTTTTACGCGGCCATGGTAGGCAAAGCCCGCACGGTCAAACGCCACTTTCTCAATGCCAACTGCTTTGGCCTTTTCAGCCACCAGCTTGCCAACAATTTGTGCTGCTGCGACGTTACCGCCCTTGCCAGCGCCACCCAAAGCCGTTCGCACATCGGCTTGAACGGTTGATGCGGTTGCAATGATTTTGGCTCCGTCCCCAGAAATGACGGTCGCATAGATATGCTGATTGGTGCGGTTGACCGTCAACCGAGCCACACCTTGCGTCGCAATGCGGATACGGGTTTGACGCGACCGGCGCAGACGTTGCTGTTTTTTCGTCAACATGGTGCGGCTCCTTATTTCTTCTTGGTTTCTTTAATCGTGATCTTCTCATCCGAGTAACGGATGCCCTTGCCCTTGTAAGGCTCTGGGGGACGCACACCACGGATCTCAGCTGCAATTTGACCCACACGCTGACGGTCAGCACCCTTGATCACGATCTCCGTAGGCGTCGGCGTCGCCACCGTAATACCCACCGGCATATCAATATTGACGGGGTGAGAATACCCAACGGCCAGATTAAGCTTTCCACCGGTGGCCTGGGCCTTGTAACCCACACCCACCAAACTCAGCTTTTTCTCAAACCCTTTAGTTACGCCAACCACCATGTTGTTGACCAACTGACGCATGGTTCCCGACATGGCATCAGCCTCACGGGAATCATTGGCGGGCTGGAAACTCATCAAACCAGCATCACTGACGACTCTTACCAATGCATTTTGCGCAAGGTGAAGACTTACGCCCCCCGACTTGACACTGATTTGGTTTTCTTGCAACAGCACTTCCACGCCTGCTGGCACTGCTACTGGACGTTTTCCTACACGGGACATTTTGTATTTCTCCTCAATGTAGGGTTAAGCGACGTAGCACAAGACTTCGCCGCCCACGCCGGTGGCGCGCGCTTTGCGATCGGTCATTACGCCTTGGGGAGTGGTAATGATGGCGACGCCAAGTCCATTTTGAACCTGAGGAATTGCATCACTGCCCCGGTACACGCGCAATCCGGGACGGCTTACGCGCTCTATACGCTCAATCACTGGGCGTCCAGCATAGTATTTCAACGCAATCTCGAGCTCAGATTTTCCATCAGCGATCGACACTTTGAAGCCTTCGATGTAGCCTTCGTCTTTTAGCACCTGGGCGATCGCCACCTTCACTTTGGAAGACGGAACTAACACCGTGGGCTTAGCAACCATTTGCGCGTTACGGATACGCGTCAACAGGTCAGCAATGGGGTCACTCATACTCATATTTGTACTCCTACCGCTTACCAGCTCGCCTTGACGATGCCTGGAATTTCTCCAGCAAACGCCATTTCGCGGATTTTTGCTCGGCCCAGACCAAAATGCTGGAAGGTGCCACGAGGACGACCCGTGATCGCACAGCGGTTACGCTGTCGGGTTGGATTGGCGTTACGAGGTAGTTTTTGCAAACCCAAACGCGCCAGAGCACGCTCGTCTTCACTTACTTTTACATCACTTGCGACGGCTTTTAAAGCTGCGTATTTTTTCGCATACTTGGCTGCCAACTTGTCACGTTTGAGTTCGCGCTCAATTAATGCCATTTTTGCCACTGGTCACCTCAATTCTTGAACGGGAAACGGAAACCAGCGAGCAATGCCTTGCACTCTTCATCGGTCTTCGCAGTCGTGGTAATGCTGATATTGAGACCACGCAAGGCGTCAACCTTGTCGTATTCAATTTCAGGGAAAATAATTTGCTCTTTAACGCCGATGTTGTAGTTTCCACGACCATCAAAGGCGCGTCCAGAAATACCACGGAAATCTCGAACCCGGGGCAGAGCCACGGTGACAAAGCGATCCAAGAACTCATACATCTGAACGCCGCGCAAGGTCACCATGCAACCAATGGCCTGGCCTTCGCGGATTTTGAAGCCCGCAATCGCCTTCTTGGATTTGGTTACCACAGGCTTTTGACCCGCAATTTTTGTCAAGTCGGCTACAGCACTGTCCATGACTTTTTTGTCTGCCACTGCTTCGCTCACACCCATATTGAGCGTAATTTTCGTCAGCCGCGGGACCTGCATGGTGGATGTAAAGCCAAACTTGGCCATCAGCTCAGGCGCGATTTTTTCGCGGTAATGCTGTTGTAAACGTGCCATCTTTATGCCGCCTTAATTTCTTCGCCGGTGGACTTGTAAACGCGCACGCGTTTACCGTCAGCCGACAACTTAATCCCCACCCGATCCGCTTTCCCAGACACCGCGTTGAAGATTGCAACGTTGGACTGGTGCATGGGCATTGTTTTCTCAACGATGCCGCCAGCCTCGCCCTTCATGGGGTTGGGCTTGGTGTGCTTTTTCACCAAGTTAACGCCGTCCACCACAATATGAGAGTCGTCTTTGCGGAGCGAAACGACGCCGCGTTTGCCTTTGTCGCGTCCTGCGATGACGATCACTTGATCGCCTTTGCGAATTTTGTTCATGACCAGTCCTTACAAAACTTCAGGTGCCAAGGACACGATCTTCATGAACTTTTCAGTGCGCAATTCACGCGTCACTGGCCCGAAGATGCGGGTGCCGATAGGCTCGAGTTTGGCATTGAGCAAAACTGCTGCGTTGCCATCGAACTTAACCAAAGAACCGTCGCTGCGGCGAATGCCTTTGGCAGTGCGAACCACCACTGCGCTGTACACCTCGCCTTTTTTGACGCGTGAACGCGGAGCAGCTTCTTTGATGCTGACCTTTATGATGTCGCCTACGCTGGCGTAGCGGCGACGTGAGCCACCCAATACTTTGATACAAAGTACGGATTTCGCGCCGGTGTTGTCGGCGACTTCCAGTCGAGATTCAGTTTGGATCATTTCATTATTCCCAACTTGCACCAAAGGCGCTTTGCGCTTTTTCCACGCTTTGCACTATCGGTCAGTCTTGGGCCCGCTGTCTGGGGTTCGAACCACTCGAACCCCATTCATTTAGGCAGATGTCTTAGCTCTTTCGAGCTGAGCCGCTAATTATGCACTAAATTTCTAGCCTATTCAAGAGTTTTTCAGGGGACCCTCAAGAAATGTGCACCGAGTTGAAGAAATTCTTCCAGGTTGGGGCTGCTAGACAACTCTCCTTCCAGGATACGGGCAACGTCCGGCGCCACCTTAGCTGCCAGCTGTGCATCTAAAAATAGCAGCCGGCAGCGCCGCGCCAGCACATCCTCGACGCAGGTGGCATATTCATAACGGGCGGCGAAACGGACCATGGCTTCAGATAGCCCGGGGGCCAACCAGCGCATGGCGCCGGGCAGTGTGGCCAAAAATGCGCTTTCTGTCCCATAGGAATGCATGCCTTGCTCGGAGCACAGGGCGGAGTTAGTGGAATTGCGCTCAGACTTCGGGGCGCCTACCAGTGGCAGGTGGGCGGTTCGGGAGGCTGTCTGCGCACCGACCAGGCCCCGCTCCATGCAGGCGTTCAGCACGTCTTCGGCCATCACCCGGTAGGTGGTCCATTTGCCGCCGGTAACGGTTACCAGGCCGCTGCGGCTCACGATGACGGTGTGTTCGCGGCTGAGCTTTTGCGTCGCGCCCTCATCGTCATGGTGTTTGACCAAGGGGCGCAGGCCGACCCAGGCGCTTTTCACGTCAGCGCGGGTGGGAGCTTTGCGCAAGTAGCGGGCCGACTCGCCCAGGATGAAGTCTGCTTCCTCCTTTAAAGGCGAAGGCTCAAGCGCGAGATCCTTTGACGGTGTGTCGGTGGTGCCAAGAATAACTTTTCCAAGCCAAGGGACTGCAAAGAGAACGCGTCCATCGGACGTCTTGGGCACCATCAAGGCCACATCTGCGTCCAGAAACGACTTATCGACCACCAAATGCACGCCCTGGCTGGGCGCCACCATGGGTTTGACCGGAGCGTGTACACCCGACGGGTTGGCTGCGTCATCTTTTTCGCGCAGCGCATCAACCCACACCCCGGTGGCGTTGATCACGCAGCGCGTTTGTATTGCGTACCTTGTTTGGGTCAGCGTGTCGACACATTCCAAACCATTGATCCGGCCCCCGTCGTAATTCAGCCGCTCAACACGGCAGTAGTTGATCAGCAAAGCACCATGCTGGGCAGCAGTACGCCCAATCGCCAAGGCCAGCCGGGCGTCGTCAAACTGGCCGTCCCAGTATTTCACGCCGCCGCGCAGACTGTGCGGCTGCGCGCCGGGCAGTAGGTCCAGCGTTTCGGTGCGGCCAAGTAACTCGGTTTTGCCTAAGCCTGCTTTGCCCGCAAGCAGGTCGTAGAGGGTCAGGCCTATGCCGTAGAACGGCGCCTCCCACCAGCGATAAGCCGGGATCACAAAAGCCAGCGCTTGCGCAATGTGCGGCGCGTTGTGCAGCAAAGTACTGCGTTCCCGCAAGGCTTCACGCACAAGGGAAATATTGCCCTGCGCTAGATAGCGCACACCGCCGTGCACCAGCTTGGTGGAACGCGAGGACGTGCCTTTGGCAAAGTCCTGCGCTTCAACCAGGACGACCTTCAGACCTCGCGAGGCCGCATCCAGCGCCACACCCAGGCCGGTGGCACCACCTCCCACCACGGCGATGTCGTACACCGGGTTATCGCGCAGGTGCGCCAGCAGACTTGGCCGACGCGTGGGCAATGGGGCGGTAGGTGTATCCATATCCGATTGTGCCGCCATCAAGTCGTCGGCCAGGTCTGCTGACCGAACCGCTACCGTCGGTACAAAGCATGGGCGCAAGGCGCGCAACAATAGCGCCGACCCCACCCACAAAGGCGCCGCCCATGACCTACCTGCTTGCCCTCGACCAAGGCACCTCCAGCTCGCGCAGCATCGTGTTTGACGCGCAAGGCGCCATCGTTGCCATGGCACAGCAAGAAATCACCCAGATTTACCCCCAACCCGGCTGGGTAGAACACGACCCACTGGAGATCTGGCGCACCCAACTCGCCACCGCCCGCGAGGTGTTGCTGAAAGCGGGCATTAGCGCGCGCCAAGTGCGCGCGGTAGGCATTACCAACCAGCGTGAAACCACGGTGGTCTGGAACCGCGCCACAGGCCAGCCCATCCACAACGCCATCGTTTGGCAAGACCGGCGTGCCGAACCGAGCTGCGTGGCCCTGCGCGAGCGCGGCCTGGCGCCCACCATCCGGCAAAAAACCGGCCTGCTGGTGGACGCCTATTTTTCAGGCACCAAGCTGCAATGGATTTTGGATAACGTGCCCGGCGCCCGCGCCCAAGCGGCCAACGGCGAGTTGGCTTTTGGCACCGTGGACAGCTGGCTGATTTGGCAGTTGACCGGCGGCGCGGTGCACGCCACTGACGTAAGCAACGCGTCGCGCACCATGCTGTTTAACGTGCACAGCAACACCTGGGACGCCGAGCTTTTGCAGGCGATGGACATCCCGCCAAACATGATGCCGAGCGTGCTGCCCTCGGCAGCCATGTACGGCGAGGTGCTGCCCGACTTTCTGGGCCAGGCCCTGCCAATAGGCGGCGTGGCGGGCGACCAGCAAAGCGCGCTGTTTGGTCAGGCCTGTTTTAGCGCGGGCATGGCGAAAAACACCTATGGCACGGGCTGCTTCATGCTGATGCACACCGGCGGGAAGTTTCACACCTCCTCCAACGGCTTAATTACCACCAGTGCCGCGCAAGCCAGTTCCACACCCGAATTCGCACTGGAAGGCAGCGTATTCGTGGGTGGCGCCGTGGTGCAGTGGCTGCGCGACGGGCTGGGCGCCATCCGCAGCAGTGCCGAAGTGCAGGCGCTGGCTGAAACTGTGCCAGACAGCGGGGGCGTGATGCTGGTGCCCGCTTTTACCGGCCTGGGCGCGCCCTACTGGAACCCGGAGGCGCGCGGCACCATTACGGGCCTTACGCGCGGGAGCACCACTGCGCACATTGCGCGTGCGGCGCTGGAGAGCATCGCCTTCCAAAGCGCAGCCTTGTTGCAATCCATGGCGCGTGACGCCCAGCAGGCGGGCGTTGCGGCAGTCACCGAGCTGCGCGTGGACGGTGGCGCCTGCATCAACGACCTTCTAATGCAGTTTCAGGCCGATTTGCTGGGTATCGCCGTGGTGCGCCCGGTAGTGACCGAGACCACCGCTCTGGGCGCGGCCTATCTGGCGGGCCTGTCTTGCGGCCTGTACCCCAACACCGGGGCTTTGCGCCAATTGTGGAAGGCCGAACGCCGCTTTGAGCCGCGCATCAGCGCCGCGCAAGCGCAAGAAAAAATGCAACATTGGGAACACGCGGTGCGCCAGGCCACGGCGCTGTAGCGCCAGGGCCCCGGTGGGGGCGTGGTTAGACTCTGGGCGCACTCATAACCTAGAGAACCACCTCATGCAGCAACGCATCGCATTCATCGGCGGCGGCAATATGGCCAGCGCCATCATCGGCGGCCTGCGCAAGCAAGGCTGGCCTGCCGATCACGTGGACGTGGTCGAGCCGTTTGACGAGGCCCGCGCCAAGCTGCAGAGCCAGTTTGGCATCAGCGCGCAGGCCCAGGCGGGCAGCTTTTTGACCCGCACTGACCTGGTGGTCTGGGCGGTCAAGCCCCAAACCTTCAAAGATGCCGCCGCCCAAACGCAAGCCCACACCCGCGCCGCCCTGCACCTGAGCGTGGCCGCAGGCATCCGCAGCGACACGATTGCGCAGTGGTTAGGCAGCGAGCGCGTGGTGCGCGCCATGCCCAACACCCCGGCGCTGATTGGCAAGGGCATCACCGCACTATTCGCCCGCACAGCCGCCACCGAGGCCGACAAGGCACTGATCAACCAGGTTTTGGGCAGCACGGGCGAGGTGATGTGGGTAGGCGCCGAGGCGCAGATTGACGCCGTGACTGCGCTATCCGGCTCCGGCCCGGCCTATATGTTCTATTTCATGGAAGCCATGCGCGAAGCCGGTATCGGCATGGGCTTGGACGCAGCGCAGGCCTACCAACTGGCAGTCGCCACCTTTATTGGCGCGGGCGAACTGGCCAAGGCATCGATCGAACCGCCCGAAGTGCTGCGCCAGCGGGTCACCAGCAAAGGCGGCACCACCTACGCCGCGCTAACCGCCATGGAGGCCAGCGGCATCAAGCCGGCCTTTATGGCTGCCATGCAGGCGGCGCAAACGCGGGCGCGGGAGATGGGGGAGGAGTTTGGGGCGGGATAGGTTCTAAGCCATCAACTTCGCACGCCGGTCCAAAAACCGGCGCTGCCGTAGTGCAGCTTCAAGAAGTCAATCCACAGCCGCACGCGCAGTGCCAGGTGTTTGCGCTCGGGGAACACGGCGTAGATGCCATTGGGTGGGGCGGCAAAGTCTTCCAACACAGCCACCAGTTGGCCTGCGGCAATTTCGGCCTCTACTTCCCAGGTGCTGCGCCAGGCGATGCCCCAGCCGCGCAAGCACCAGTCGTGCAGCACCTGGCCGTCGGAGCAATCCATGGGACCAGTGGGGCGCAGGTAGACCACTTCAAACCCATCACCCTTGGGCAGCTTAAAGGCCCAGCCCCGGGTTTGCGAGGCGTCACTGGACAGGGTTAAACAGTCAAAACGCGCCAGGTCGCTAGGCTGCTGGGGGCGACCGTGGCGGGCCAAAAAGGCCGGGGTGGCCACGCACAGGCGCCGGTTGTCGGCCAGACGCACGCTCACCAAGGAGGAATCGGGCATGTCGCCCACGCGCACCGCGCAGTCAAAGCCTTCGACGGCCATATCGACCAGGCGGTCGCTCAGGTTGAGCGAAATGGTTACCTCCGGGTGCAACTCGCGAAACAGGGGCACCAGTGGGGCGACATGGCGACGGCCAAAGCCTGCGGGCGCGGTCACGCGCAGGTGGCCGCTGGCTTGCACGCCCCCGGCGCTGACGCTGGCCTCGGCATTGGCCAGGTCGGTCAGCAGGCGCTGGCAGTCCTCTAAAAACGCGCTGCCCTCGTGGGTCAGGCTCAGGCGCCGGGTGGTGCGCAGCAGCAGTTTGACGCCCAGGCGCGCTTCCAGCGCATCCAGCCTGCGGCCAATGATGGCCGGCGCTAACCCCAAGGCGCGCGCGGCGCCCGCCAGGCTGCCGCGCTGCGCCACGGAAACAAAGGTTTCTAGCTGCTTGAGCTTGTCCACGATTACTCGGGTGCGAGCACCACACCGGCGTCGACCAAGGCGGCAATTTCGGGCTCGCTGTAGCCCAGGCTGTGCAGCAGCTCGCGGCCATGCTCGCCAAGCCGGGGCGGATCCAGCCGCAGGCCCAGGCGCTTGCCGCCCAGCGTGAGGGGCAGCAAAGGCGTGGCGGTCTGTCGCCCGTCGGGCAAGGTCATGGACGCCAGTCCGCCGGTGGCTTGCAGGTGGGGGTCCTCAAACAGGTGCTGGGGGTCGGTAATCGGCGCAAACGGCAGGCCGTGGCGCTCAAACGTGGCTGCCAACTCGGCGGCACTGTGATCGGCCAGGCGCTCGCGCAGCAGCGGCATCATCCACGGCCGCGCCAGCACGCGGTCGTTGTTGGTGGCCAGGCGCGTGTCGGCAAACAGGTCGTCAAAGCCAAAGGCTTCGCAAAACACCCGCCACTGCGTGTCCCCCACCACGGCCAAAAAGATTTGCGCGTCGTCCTGGACGCTGAACACGTCGTAAATGCCCCAGGGTGAAATCTTCTCGGGCATGGGCGCAGCAGCTTTGCCGGTCACGGCGAACTGCAGCATGTGCTGCGCCACCAAAAAAATGTTGTTCTCAAACAGCGCTGCTTGCACCTCCTGGCCTTCGCCGGTTTGTTGGCGCTGCATCAGCGCGGCCATCGCACCCATGGCGCCAAACAGGCCGCCCATGATGTCGTTCACACTGCTGCCCGCGCGCAGCGGGTCGCCGGGCCGGCCCGTCATATAGGCCAGGCCGCCCATCATCTGCACCACTTCGTCCAGCGCGGTGCGGTGGTCGTAGGGGCCGGGCAAAAAGCCTTTGTGGCTGACGTAAATCAGGCGCGGATCGAGCTTGCTTAACGATGCGTAATCGAGCCCGAGCTTTTGCATGGTCTCGGTCTTGAAGTTCTCGCTCACGATGTCGGCGGTGGCGATCAGGCGCAGCACGACTTCGCGGCCCTGCGGGCTTTGCAGATCCAGCGCGATGCTTTTCTTGTTGCGGTTAAACAGCGGATAAAACCCGGCGCCGCTGCCCAAGAGGCGGCGTGTGCTGTCGCCAGTGAGTGGTTCCACCTTGATCACCTCGGCGCCCAGGTCGCCCAGCGCCATGCCGCAGGTGGGGCCCATCACCATGTGGGTGAACTCGACTACGCGAATGCCGGCCAGCGGAAGGGGGTTGTTTACGTTCATTTTTGTCATGAATGGATTGCAAATTTCCTACATAGTATCTGCATAAGGATGGAATATATTTGCTAAGTACACTTTTGCACCGCGCATGCGCAGGTGCCGCACCTCGTAGCCCCCCGTTTTTTGTCATTAAGGAAATTCGATTTATGGCCACCGCCCGCACCCCTATTGCACGCCTGCAAGTTGCCACCGTGTTGCAGCAATTCATTGACAACCAGGTTTTGCCCGGCACCGGCATCAGCCCGGCGGCGTTCTGGAAGGGCTTTGGCGCCATCGTGGCCGACCTGGCGCCCAAGAATATCGCCCTGCTGGCAGAGCGCGACCGCCTGCAACTTGAAATCGACGCTTGGCACCAAGCGCATCCTGGCTCAATTGCAGACATGGCGGCTTACCAAGCCTTCCTGCAAAGCATCGGCTACTTGGTGCCTGTGCCCAAAAAATCGCGCATCACCACCAAAAACGTGGACGCCGAACTGGCCGTACAAGCTGGTCCGCAGCTGGTGGTGCCGGTGCTTAACGCGCGCTATGCGCTCAACGCCGCCAACGCGCGCTGGGGCAGCCTGTACGACGCGTTGTATGGCACGGACGTGATCTCTGAAGACGCAGGCGCAGCCAAAGTCAGCGCCAGCGGCAGGCCCTACAACCCCAAGCGCGGCAAAAAAGTGATTGCCTACGCCCGCCATGTGCTCGACCGCACCGCGCCGCTTCGCAAGGGCTCGCACCTGGATTCGGTCGCCTACAGCGTCAAAAACGGCAAGCTGGCTGTCAAGCTCAAGGACGGCAGCAACACCAGCTTGCTCAACGCCGCGCAGTTCATCGGCTTTCAAGGCACGGCCAAAGCCCCGTCTTCGGTGCTCTTGCAACACAACGGCTTGCACCTGGACATCCGCATTGACCGCAACACCGCCATCGGTAAGACCGACGCGGCCGGTGTGTGCGACCTGGTGTTAGAGGCCGCCCTGTCCACCATCCTGGACCTGGAAGACTCGGTGGCCGTGGTGGACGCCGACGACAAGGTGCTGGCTTACAGCAACTGGTTGGGCATCTTGCAAGGCACCCTGACCGAGACCATCCACAAGGGCGACAAAACCTTTACCCGTGGCCTGAACCCCGACCGCGTGTACACCGGCGCCGACGGCAAAGCGGTCACGCTGCATGGCCGCTCGCTGATGTTTGTGCGCAATGTGGGCCACCTGATGACCAACCCGGCCATTACCTACACCTCCGCAGACGGCAGCACGCGCGAAATCCCCGAAGGTATTCTGGATGCCGTGGTGACCACCACCATCGCCCTGCACGACCTCAAACGCACCAAGAAAGACGCTGCCGCAGGCATGGTGCGCAACTCGCGCAAGGGCTCGGTCTACATCGTCAAGCCCAAAATGCACGGCCCCGCTGAAGTGGCGTTTGCCGACGAGCTGTTTGGCCGCGTGGAGCAGATGCTGGGCTTGCCCGAGAGCACGGTGAAGCTGGGCATCATGGACGAAGAGCGCCGCACCAGCGTCAACCTGCAGGCCTGCATTGCTGCGGCCAGCAGCCGCGTGGCATTTATCAACACCGGCTTTTT
>CANHZG010000014.1 GCA_947464995.1 Comamonadaceae bacterium | reverse complement strand
GACGCCTTTATTCCGGTCATGAGCCCCATCGGTTTTGGCGAAGACAACGAGAGCTACAACATCAACGCCGACGTGGTGGCGGCCAAACTGGCCACCGTGCTGCAGGCCGAAAAACTGTTGATGCTGACCAACATCAGCGGCGTGCTCAACAAGGCCGGCGAGTTGCTGACCGAACTCAGCGCGCGCCAGATCGACGCACTCTTCGCCGACGGCACCATTTCCGGCGGCATGCTGCCCAAAATCAGCGGCGCGCTGGACGCGGCCAAAAGCGGTGTCAAGGCCGTGCACATCGTTGATGGCCGGGTGCCACATGTGCTGCTACTGGAAATCCTGACCGACCAGGCTTTTGGCACCATGATCAGGTCGTCCTAGGGTTCGAACGCACCAGGCCGGGTCGCCCGCGCGCCACCCCTTGGGGTACGGACTAATGCAGATGGTGCAAAATAGCACGGTCGTACTATTTTGATCCCTTGGCCTGCATGTCATTTCCTGTTTTTTCTGAATCCTCTAGCCCAGTTGCCGAAGTGCAGCGCCCCAGCGCACGTCCGGTGCCCAAGGGCCAGCAAACCAAGCAGGCGATCGTGCAGGCAGCCGTTGCTTTGAGCTCTCAGGTCGGTTTGGAGGGGCTTAGCATCGGCAGCCTGGCCGAACTGATGCACATGAGCAAGTCCGGCGTATTCGCCCACTTTGGCTCTCGCGAAGAGCTGCAAATTTCCGTTATCCGCGAGTATTTCGCCAGCTTTGAGCAAGAGGTTTTCTTCCCCGCCCTGCAAGCGCCCAAAGGCCTGCCCCGTCTGCGCGCCTTGTTTGATAACTGGATGAAGCGTGTGGCGATCGAAATCCAGTCGGGCTGCATATTTATCAGTGGGGCCGTCGAATTTGACGACCGCCCGGGCCCGGTGCGCGAGGCGCTGGCCAGTTCCGTGCAAACCTGGCTGGAGGCCTTGTACCGCGCCGTGGTGCTGGCCAAGGACTGCGGCCACCTGAGTTTGGATGCCGACGAACAGCAAATCGCCTTCGAGATCCACGCCCTGATATTGGCCCTGCATTACGAGGCCAGATTCCTGAAGAATCCGGGTTCGTTGGCACGGGCTAACCGGGGTTTTGACGACATCCTGGCGCGCTACGGCGTGCCAGGAACTGCCTATTTTTCCGCCTAGCTTCCTCTGTTTTTTTGTTTCAAGGAGTCTTCCTCATGCCTAGCTATACCCCTCCTTTGCGTGACATGCAGTTTGTCATGCACGAGTTGTTGCACATCGTCGACGACTTGCAGCACATACCCAAGCACGCCGATATGGACGCCGACACCATTAACGCGGTGCTCGAAGAAGGTGGCAAGTTTGCCACCGAGGTGCTTTTTCCTCTGAACATCAGCGGTGATGCCGAGGGCTGTGTGCTCGACCCCAAGACCCACAGCGTCACCACGCCCAAGGGTTTCAAGGAGGCCTACGCGCAGTATGTGGAGGGCGGTTGGGCGGCATTAGGTTGTGACCCCGCCTATGGCGGCCAGGGCTTGCCGCTCATCGTCAACCAAATGTTTTACGAGATGCTCAACAGCGCCAACCAGGCCTGGACCATGTACCCTGGCCTCACCCATGGCGCCTACGCCTCGCTGGCCACCCACGGCACCGACGAACAAAAAGCCACGTACCTGCACAAAATGACGAGCGGCCAATGGACTGGCACCATGTGTCTGACCGAACCGCATTGCGGCACCGACCTGGGTCTCATGCGCACCAAGGCCGAATTGCAACCGGACGGCAGCTATCGGCTGACGGGCAACAAAATCTTCATCAGCGCCGGTGAACACGATATGAGCGAGAACATCGTCCACCTGGTGCTGGCGCGTCTGAGTGACGCGCCCCCCGGTATCAAAGGGGTGAGCCTGTTTGTGGTGCCTAAGTTTTTGGTCAAGGCCGATGGCAGCCTGGGCGAGCGCAACGGCATTTATTGCGGCGGTATCGAACACAAAATGGGCATCAAGGCCAACGCCACCTGCCAGATGGTGCTCGACGGGGCCGTGGGCAGCATGGTGGGCGCCCCCAACAAGGGCATGAACGGCATGTTCGTGATGATGAATGCTGCCCGCTTGGGCGTGGGAAACCAGTCGCTGGGTCTGACCGAGGTGGCTTACCAAAACGCGCTAGCCTATGCCAAAGACCGCATCCAGATGCGCTCGCTCTCCGGCGTCAAGGCCAAGGACAAGGCGGCCGACCCCATCATCGTGCATCCCGACGTGCGAAAGATGCTGCTCACCGCCAAGGCCTACGCCGAAGGTGGCCGCGCTTTGCAGGCCTTTTGCGCCATGCTGCTCGAACAGGAGCACAACCACCCCGATGAACTGGTGCGTAAAGACGCCGGTGAAATGCTGGCCATGCTCACGCCCATCGTCAAAGCGTTCATCACGGACAACGGCTGGACCGCAACGTCGGCCTGTCTGCAGGTGTTTGGCGGCCACGGCTTTATCAAGGAATGGGGCATGGAGCAGTTTGTGCGCGACGCCCGCATCAACATGATTTACGAGGGCACCAACACCATCCAGTCGCTCGACCTGCTGGGCCGCAAAATTTTGGGTAACCAAGGCGCCACGCTGCGCAAGTTTGGCAAGCTCATTGGCAAACTCGCCAAAGAAGAAGCCGACAACGCGAGCATGAAAGAATTCATTGCTCCGGTGGCGGGCCTGGGCGAACAAATGACCCAGTTCACCATGGACATCGGCATGAAGGGCATGCAAAACCCCGACGAAGTGGGTGCCGCTGCTGTGGACTACCTGCGTGTGGCGGGCCACATGGTCTTTGGCTATTTCTGGGCCCGCATGGCGCAGGTGGCGTTGCTCCAAATTGCGACAGGCAACTCCGACCCTTTCTACCAAGCTAAGCTGCAAACTGCGCGCTTTTACTTTGCCAAGTTGTTCCCAGAGACTGCTACGCTGATGCAAACCGCGCGCGCTGGCAGCGCCGTGCTGATGGATACCGAAGCGGTGTTCGCTTAACTTGTTGATTGTTTCCCTTTCCCAATCCCTTATTTTTCGGAGTTTGATATGTATAAGTACTTACTTGCCGCTGCCTTGACCGCTGCGGCTGCGCTGGCCCAAGCCCAAATGACGCCTTTGGGCCTGTGGAACAGCATCGACGACGCCACCAACAAGCCAAAAGCCGAGATTCGCATCAGCACCAACGCCAGCGGTGGTCTCTCGGGTGTTGTCGAAAGAGCCATCGACCCCAAGCCCAGCACTGAGCCCAATTGCGACAAATGCACCGACGACCGCAAGGGCAAGCCCAAAGTGGGCATGGAAATCATCCGGGGCGGCAAAAAGGCCGACGGCAAAGATGTGTGGGAAGACGGCAAGATTCTGGACCCCGACAACGGCACCGACTACCGCTTGCGCCTCACGCCCATCGAAGGCGGCAAGAAACTTGAAGTGCGTGGCTACATCGGCACACCGCTGCTGGGGCGCACGCAGACCTGGATTCGGGTCGAGTGAGCCTGCACGTATTTGACGCCGCGCTGCAATTGCAGCCCCAGGCTGAGGGCGTCTACCTAGGCGCCACCAGCCCGGCCTGGGCGAATATGGTCGGGCCCTTCGGGGGCATGACTGCGGCCACCGTGGTGCAGGCCATCGTCAGCCACGCGCAGTGTCTGGGCGAGCCGGTGTCGCTCACCCTGAACTACCTGGCCGCCATTGCCGACGGCGCGTTCACCTTGCAGTTGCGCATTGCGCGCACCAACCGGTCCACCCAGCACTGGGTGTTTGACATCCAGCAGACCGACGCCCAAGGGCAATCGCATTGCGTGCTCACCGGCACCGCCATGACCGCCGCACACCGCGACACCTGGAGCGCCAACGACCTGCCCATGCCACAGGTGCCTGCGCCCCACACAGTGCCAGAAACGACGATTTCTCCTAGCGTGGTCTGGATTACACGCTATGAGATGCGCGGTATCGCCGGGGGCATGCCCCAGATGTGGGACGGCTGCGAGAGCGCCTTGCCGCTGCACGAAGCCAGCCTGAGCCAGCTTTGGGTGCGGGACAAGATCGGTCGGGCCTTGGACTTTGCTGCTTTGGCGGCCACCGCCGACATATTTTTCCCCCGCGTGTGGCTGCGCCGCGCGCACTGGACACCCGCTGGCACCGTGTCCATGACGGTCTACTTTCATGCCAGCAGCGCCCAACTCGCCCAGGTCGGTAGCGGCTACGTGCTGGCCCAGGCGCGCGGCCAGGTTTTTCACAACGGCTTTTTTGACCAGAGTGGCTGCCTGTGGAGCGAAGCCGGCGTGCCGCTGGCCACCACGCACCAGCTGGTGTACTTCAAAGAATAGTTTTTCTGCCCCTCGACTACCCCTACAGAGACCCCACCATGCAAGACGTATTGATTGATAGCGCCGACGGCGTGATGACGCTGACCCTAAACCGCATCGAGAAGAAAAACTCCTTTACCCAGGCCATGTACGGCGCCTGCGCCGACGCCTTGTTGCAAGCTGCCGATGACGCCAGCTTGCACGCAGTGGTCATTCAGGGCCATGCCACGATTTTCAGCGCGGGCAACGACATTGGCGACTTTTTGACCCGGGGCGCCAGCAGCCAGGAATCGCCCGTATTTCGCTTTTTGCGCGGCATTGCGGCGTTCCCGAAGCCCTTGGTCGCCGCCGTCTGCGGCCCGGCCGTGGGCGTGGGCACCACCATGCTGTTCCATTGCGATCTGGTTTACGCGGGCGACAACGCGGCGTTTTCCATGCCCTTTGTCAACCTGGGCCTTTGCGCTGAAGCTGCGTCCAGCCTGCTCGCGCCGCGCCTGATGGGCTACCACCGCGCCGCCGAGGCCTTGCTGCTGGGTGAGCCCTTCATGGCCGAGGCGGCGATGGAAATGGGCCTGGTCAACCGCATCGTGCCGCCCAGCGAGGCCAATAATCTGGCCCATGCCCAGGCGCGTAAGCTGGCCGCCAAGCCCTTGCCCTCGCTGATCGAGACCAAGCGCCTCATGAAGAAAGGCCAAATGACCGAGGTGCTGGCGCAAATGGGCGAGGAGGGCGAAAGCTTTGGCCGCTTGCTACAGGCGCCCCACGCCAAAGAAGCCTTTTCCGCCTTCCTGGAAAAGCGAAAACCCGACTTCGCCAAACTCTGATTTATTTTTAGCAAGCAAGCGCTTGTTAAAAATAGCGGCCTTTGGTATGGTGCGGCAATGCCCGCGCCATCAGCCGCTCTGTCCGAACCCCTGACCACGCCCACCGCACTGGTGCGGCCGCGGGGCCGCCCGCGCAAGACCTTGCTGGAGCGTGATGACGGCAACCGCCGCACCGCCTTGCTGGCCACCGCGGCCGCCCTGTTTCGCAGCCAGGGCTTTGCTGCCACCACCACCCGCGACATTGCTGCCGCCACCGGTATGCAAAGCGGCTCGCCCTTCTACCACTTCAAAAGCAAAGATGCTTTGCTGTTTGCCGTCATGCAAGAAGGCATGCGCGCGGCCCTGGCGCGCCAGCAGGCCACCTTGCAAGCCTTAGCCACCCAGCCGCCGCTGGCCCAGTTGCGCGGCCTGGTGCAAACCCATTTTGCGGTGCTGCTCGGGCCCGACAGCGACTTTATTCCGGTCATGTTGTACGAGTCGCGTTCGCTAAATAGTGCCCAGCGTGCCGAACTCGCCGCCCTGCAAAGCCAGTACGAGGCGCTGTGGGTGCCGGTGCTCACCGCCTTGCATGCCAGCGGCGCCCTGCGCGCGCCCGTGGGCTTGGCGCGTTTGCTGATTTTGGGCGCGCTGAACTGGTCTGTGCAATGGTTTGACCCGCACAAAACTGCCAGCCTAAACGACCTGACCGACGCGGCGCTGGCGCTGTTTGTGGGCCAGGACAGTCCGACGCCTGCGGCGTAGGTTCTTTTCAAAAGGGATTTATGAGCTACGCCTCCATCTTCGCGCCCGGCCTGTTTGAAGGCAAAGTCATCATCGTCACCGGTGGCGGCTCGGGCATTGGCCGCTGTGTGGCGCATGAACTGGCTGCTCTGGGCGCACAAGTGGCGCTACTGGGGCGCAAGCTGGAAAAGCTGGAGCGCGTGGCCGATGAGATTAGCCAGGACGGCGCAGTTCACCCGGCCAGCGTCCACGTCTGCGATATCCGTCAGGAGGATGCAGTGCGCGCCACCGTGGCCGCCGTCTTGATGCAGCACGGCCCCATTGACGGCCTGGTCAACAACGCCGGGGGCCAGTACATGACGCCCCTGGAGGCCATCAGCGCCAAGGGCTGGGAGGCGGTGGTCAACACCAACCTGACCGGCGGCTTTTTGATGGCGCGCGAGTGCTACACACAGTCCATGGCAAAAAACGGCGGCGCCATCGTCAACATCGTGGCCGATATGTGGGGCTCCATGCCCGGCATGGGCCACAGCGGCGCAGCGCGCGCGGGCATGGTCAGCCTGACCGAGACCGCTGCCGCCGAGTGGGCGGGCGCCGGTGTGCGCGTCAATGCCGTGGCGCCGGGCTACATCGCTTCCAGCGGCATGGACCATTACCCGCCCGAGGCCGGCCCCATGCTGCGCGCCATGGCCAAAACCGTGCCGCTAGGGCGCTTTGGAACCGAGGCCGAGACGGCGGCCGGCATCGTGTTTTTGCTCAGCCCCGCTGCGGCCTTCATTAGCGGCAGCACGCTGCGCATCGACGGCGCGCGCCCCCAGGTGCGCATGGGCTGGCCCATGGCGGTGGCCAGCGCCAAAACTCAGGTGCGCGCCTCCATCACGCCGTTTAACGGATTTCACCGGGCGACAACGCCGCAGGTTTTTGCCAGCCCCACCCCAGCAGCCAAAGCACCCGACTAACCCAAGCCCCCAGGAGACCGCTCATGCAATGGACCCACGAACATCTGGAAGTTCAAAAAACCCTCAAGCGCTTCATTGATGCCGAAATCAACCCGCATGTGGATGAGTGGGAGGCGGCCGAAATATTCCCCGCACACGAGGTGTTCAAAAAACTGGGTAATTTGGGCCTTCTTGGCCTCACGAAACCCGAAACGCACGGTGGCGCCGGGCTGGACTACAGCTATAGCCTGGCCATGGCTGAGGCTCTGGGACACATCCACTGCGGCGCCATTCCCATGGCCATTGGCGTGCAAACCGATATGTGTACCCCGGCGCTGGCGCGCTTTGGCAGCGAGGAGCTGCAGCGCGAGTTTCTGGCCCCAGCCATTGCTGGCGATATGGTGGGCTGCATTGGCGTGAGCGAACCCGGCGCGGGCAGCGACGTGGCGGGCGTGAAGTCGGTGGCGCGCAAGGATGGCGACGACTACGTCATCAGCGGCCAAAAAATGTGGATCACCAACAGCCTGCAGGCCGACTGGATGTGCATGCTGGTTAACACCGGTGAGGGCGCCGCGCACAAAAATAAAAGCTTGGTGATGGTGCCGCTGCGCGAGGGCGGCAAGCTGCGCCCGGGCATTGAAGTGGCCAAAAAAATCCGCAAGATCGGCATGAATGCCAGCGACACCGGCTTGCTCTACTTTGACGAAGTGCGCGTGCCCCAGCGCAACCGCATTGGCGCCGAGGGCCACGGGTTTATCTACCAAATGCAGCAGTTCCAAGAGGAGCGCCTGTGGGCGGCGGCGAGTTGTTTGCAATCTTTGAGCAATTGCATCGGTTGGACCATGGAATGGGCGCAGGAGCGCAAGCTCTTCGGCGCTACCCTGGCCGACCAGCAGTGGGTGCAATTCAGGCTGGCCGAGATGAAAACCGACCTCGAAGCCCTGCGCGCGCTCACCTACCGTGCCTGCGATCTGTACGTGGCTGGGCAAGACGTCTTGGAACTCGCCTCCATGGGCAAGCTAATGGCCGGGCGGCTGAACCGTACCATCCCCGACGGTTGCCTGCAGTTTTGGGGCGGCATGGGCTACACCTGGGAAAACAAGGTCTCGCGCATGTTCCGCGATGGGCGTTTGGGCTCGATTGGCGGCGGCGCCGACGAGGTCATGCTGGGCATCATTGCCAAGACCATGGGCGTGGCCAAGCGGCCGCAACGCTAAACGCTGGCCGTATGCAAACCGCCGTTAGTGCCGAGGAAATCACCCATCTGCAGAACAGCGCCCAGCGCTTTGTGCGCCAAGAGGTAGCGCCCCATTTGGCCGATTGGGAGGCGGCGGAGGTGTTCCCGCGCGGCCTGTACACCCGCGCCGCTGAACTGGGTTGGCTGGGCTTGGGCTACCCCGAGCACCTGGGTGGTACGCCCGCGTCCGCCGTTTTGCGCAACGCCTTGACCGAAACCTTGGCGCGTGAGAGCGGCAGCGGCGGCCTGATGGCAAGTTTGTTTAGCCACAACATTGGCTTGCCGCCGGTGTTGCGCTGGGGTTCGGACGCCTTGCAGGCAGAGCTTATTCCCGAGGTGTTGCGCGGTGAAAAAATTGCCGCGCTAGCCATTACCGAACCCGGCGGCGGTAGCGACGTGGCCGCCCTGCGCACCACCGCCCGCCTGGACGGCGACCATTACGTGATAGATGGCGAAAAAGTCTTTATTACCTCGGGCATGCGCGCCGATTGGCTGACCGTGGCGGTGCGCACCGACGCGGCCAACAAAGGGCGCGGCGGCATTTCCATGCTGGTGGTGCCGGGCGACGCGTCCGGCCTGTCGCGCAGCCCTTTGCACAAAATGGGATGGCACTGCTCGGACACCGCGCACTTGCGCTTCGACGCCGTGCGCGTGCCCGCCCGTTTCTTGGTAGGACAAGAGGGTGCGGGCTTCAAGATGATCATGGGCAACTTCAATGGCGAGCGCCTGTCCATGTCTGTCATGGCGCTGGGTTTTGCCGAGCGCTGCTACACCGAAGCGCTGGACTGGGCGCGCACACGCAAGACCTTTGGCAGCGCCTTGGTCGAGCACCAGGTGATCCGCCACAAGCTGGTGGACATGAAGATGCGCATCGAATCCACCCGCGCCTGGGTGGCAGCGCTCACTACCCGACTGGACGACGGCGACGAGGGAGCTGACTGGGTGGCGCAGGTGTGTTTGCTGAAAAACCATGCCACGCAAACCATGCAGTTTTGCGCCGACCAGGGCGTGCAAATTTTGGGTGCCATGGGCTTCATGCGTGGCACCGCCTGCGAGCGCATCTACCGCGAAGTCAAAGTCATGACGATTGGCGGCGGGGCCGAAGAAATCATGAAGGAGTTGGCTTCTCGTCAACTAGGACTGTGACAATAGGCCCATGACCAAGAAATCACCAGCATCTGCAGACGCCACTCCAACCGTCGCTCCAGGCCCAGCCCCGGCGCCCGTAGTTTTTGAAGAGGAGTTTGTTGCTGGTTTGAAGTCCATTTTTGAAGAGCGCATCGCCTTCAACCAGCTTTTGGGCCTGAAGATCACATCGCTGGAGCCAAGCCGCGTGGTTGCGCGTATTGACATGCGTCCTGAACTGGTGGGGCACTTCGCCTTCAACCGCGTACACGGCGGCGTCATCAGCGCAGGCTTGGACGCCATGGGCGGGCTGGCGGTGATGGCGGCCATTGGCGCGCGCCACATGGACGAGACGCCGTTGCAGCGCCTGCACCGCTTTGGCAAGCTGGGCACCATCGACTTACGCATTGACTATTTGCGCCCCGGCATTAGTCCGTATTTCGAGCTGCACGCCCATGTGCTGCGCCTGGGCTCACGCGTGGCCAATACCCGCATGGAGTTTTTGGGCGCCGATGGCACGCTGTTCTCTACTGGCGCGGCGGCGTATATCGTTTCCTGACCCCAAACAGCTCCGCCAGCGCATAAAAAAAGGCCCGTCAGGGCCTTTTTGAATTTGAAACGGCAGCTTTACAGCGGCACTTTTTTGAGCATTTCAATACCGATCTTGCCGGCTGCAATTTCGCGCAAGGCAGTCACGCCGGGTTTGTTCTTGCTCTCGATCTTGGGGGTGTGACCCTGGCTGAGCATGCGCGCGCGGTAGGTGGCGGCTAGCACCAGTTGGAAGCGGTTGGGGATCTGCTCAAGGCAGTCTTCTACGGTGATGCGGGCCATGGGATTCTCCGGATTAAATGGGGATGTTGAGCGCCTGGAATGTTGCGGCTCTGGCGCGCGCTTGCGCTGCAAATTTGAGCCGCTGGGAGTGAACAATCGCTTTCAGATCAAAAAGCGCCCGGTCAAACAACTCGTTGATTATAACGAAGTCGAATTTTTCGGCCTGTGCTACCTCAATTGCGGCGTTATGCATGCGCAGATCGATGGTCGCGGGCGCATCCTCGCCTCGGCGCTCCAGGCGCGCCCTCAACTCGTCCCAGCTCGGCGGCAAGATAAAGATGCACACCGCGTTGGAAAAGGTCTTTTTAATCTGGATCGCTCCCTGGAAGTCGATCTCCAGAATCACGTCGGCGCCCAATGCCATGCGGTCTTCAATGGCTTTTTTGGAAGTGCCGTAGCGGTGGTTATGGACATGGGCCCATTCGACAAAAGCGTCCGCTGCGACCATGGCGTCAAATTCGGGCTCAGAGACAAAAAAGTACTCGCGCCCGTGCTTTTCTTGGCCGCGTGGTGCGCGCGTGGTGTGGGAGACCGAGGGTTGCACATGGGAGTCGAGCTCCAGCAAGGCATTGACCAGGCTCGACTTGCCCGCGCCACTGGGGGCTGCGACAACAAAAAGGTTTCCGGGGTAATCCATGGTGCAGGTGTGTGCGGCTGTGGTCGCACTATTCTATGTTTTGCACTTGCTCGCGCATTTGTTCGATCAGCACCTTCATGTCCACCGAGATATGCGTTAGTGCCAGGGCGGCTGATTTGGAGCCCATGGTGTTTGCCTCGCGGTGCAGTTCCTGGATCAAAAAGTCCAGTCGCTTGCCGATTTCGCCGCCTTTGGTGATCAGGCGCTCCAGCTCATCGAGGTGCGAGTTCAGGCGGGTGATTTCTTCGGCCACATCGATGCGGATGGCGAAGGCGGTGGCCTCGGTCAACGCCCGGTCCTGCGCGCTCTCGGGCAAGGCGCTGCCATCGCCCAGTGCCATGGCCTCGGCCCAGCGCTCCATGAATCGCTGACGTTGTTGGGCCACCAGTTGGGGCACCATCGGCACGGCTTTGGCAGCTAGCAGCCGCAGTTGCTTGATGTGTTCCAGCAGCATGGTGGCCAGGCGTTCGCCTTCACGCGCACGTGCTGCCAGAAGGGCAGTCAGCGCGGTTTGGGCCAGGGGAAGCAGGTCCTCACCACGGTCGCGCAGTCCAGGCTGCTCATTTGCAGCCAGGCGCAGGACGTCTGCCACGCTCAATGCGCGTGCCTCCGGTATCCAAGCCTTGACATTGTCTTGCAGGGTTCCCAGGCGTTGAAGCAACTTGACCGAGGGGTCCCCAATGCTCGCAGACTGTTGCAACTCCAGGGATACGCGAACTTCGACTTTTCCCCGCTTAAGGCGCGCCGTGAGCAGGTCACGCAAAGCGGGCTCGTGCGCACGCAGGTCGTCGGGTAATCGAAATCCGAGGTCCAAAAAACGGCTGTTCACGGATCGAATTTCAAGCCCGAGTTGGAGGCATGCAGGCACTTTGGTGTCCGGGTTGGCCGGGGCATTGCTACTGCCACTTTGGGTACTGGCATAACCAGTCATGCTGTAAACTGTCATCAAAAATACAATCCTTTTGAATATCGTTTGGGTTTCTATGAATAAGCTACCGTTTGACTTCGATTGTGCACCGGGTCTTCGCCGTCGAGTTGCCCACATCTAAGTCTCTGATGACGCAGGCCCCGGTAAAGCGGTCGCCCGCCCCCTTATTCCCCGGCACCATGGTGGGAGGCTACCGCATCGTGCGCAAAATTGCCTCGGGTGGTTTTGGGCAGGTGTACTTGGCGGTAAGCCCTTCGGGGCAGGATGTTGCGGTCAAAGAATATCTGCCGGCCTCGCTGGCCTCCCGTGAACATGGTGACGCACCGGTGGTGGTATCCAAGGACAAACAGGTGCTGTACCGCATGGGCCTGCGCAGCTTTTTTGAAGAAGGTCGCGCGTTGGCACAAATCGCACATCCCAGTGTGGTCAATGTGCTGAATTTCTTTTTGGAAAATGACACCGTGTATTTGGTCATGGACTATTTGCAAGGCGCCTCGCTGCAGCAATTTATTGTGACTTCAGCCGGGCTCAAGCACGCCAAGATTTTTCGGGAAAGCACCATCCGATCTTTGTTTGATGAAATTCTGCGGGGTTTGCGGGTGGTGCATCAACACAAAATGTTGCACCTCGATATAAAACCCGCCAATATATTTGTTACGGATGAAGACCGCGCGGTTTTGATTGATTTCGGTGCCGCGCGTGATGTCTTGCGCAAAGGGTCTAAGTTTTTGCAGCCCATGTTTACGCCGGGGTTTTCGGCGCCCGAAATGCAGGGCCGTGACAAATCCATTGGGCCGTGGAGCGATATTTATGGCATTGGCGCTTGTATTTACTCGTGCATGAAGGGCTACCCACCGCCGGACGCGGGTGCCCGCCAGACATCCGATGCCTTGCCCGCAATGCTGGGCAGCATGCGCAGTTTGTACTCAAATGGTTTGATCGACTTGGTGGCTTCTTGTATGCAATTGGACGCGGCCCAGCGTCCACACTCGGTGTTGGCGGTGCAAACCTTGCTGTCGGCCAACCCCGTGCATGAACGCGTAAGCGCCATACCCTCGCCGGACACCAGGGCCTATCAGGTCAGCCATTTGACGCCCGGGCGTGCGAAGCCCTTGACCGATGTGTTGCGTTAGGCAGCGCCGTGCGAATGCAGTTTTCTGTTTTTCAAATCACCCGCATTGGTGGCCGGCGGAAAAACGAAGATCGCATGGGCTACACCTACACGCGAGGTGCGGCCATTTTTCTGGTGGCCGATGGCTTGGGGGGGCATCCGCATGGCGAGGTGGCCGCGCAAATCGCCATGCAGGCAGTCATGTCATTCTTTCACCAGAAGGCCAACCCCAAACTACCCAGCGCCTTGGAGTTCTTGCACGCCGCCTTCACCCTGGCCCACGAGCAACTCTGGAGCTACGCGCTAGACCATGGTATGGAGCAGACGCCCAGCACCACTCTGGTGGTTACGGTGCTGCAGGACGACCGGTGCTACACCGCCCACTGTGGTGACTCGCGCTTGTACCTTGTGCGCAATCGTGCGGTGCTGTTTCGCACCGTGGACCATTCCGTGCTGATGCGCCAGTTGGCCAGCGGGATTGATCCCAGCCGGCCAATCGCCAACCGCCACGCGCTTTTTAGCTGCCTGGGCGCGCCCAAGGAGCCGCTGATCGATTTGGCGGAGCCAATTGAGCTGCTAGAAGGCGACCGCCTGCTGCTTTGTTCAGACGGTTTATGGGGGTCTTTGGAAGAACAAGACATCGTGGGTCATTTGGCTGATCAAGGAGTGAGCGAATCGGCCTTTGCGCTCACCGAACTCGCCCTTCGTCAAGGCGGGCCCCATGGCGACAATGTGACCTTGGTCACGGTGGCCTGGGAGAGAGTCGATAATCCCCCGCCTGCCTAAGGGCTGCGCGCCGTCTGCGCGCACGCGAACACCACGGGCACTAGTCCCGGCTTGATGTCCCCTACCAACGAAAGCTGTTTCATGAGTTCATTTACCCGCAGCGCCGCGCGCGCCGCCAACGCCCTGCGCCCCGTGCGCATTACCCGCGGTTACACACGTCATGCCGAAGGCTCGGTCCTCATTGAGTTTGGCGGCACCAAGGTGCTTTGCACCGCCTCGGTAGAAGAGCGCGTGCCGCCTCACAAGCGCGGCAGTGGTGAGGGCTGGGTCACTGCCGAATACGGCATGCTGCCCCGCGCCACCCACACCCGCAGCGACCGTGAAGCCGCGCGCGGCAAGCAAAGCGGGCGTACGCAAGAAATCCAGCGCCTGATTGGCCGCTCGCTGCGCGCCGTGTTTGACCTCAAGCGCCTGGGCGAGCGCACCATTTCTCTGGACTGCGACGTGATCCAGGCCGACGGTGGCACCCGCACGGCGGCCATCACCGGCGCCTTTGTGGCCGCGCAAGACGCGGTCAACTGGCTGCTGGCGCACGGCAAGATCGCCGAATCACCGATCGTGGCTGCCGTGGCGGCCATCTCAGTGGGCATTGTTGAGGGTACGCCGCTGCTCGATCTGGAATACACCGAAGACTCGGCTTGCGACACCGATATGAACGTGGTCATGACCGGCGCCGGCCACTTTGTCGAAGTGCAGGGCACGGCCGAAGGTGCGGCCTTTTCCCGCGCTGAGATGGACCTGTTGCTCAACCTTGCCGATGCTGGCATTGCCGAGCTGATGCGCTTGCAGCAGCAGGCACTGGCCCAGCCCCTGCCCGCGCACTGAGAAACCCACCCCGAAGCATGAAAATCGTTTTGGCCTCCAATAACGCGGGCAAGCTGGCCGAACTGCAAGCCATGTTTGAGCCCCTGCGCTGCGCGCTGGTGCGCCAAAGCGAGCTTGGCGTGCCCGAGGCGCCCGAGCCCTACCGCACCTTTGTGGAAAACGCCTTGGCCAAAGCGCGCAACGCCGCCAGCCACACCGGCCTCCCCGCGTTGGCCGACGATGCCGGCCTGTGCGTGGACGCCTTTGGCGGCCTGCCCGGCGTTGACACGGCCTACTACGCCACCCAGTTTGGCTACCCCAAGGGCGATGACAACAACGTGCGTGCGCTACTGGAGCAAATGCAGGAAATTGACGCGCGCGGCGCGGCGCTGGTCAGCACCCTGGTGGCCGTGCGCTCGCCCGAAGACCCCGAGCCGCTGATTGCCGTGGGCCGTGTGGCTGGCCTGATTGCCCGCGCGCCGGTGGGCGAGAACGGCTTTGGGTTTGATCCGGTGATGTGGATCCCCGAATTTGGCCAAACCTTTGCCCAGTTGCCGGTGGCGGTCAAAAACGCCCACAGCCACCGCGGCCGCGCCGCCCAGGCCATGGTGGCCCTGATGCGCGAGCGCTGGCAGGCGGTGCTGGCCCGGCCATGATTCCCATCCAAAGCGGCGCAGACTCGGAGGCCGTGGTTGCGGTACAGCACGACATCCAACACTACATGCGCCCCGGCACGCTGCAACTTGCCGCCTTGCCGCCCCTGTCGTTGTATGTGCATTTGCCTTGGTGCATCCAAAAGTGCCCCTATTGCGACTTCAACTCGCACGCGCAACCCGCTGGTCCGCTGCCCGAGCGCCGCTACATCGACGCAGTGGTGGCCGACCTGGAAGCCGCCTTGCCGCTGATTTGGGGCCGGGGCATCCACAGCATTTTTATTGGTGGCGGCACGCCCAGCCTGTTTTCGCCCGAGGCCATAGACCGGCTCATTAGCGACATCCGCGCCCGCCTGCGCCTGGAGGCGAACTGCGAAATCACCCTGGAAGCCAACCCCGGCACTTTCGAGAAGGACCGTTTTGCCGCCTTTGCCCAGGCCGGCGTCACCCGCCTGTCGATTGGCGTGCAAAGCTTCAACGACGCGCACCTCTTGGCGCTGGGCCGGGTGCATGACCGCGCGCAGGCCATCGCCGCCGTGGAAGAAGCGGCGCGCGCGTTTGCCACCTTCAACCTTGACATCATGTACGCGCTGCCCGGCCAGACGCTGGAGCAGGTGGGGCAAGACATCAGCTTAGCGCTGGCCTTTGCGCCGCCGCACATTTCGATTTACCACCTGACCATCGAGCCCAATACCTACTTCGCCAAGTTCCCGCCCATGGTGCCCGAGGACGACACCGCCTACGCCATGCTCGACCACGTCACCGAGCTGACCGAAGCCGCCGGGCTGCAGCGCTACGAAGTGTCGGCCTACGCCAAGGACGGTCATCGCTGCGCGCACAACCTGAACTACTGGCAGTTTGGCGACTACCTGGGTATTGGCGCGGGCGCGCACAGCAAGCTCAGTTTTGCCCACCGCGTGGTGCGCCAGGTGCGTCTGCGTGAGCCACGCCTTTACCAAGAACGCGCCTTGGCGGGCAACGCGCTGTCTCAGAGCGAGGAGGTGGCCCGCGCCGACTTGCCGTTTGAATACATGCTCAACGCCCTGCGACTGCGCCACGGCTTTGGGCTGCGCGAGTTCACAGAGCGCACTGGCCTCTCCGTGACCGCCATTGCCGCCGCCCTGGACGCCGCCGAGCGCAAGGGCCTGATTGAGCGCGATTTGCAGCGTGTGCGACCCACCGTGCGGGGCTTTGACTTTTTGAGCGATTTGCAGGGACTGTTTCTGGCAGATCCGGTGAATTGAAGGGTTCGGCTTGCGCATCAGCCAGATCCCCTTCAGGGGGCTAGTCTGCTGTAACCGTATACATTTCGGTTAGAGTCTGCGCCCAATGGCGTTTGGCTACGCGTTGTAGGGGCTGACAGGCCATCGAATTGGCGGCAAGACACAGGAGGCTATTCCATGCGCAAATTCTTAGTGTTGATGGTGTTTTTGGCCGGCCCAGCCTGGGCCGACTGGTCTACCATCGGTAAAAGTGCGGAATTCACCATGTACGGCGACGCAAGCAGCATTCAGCGCAAAGGTTCGTTGGTTAGCTTTTGGGTGATGGGTGACTACAAAACGACACAATCCCAAAAATTCCCGCCCCCTTTGCTTTGGCTGAATTTTGACTCTGTCAAAGAGCTCAAGGAACTCGATTGCGCCAGGGGTCTGCACCGCACCCTAAAAACCATGATTTATTCAGGGCGCCTGGCCAAGGGCGATGTCCTGTACACCTATGGCTCTAATGCGGAATTTGCACCTGTGGCCCGCGTTGACATGGACATCGCCCAGTTCAATTTTGGCTGTGAACTGGGGAAGAACTGAAGCATTCGATCGCTGCGCCAGCGCAGGGGCCCGAGCTTGCTTTGGGTCAAGTCCGCAAAGCGGGTCGGCCTTTACAATCCTTGCGGTGTGGGGCGTTAGCTCAGTTGGTTAGAGCAGAGGACTCATAATCCTTTGGTCGAGTGTTCAAGTCACTCACGCCCTACCATTTATTCTAAAAAGGTGGGCCCCATGCGTTGCTTCAGCACCCTTTTGCTGGTACTGAGCTTGAATGCTTGGGGACACGAGGTACAGCAATTGCAGCTGTGGCCCACCATACCCTTTATTCGCGGCCAGGACCTGTGCCAGTACCAAGACGCCTATGGCCGAAGCAAGGCACAAATGGCGCAGGACCTCACCCGCGACATGATTTTGCTGCTGCGCGAGGGTGCCAATGTTCAAAGCGCCTTTGCCATCTTGTCCTCCATGGACGACATGGCCAATAAAAACCGGGCCTTGGCCAGTGCAGGTTTGGGAATGGACGTGGTCTTGGAGGGTAGCTTCAAGGCAGCGCTGGACGGCGTCTACCGCGCCGTGAACCCAGCGCAAAAGCGCATTGCCTTTTTCAACCCCCTGCCGCTGATTCAGGTGGTGCGCGAACTGCACGACCAAAAGCGCCAAGGCTACTTGGACCAACGCTATTTGAACGATTTGTCCGGCGTGGTCTGGGGTATGTATTCGTTTAGCCCGAGCTGCCATGGCGACTTAACTGTCACCCTGCACATTGAAAGCAAGACTGGCCAAACCTACAACTTTCAGGCGCAAGGAACGCCCGAGACAGTAATGCAGCCCATGGCAGCGCAGGTGTTTGAGTTTTTTCAAAAAACCCAGTTTCCGTCCAAAGTGAAATACGGCGCCACAACGCTTGACCTGCTGGGTGCCCCCGGTTCGCCCATTAGCCATGCCACCTCGCCCGAAAATGCTGAGAAGTCCTGCGCCAAAATGGCCGGGCGTTTGCCCACAGCCGAGGAGTATGAATTTTTGTCCAGCCTGGGGGATTGGAGCGGCGGCGTCACCATGCGCCATGAGTTCTGGGCGATGGCGCAGGGCCTGGTAATGGCGCCGGACTTGCGCAACCCCTCACCGGTGCGCACGGTGGAAGAAATTCGCTCCAACGAATACCACTTCTACTGCGTGCGTTAACACGCGCGCCTGTCAGGGTGGTTTAGACCACGCTTTGCAGCTTCATGGCCACGCTCATGTCGCCAGCCACGGTGAGCTTGCCGCTCATGAAACCGGTCACGGCGTTGAGTTCGCCGTCCATCATGGCTTGCAGGTTTTCCAGACTGACGGTCACCGTGCAATCGGTCTCACGGTCGGTGTTGGACACGCTGTTGGGCGTAGACGCACCGTCGAGCACGATGACGCCGTCGCTGCCGCAATTGAACTTGAGGGTGGCGTCCAGGCCGCTGTCGTCGCCCATTTTGGCGCGGATGGACTGGGTGATGGATTCGAGACTCATAGGGGTTTCCTTGGGTTGACCGATGGATAGGCTTTTATTGTAATTAGGGCTCGGGCACCTCCATACAGTGCTGTCTCCTTGGTGTCGTTCTTGAAGGTGCCAAGCGCCCAAAATGCCACTCCCACGGCTTATATCCCCGTGCTGCAAGGATCTGTGTTTATGCCCCCAGCCTCCCGTCCCACCGCATTGCGCTCGCAGATCAACCCCCGCTCCACCGCCTTTGCCGCCAACACCCAGCGCATGCAGGCCTTGCTCGACGAGGTTAACCGTCTGCAAGCGCAGGTGATCGCGGAGTCTGAGTCCAAGCGCGCCAAGTTTGAGCAGCGCAATCAGTTGCTGCCGCGCGAGCGCCTGGCGCGCCTCTTGGACCGGGGCACGCCATTCTTGGAGCTCAGCCGCCTGGCGGGCCTCAAGATGCACGACGACGATGGCAAAAAATCGGTGCTCGGCGGCGGCTCCATCGTCGGCATTGGCGTGGTGGCGGGCAAGCGCTGCCTAGTGTCGGTGAACGACAGCGCGGTCAAGGGAGGCACGGTGGCCCCCATGGGCCTGCGCAAAGCGCTGCGCGCCCAACAAATCGCCCTGGAAAACAAGCTGCCCATGATCAACCTGGTGGAAAGCGGCGGCGCCAACTTGCTCTACCAGGCCGAGATCTTTGTCGAAGGCGGGCGCAGCTTTGCCAACCAGGCGCGCATGTCGGCCGCCGGGCTGCCGCAAATCTCGGTGGTGCACGGCTCGTCTACGGCGGGTGGGGCGTATTTGCCCGGCTTGTCGGACTATGTGATTTTGGTACGCGGGCGCTCGAACATCTTTTTGGCCGGCCCGCCGTTGGTCAAAGCCGCCATGGGCGAAGACGCCACCGAGGACGAACTCGGCGGGGCTGAGACCCACGCCAACGTAACCGGCCTGGGCGAATACCTGTGCGAGGACGACGCCCACGCCATCGCCATGGCGCGTGAGGTGCTGGACAAGTTGCGCTGGGACACCGTTTCTAAACCTGCCGCGTGGGTCGAGCCGCTGTTTGACGAACAAGAGCTCATGGGCATCGTGCCCGCCGACGAGCGCGAGCCCTACGACGTGCGCGAGGTCATCGCCCGGCTGGTGGACGGCTCGGACTTTCTGGAGTTCAAGGCCAGTTACGCCCCCGAGATGCTGTGCGGCCATGCCCGCGTGCACGGCCAGTTGGTGGGCATTTTGGGCAACAACGGCCCGATTCAGCCAACGGGCTCGACCAAGGCGGCGCAGTTCATCCAGTTGTGCGACCAAAGCGGCACGCCCCTGGTCTTTTTGCAAAACACCACCGGCTACATGGTGGGCTCGGTGGCCGAACGCGCCGGGGCCATCAAACACGGCTCCAAAATGATCCAGGCCGTGGCCAACGCGCGGGTGGCGAAGTTCACTTTTGTGCTGGGCGGCTCGTTTGGCGCGGGCAACTACGGTATGTGCGGGCGGGGGTTTGACCCGTGTTTTATTTTTGCCTGGCCCACGGCGCGCACGGCGGTGATGGGCGGCGCGCAGGCTGCCAAGGTGATGGACATCGTCAACCGCAGCAAGATGGAGCGCAGCGGCGAAGTGCCCAACGAAGAAGCGCTGCAAGCCATGTCCGACGGGTTGCGCCTGCGCTTGGACAAAGAATCTACCGCCCTGTTTGGCACCGCCCGCCTGTGGGACGACGGCATCATCGACCCGCGCGACACCCGCCGCGTGCTGGGCCTGTGCCTGGCGCTGGCTGCCGAGGCCGAGCAGCGCACCTTGCGCCCCAACACCTTTGGCGTGGCGCGGATGTAGGCCCGCCGCAACCCTACGCCGCACCCTACGCCACAGCCATCGAGCACCATGACTTTCTCCAAAATCCTCATCGCCAATCGGGGCGAAATCGCCTGCCGCGTCATCCGCACTGCGCGCCGCCTGGGCTACGCCACCGTGGCTGTGTTCAGCGACGCCGACCGGGGCGCGCTGCACGTGCGCCAGGCCGACAGCGGGGTGCACATTGGCGCCTCCAGTGCGGCCGATTCGTATTTGCGCATAGACGCTGTTCTTGACGCCGCCTGGCGCAGCGGCGCTGACGCGGTGCACCCGGGCTACGGCTTTTTGAGCGAAAACCCCGATTTCGCCCAGGCTTGTCTGGATGCTGGCCTGGTGTTTATCGGCCCGCCGCCCCAGGCCATGCGCGCCATGGGCGACAAGGCGCTGGCCAAACGCCGCATGCAAGACGCTGGCGTGCCCTGCGCCCCCGGCTACCTGGGCGCGCCCGAGGACGATGACGCGGTGCTGATCGCCCAAGGGCTGGCGCTGGGTTTTCCGCTCTTGGTCAAGGCCACGGCGGGCGGCGGCGGCCGCGGCATGCGCCGCGCTGACGGCCCCGCTGAACTGCCCGCCGCCATCGAAGGCGCCCGGCGTGAGGCCCTGAGCGCGTTTGGCAACGGCAGCTTGATGCTCGAGCGCCTGATTGACCACGGCCGCCATATCGAGATCCAGGTGTTTGCCGACCAGCATGGCGGCGCGGTGCACCTGGGCGAGCGCGACTGCACCGCCCAGCGCCGCCGCCAAAAGGTGATCGAAGAAGCCCCGTCCCCCATCGTCGGCCCCGCGCAGCGCGCCGCCATGGGCGCAGACGCCGTGGCCGCCGCGCTGGCCGTGGGCTACCAGGGTGCGGGCACGGTGGAATTTATCGTCGACGCCCAGGGCCACCACTATTTTTTGGAAATGAACACCCGGCTGCAGGTGGAGCACCCGGTCACCGAGCTCATCACCGGCCTGGACTTGGTGGAATGGCAGCTGCGTGTGGCCGCAGGCGAGCCGCTGCCGCTGGCGCAGACCGACATCCGCTTTACCGGCCACGCCATTGAGGCGCGCCTGTACGCCGAAGACCCTTACGCCGGTTTTGCGCCGCAAACCGGGCAGGTGCTGTGGTGGAAGCCCGATGGGGCGCTAGAGAGCGGCGTGCGCATCGACCACGGCTTGCAAGAGGGCGACACCGTGTCGCCCTTTTACGACCCGATGGTGGCCAAGGTCATCGCCTATGGCCGTGACCGGGCAGACGCCACCCGCCGCTTGCGCGCCGCCTTGCAACGCACGCCGCTCTTGGGCCTGCGCAACAACGGCCGATTTCTGGCCGATTTGCTGGCGCACCCCGACTTTGTTAGCGCGCAGATGAGCACCACGCGAATTGACGAATGGGCGGAGCAGGGTGCAGCGCTCTTGCAAGCTCCCCAGCCCACCGACAGCGCCTGGCTGGCAGCAGCCTTGGCGCTGCTGGCGGCGCACGGCCACAGTTGGCGCAGCGACAGTGTGGCGGCGTTTGACATGGCTTTGCAGTGCGGCGACCAGCACCGCCGCCTGCGCGTGCACCCGGACCGCCACGGCGGCGTGGCAATTACGCTCTTTGTCGCAGCGGGAGGCGGGGGTAACGATGCTGCGGACGCCCGTGCAGGTGATATTGCCAGTGCCGCGTCTGGTTCGCGCACCGATTCGGCCATGGCGGGCCACCGGCTGGTGCAGGCCAGCGTAATCAGCTTTGAGGCCGGAACTTTGCGCTTTGCGTTGGACCGCATGGTGCAAAGCGCTTTGGCGCTTGTGCGGGGCACGCAAGTGGGAGTGCAGGTGCATTTGGCGCTGGGCGGCGACAGTTTTGTGTTCCACGAGCCCTCGGCTTTTCCCACATCCCACACCGCGCAAGACCCCGGACGCGCCCGGGCGCCCGTGGGGGGCAAGGTCAGCCGCGTGCTGGTCGGGCTGGGCGACGCCGTGGTCTTGGGTCAGCAACTGCTGTGCGTCGAAGCCATGAAGATGGAGATGTGGCTCTGCGCCCAGGCGCCGGGCACGATCAGCGCGCTGCATGTGCAACCCGGTGACCAGGTGGAATCGGGCGCGCTGCTAGCCGAAATCACACTCGACCCGGTCGCCGCTGCCACGCCTTGAATAGAGATTTGTAATAGAAAGCCCCCGCCATGGACAAAGCCATCCTCACCTGCGCGCTCACCGGCGTGCTCACCGACCCCGCTCAGCACCCCGTGCCGGTTACCCCGGCGCAAATGGCCTCCGAAGCGCGCGACGCCTTTAACGCGGGCGCCAGCGTCATGCACGTGCATGTGCGCCAGCAAGGCGCTGGCATGGGCCACTTGCCGTCTTGGGACCCGGATGTGATGGAAGACGTGGTGGGCGCCATCCGCGCGGCCTGCCCCGGCGTCATCATCAACCTGACCACCGGCGTGGTGGGCAAAGACATCAGCGGCCCGCTGGACTGCATCCGCCGCATCAAGCCAGAAATCGCCGCCTGCAACGCAGGCAGCCTGAACTACCTCAAGATCAAAGACAACGGCCAGTGGGCCTGGCCGCCCATGGTGTTTGACAACCCGGTGGCCAAGGTGCAGCAGTTTCTGGACGTGATGGCCGAGTGCGGCACCCATCCGGAGTTTGAGTGCTTTGACGTGGGCATCGTCCGCTCGGTCACCATGTACCTCAAGGCCGGGATGTTGAAGCCCGGCATGGGCCGAGCCGAATACAACTTGGTCATGGGCGTGGCCTCGGGCATGCCCTGCGACGCCGACCTGCTGGCGCTGCTGCCCCAGTGGATGGCGCCTGAGAGCATCTGGCAAAGCACCCTGATAGGCCGCGCCGAGATCTGGCCGGTGCACCAAAAAACAGCCGAAATGGGCGGCATGCTGCGCACTGGCCTGGAGGACACGTTTTATCTGCCCAATGGCGAACGCGCCAGCGGCAACGGCGCTCTGGTCGCCGAACTTGCCCAATGCGCCCAACGCGCGGGCCGCACACTTGCCAACCCCCAAGAAGCAAGAACGTTGCTCAAGCTGTGATAAACTGCAACGCTTCGCGGCTGTAGCTCAGTTGGATAGAGTACTTGGCTACGAACCAAGGGGTCGTGGGTTCAATTCCTGCCAGCCGCACCAAAACGACAAGCCCTAAAACAGAAGTGTTTTAGGGCTTTTTCGTTGGTGCGTCGCATCCCAAAGGGGATATTTTGGAGAGCAGCAAATTTGAATAGTCTCTTCCGGATGTCCAAGCT
>CANHZG010000013.1 GCA_947464995.1 Comamonadaceae bacterium | reverse complement strand
TGGCGCCACTGGGCCACGGGATACTGCGGCGTGGCCTCCAGCATTTGCGGGGCTGCATCCTGGGGTCCGGCGCGCACATAGGCGGTGGCCTGCACGCCCTGCTCCCACAGCCACAATTCATAGTCAAAACCGTGGGGGTTGATGCTCCCGTGGGGCGCCTTAACCCGTAGCGTGAACTGCCAGCGCTCGCCAGGCCACAGCGTTTGGGGCTGGCGCTGCAACTCCCATGGCGACAGGTCTGCAGCAGCGCCTTGTGGCGACAAACCGGTGTACCAACCCACATCGACGCGTGCTGGAAATGCAACGGGGACCCCGTCCAATCGGGCGGACTCCACCTGAAGGCGAAAACGCAGGCCCAAAGGGTTGCTTTGTGTCATATCGCGAACCACGCCAACGACTTGCATATCGCGGCCTTCCAGTGCGCCCTCCAAACGCTGGCTATCAAACCAGCATGCGCGCAGCCCCACCAGCGCAAAGGCCACCAACGCGCAGGCACCCAGCGCCAGCACCCCCCGCAATGCGACCCAGGCCGTTTGTCTAGGGCCGCGGCTGCGTCCCCACCGGCTGGTGAATGCCGCTACCGCTAAGGCAGCGAGCAGTGCCAGGCCATACCAATCCATGGGCCACAAGGCAGCCTGTTGGAGTTGCAAGGCACTACCGCCCACCCCAACGAGTCCCATCAACCAGGCGCTGGGACTGCGGGATGCGGGTGAGGGTTCAAGCGGCATGCCTGAATCTTATCGACCGGTAGCGCGACTCGCGCTCTTTTTAGCGCAAAGTGGCGCGACATTAGCTGCCCCTGGCTAAGGGGTGGCTAGTCACTCAAAGACAAAACAAAAGCCGGCGTCCATGACGCAAAACCTCAGCTCGCCAGGGCCTTTCGCAAATCGCTGACGCGTTGTTTGTACTTCGCACGTGCCGCCAATGCCTGCGCCATGTCAACCGCGACAAACTGCGCGCGGAAATTCGGCTGCAACTGGGCAACCAGATCCATGTCGGCGCTGATAACCGTGCCGATCATGGCGTAGCCGCCGCCCGAGATGGCGTCACGGTGCAGCAAAATCGGCTCCAACCCGCCGGGCACCTGAATCGAACCGATCGGATAGCCAGCATCCACAATGTTCGATGGATCAGAGCCCGCGCCGAAAGGACGTTCGCGCGGTGCGAATTCCAGGGGGTGGCCGCCCTTGAATCGGTAGGCGATTCGGTCCGCTTCGGCGCCGACGCGCCAGGTATCTTCGAAGAACAAGTTGCCCGACGCTTCAGTCAGCCAGTGGAAGTACAGACCTGGCAGCATGCGGACTTGCACGTCCTTGGGGAACACTGACTTGAGCTGATCCGGCAACTTTCTGCCCAGGTGCGATGGCCCGGTGACAGCACCAACCGGTAGCACATCACCGACCTGAAGTTTTCTGCCGCAAAAACCACCCATGGCACCCAGGATGTAGGTCGACCGACTGCCTAGCACCACCGGCACATCAATGCCACCGGCTACAGCAAGGTAGCCACGAACGCCGTCCTTGAGATAGTCGAAACTCAGCACACTGCCAGCCTTGGCAGCGACGACTTCGTAATTGGGGATTGCAACACCGTCAAGCTTGGCGGGCAGGTTGGCGCCTGCCAGGGCGATCAGTGCGTCTTGCGTGAATTCAAGCTTGGGGCCGAGCATCGTCATCTCAAGCACAGCTGCATCTTCCGCGTTACCCAGCAGCAAATTGGCGGCACGGAACGAATACTGATCAAGTGCCCCAGACAGAGGAATGCCCAGGTGGTAATAGCCCGTGCGTCCAGCGTCCTGTACGGTGGTAGCAAGTCCGGCATGCAATACCTTAATTGCCATACAAAGTCTCCGTCAGTTGGTGGTTGTAGGTGGTCGGGTTCTTCAGAAAGTCTTGCAGCGCAAACTTGACAGGCCGGATGCGCAGGTCGAACGTGCCGTCTTGCACTTTCGCCAAGGCCGCATCGTATTGTGTGCGGTTGATCGATTTGAACTTGATGATGTCGCCAGGGCGGAAGAACACCATGAAATCTTTGAGGTAGGGCAGGCCCTGCTCCGGATCAAAAATCGGAGCCGGCGTGATGCCGAGCATCTGATAACCGCCTGCACCGCGGACCGAGTAGATCGACCCAAAGCAGCCGCCGTGACCGATCGTCAGTTTGGGCGTGTCGGTGCGGGGGCGCAGGTACTTGGGGACCTGAATCTGCTTCTCACGTTCGACCATCTGGAACATGAAGGGCAGGCCCGCCACAAACCCCACCATCGAGACAAACCAGGGTGCGGCCGCATGCGCAGCGACGAAAGCCTCAACACTGGCATAGCCGTTGATGCGCGCGCCGTACTCGAGATCGGTGGAGCTCGGCTCTTGATGGCGTTCGCGAAAACGCATCAAGGTCTCGTTGGTCCACGGGTCGTTGTAGAAGATCGGAATTTCAATGATCCGGGTATTGAGCTCCAGCGCGCTATCACCGAGCTCGGACTCAATCGATTTCAGCTGAGCCAGCAGTGTGTCGGGCGCGACCAGGTCGGGATCAAAACGTACCTGATACGCTGCATTGGCCGGGCAAATTTCGGTCACACCGACGATCTGCCGATGCGAAATCGCATTCGTGATCGACATGCCCTTGAAGAACGCTTCAAGTGACATTTCCGTGTTGAGTTCTACAAAGATGTGCTCGTCGCCGCCGAATGAATACCGTGCTGGGGGAAGTGACATAGGGTTTCCTTTGAAGAGGATGGAACGTGTTTATTGTGCAGCGAGCTAGGGCAGTCAGGCCTGGGCTTTGACCGCTGCGCGCTGTGCCATCCACTGCTCAAGGTATCCGGTGTGGAACTGGCCGCTCTGGACCGATGGATCGGCCAGCAACTCCTGATGCAGGGCCACGGTGCTGTGCACGCCTTCGATAAGCGTCTCGGCCAAGGCGCGCTGCATGCGACGGATCGCACTGGCGCGGTCTTCGTCCCAGACGATCAACTTGGCCAGCAAGGAGTCGTAAAACGGGGGGATGGTGTAGCCGGCGTAAACATGGCTGTCGACCCGCACGCCCGGGCCGCCAGGCCAGCGCAGCGCACTCAGTTTTCCCGGCTGCGGCATGAAGTTGCGCTGCGGGTCTTCCGCGTTAAGGCGGCATTCAATCGCCGCCCCCTTCAGAACAATCTGGTCCTGGCGAAAGCGCAAAGGTTCGCCCATGGCAATCCGGAGCATTTCCCTCACGAGATCAACCCCAGTCACCAGTTCGCTAACCGGATGCTCAACCTGGATCCGGGTGTTCATCTCGATAAAGAAAAACTCGCCACTTTCATCGTCGTAAAGGAATTCCAGCGTCCCGGCGCCACAGTAGCCCACAGAGGCAGCCAGGCGCACCGCTGATTCGCACAATGCCTCACGCGTGTGTTGCGACAGCGTTGGCGATGGCGCCTCCTCCAGAATTTTTTGCCGCCTTCTTTGAAGCGAACATTCGCGCTCATAGCAGTGGATGACGTTCTTACCATCGCCCAGAACCTGAACTTCAATATGCCGGGCGGTTGCGATGAAGCGCTCTAGGTACACCGCATCGTCGCCAAATGCCGCTCGAGCTTCGCCTTGTGCCAGCGGCATGAACTGGCGCAGCTCACCCTCATCCTTTGCAACACGGATGCCCCGACCGCCGCCACCAGCGGAGGCCTTGATCATGATGGGGTAACCGACAAGCGCTGCGACCGAAACTGCCGTCTCCAGGTCGCCGACGGTGCCACTGCTTCCTGGGACCGTGGGCACACCTGCGCGCCTTGCGGTCTCGCGGGCCACCGACTTGTTGCCCATGCATTCAATAGTCTCCGCGCTGGGCCCGACGAAGATCAGACCGGCCTGCACCACACTGCGCGCAAAGGCCGGATTTTCTGAAAGAAAACCGTAGCCAGGGTGCACCATGGTTGCGCCGGTTTGGCTTGCGGCGCGCAGAATGGCGTCAGCGTTGAGGTAACTTTTTGCGGGATGGGGCGGTCCGATGTTGACCACCTGATCGGCCATCTGCGCCACCAGACTGCTGGCATCGGCGTCGCTCACCACGGCCACCGTAGGCAAGCCGAGTTCCTGCGCCGCCCGTGCAATGCGTACCGCAATTTCTCCGCGGTTGGCGATCAGTAATTTATGCATTTTTGTCATCAAACCAAGACTTCAATAGCCAGTGAGGCGGGTAAATCTTCAGCTTGCTATGCGATGACCAGCAAGACCTGCCCTGCTTCCACCGGGTCTTCGTTCTCCACCGCGTAGCGCACGACCTTGCCACTGACTTCCGACCGGACTTCGTTGAACATCTTCATCACTTCCACCAGGCCGATGACATCATCGATTGCCACGCTGTCGCCGACCTGCTTGTAGTTTGGCGCGTCGGGCGCGGGCCGCATGTAAAAGGTGCCGGGTAGAGGGGAAATAATTTCTGCCATGGGTGAGCTCCTTAATTTTGCTATCCGGTTCAACCAGATAGGGGGACGAGGCTTTGTAGCGCCAAACGGTTAATGGGGCACTACTGCTGAAACGGGGGCAATTTGTATGCCGTTGCTGGTCAAGGCGGCCCGGGTGGCTTCAATCAACGCGACGGCGCCAGGGGAATCGCTGTGGATACAAACTGAATCGAATTCAATGGGGATGTCTTCGTCATCCACTGTTCTCACCACGCCTTCCTTACAGGCACGCAGCACGCGGGCGGCCACACTGGCGGGGTCGAGTTTGCCAACTTTGCGGGTAAACACGATGGAGCCCGTCTTGTCATAGTTGCGATCGCCAAAGAACTCGCGCACCACCGGTTGCCCTAGTTCCTTTGCGACTTTGTAAGTTATCGATGTGTCCATGCAGTAGAGGTACATCGAGGGGTCTATCGTCTGTAGCGCCTTGACCAGTGCAATTGAAAACTCTTCGTCGATTGCCGCTCGCATGTACAGGGCACCATGCAGCTTCACATGTTGCAGGGGCAGACCCTGCCAACGCGCGAATTCACGCAAGGCGCCGGTCTGGTAAACGATGTCGTTAAGCAGTTCGCTGCCTGGGGCCTTAATGTCGCGGCGACCGAATCCGACCAGATCACGAAAACCTGGGTGCGCGCCAATACCCACTGCATGTTGAGCCGCCGACACCACCGTTCGTTGCATGATATTGGGATCGCCAGCATGGAAACCTGTGGCGATGTTGGCCGAACTGATCAGGCCCATGATGGCCTCGTCGATGCCCTCGCCCATGCTCCATGCCCCAAAGCCCTCCCCCATGTCCGAGTTCAGGTCTATTACGTTTTTCATCGCATCACCCCTTTGTGTTTGATCGTCCAGTTTGCGCTGGCACGCTATTGAGAGCGCCAGTGTGTGAGCCCCGAAAGGTAAGAGGGTTCACGAAAAAAAGATAATTTTATTTTTTAAGGTGCTAGTATTGATTTTTTTAATACCAACTCGCTCGTATAGCCAGCGCGTCGAGTTTATTTAACCGCGAAATCTAGGTTTAATCCACATGCGTTTTTCACTACGCCAAATAAAGTACTTCACGGCTACAGCCGAGCTGGGACAAATCTCACGTGCTGCGGTTGAGCTTTCGGTGTCGCAATCCGCAATCACCATTTCAATCCGCGACCTGGAGGAGGGTTTGGGCTACAAGCTTTTTTCCCGCCAGTCTCACGGCATGGAGTTGACCGACACAGGGCGACTGTTCCTAACCCGGGCCTATGCAATCCTGGCTGCCGTGGAAGACGCGAGAAACTTGCCCCAACAGATTGCCCCGGTGAATGGAGAAGTTACGCTTGCCGCCACCTACACGGTGATGGGCTATTTCCTGCCAGACCATTTGCAACGCTTGTCGCTGTTGTACCCGGCGATCCGTATTCGTATGTTGGAACTCGATCGGGAAACGATTGAGTCCGGATTGCTGGCACAGCAGTACGACATGGCGATGGTTCTGACGTCCAATATTCGCAGCCCAGAGATTCAGACTGAGACGCTATTTGGTTCTCGGCGCCGCCTTTGGGTTTCAACGCAGCACCGTTTTGCCAAGAAAAGCGAGGTCTCCTTTGCCGAAATTGCCAAGGAGCACTTCATCATGCTGACGGTGGACGAGGCAGCTGACTCGGCGCTGCGTTACTGGCACCAGCACGGCTTCGAGCCCTCTGTCAGCCTGAATACCAAATCGATCGAGGCCGTGCGCAGCCTGGTCGCCAATGATCTGGGTGTGGCCATTCTGTCCGACATGGTGTACCGCCCCTGGTCGCTTGAAGGCAAGCGGATTGAGACGATCCAGACGGTCGAGAGCGTTCCGAGCATGAACGTGGGATTGGCTTGGCGTGCCGACACCGTTTTTAGCCCAGCCATGCAAACCATCCGGCAGTACTTCAAGCAGCGTTACCTAGAGCCGCAAAATCCACACAGCTCAGCTCACCGTTGAACAGTCATTGGTGTTTGGTCATATCGCTTTCGCATGCGGTCAAGTTGAGCCGAGATAGCTGACACATGGTCACTGTGCAGGCGCCCAGCGATTCACTGGGCGTATGCATTTCAGCAGCATCATGCCGGCGCGATGTCGCACCGCATTCATCGTATTTCAGGCGGCCAGAACCGCTGTAATTTGTCTGGCGGATCGCGCAAACAAAGCTTCGAGCAGCAAATCATTCGTTGCCCTCATTCGGTGCATGGTACGCTTTTGTTGGCAGGTGCAGGGGAAACGGTGACTTTAGGGGTAGTCAGGCAGGCGGGCCTGGCCCGAAAAGTGTCGGCTGGGGGCCGCCTGCAAGAAAAGCAATCCTTCCCAAGTGGATAAGCGGGATTTCAGTTTGACGAGCAACAGGGTAAGAAACTCACTTGGCTCACTTATTCTCAACGCCTGTACCGGGTCTTGCCGTACTGCCCCTGACGATTAATTCGGTAGCGAACATAGGTTGAATCTTCCTCGATCGACCGGTCCGCCCCTCATGAATGAGTGTAAAAAGAAGTTGGGTGGCGCGGGCACTCATTTCACTAATAGGAAGTGACATTGCGCTTATCTGTGGATTACTGACTTGAAACCAATCGGCGTCGCCGTAGCCTATGACCGATAGGCTGCCTGGGACCGTCATGCCTTTGCTTCTCACTCTGCGCATGACGCCTAACAATTGACGCGAACTACCCACAACAATCGCACTAAGTCCCCTTGCGTCGCTCAAGAGGGAGTCCAACGCAGTCTCACCAAATTCCGGTCGAGGAGGTCCAAAGCGCTGAAGGGTTGGATCTACCTCCATTCCGTGCTTGCGTAATGCCGCCTCGTATCCGGCAATTCGCCGCTGTCCGGTGCTTACCTCGAGCCATCCGCCCAAAAATGCAATCCTCCTGTGTCCCAGAGCCAAGAGGTGCTCGGTGGCCCTGAACGTGCCGTCAACATCATCGGCCAGAACCCAGACTGAACCCAGTTGTGGGTTGCAACGCAAAAACTGAACCGTGGGTACGTTTTGCATTAGCTCTACCGACATCGCAGTAGGCTTCCCGGTTGGCGCTATCAGCACCCCTGCTGCACGATTCTCACGCAACGCTCGAATGTGCTGCTCCTCACGCAATGGATCATCATCCGAGACACTAAGGACCATTTGGTATCCCAGCAGAGAACACTCGTCTGCCATCGACTTGGCCGCAGCGCTGTAGAACTCGTTTTGAACGTCCGGTACGATCAGCCCAACCAATTTGGTCGCGCCCATTCGCATCGAACGCGCACCAGAGTTTTTGACATATCCCAGCTTTACCGCAGTCTCCCTAACCCGCACCTTGGTGTCCGCACTGATCTTGGGATGGTCATTGAGCGCGCGCGAGACGGTTGTGTGCGCCATCCCCAATACATTGGCGATGTCCTTCAATGTTACGGATGGGTTGTTTCGCTTACTCAAAGGACTCTTTTATTGCGCGTATTCAGCCTGGCGTGATGCGGTGGACCCAGAGACCATCGTAGTTTAGCGAGTGTGATCGTGATCAGAGTGTGATTTCGTTTAGCAGGTCGCGGCCCTCACGAAGTCGGGTGCAATTCTCAATAATCACCTCAAGACTACGATCAAGGGTCTCAGGAGTCAGCCATCCGACATGGGGAGTGATAACAGCATTTGGCATAGCAAACAATGGATGCCCCTCAGACGCGGGCTCGCAGTCCAACACATCTAGACCAACGCCGCGAAGTCGACCCGAGCTCAGAGCGCGGCAGAGAGCCACCTCATCGATTAGTCCTCCGCGTGCTGTGTTAATCAGAATCGCACCAGGCCGCATGGTCGCCAAGGTGGATTCGTTGATCATGCGATTGGTCTCGTCCGTCAGTGGTACGTGCAGAGACACGATGTTGGACTCGGCCAACAGAGTTTTCAAGGGCACTTGCTCTCCAATGGGGTCTGTCACGATCCTGCGAGCATGGAACAAAACAGTGGCGCCGAGCGCCTGCAGTATCGGAGCGAGACGTCGCGGGATTGCACCAAACCCAATCAAACCGACTGTTTTTCCCGCGATCTCCCCCGCTTCATCTAGGCTGCCCAACGGAAGAGCCCAGCCCTTACCGAGTTTCGTTGCCGCATCCAAGGAAACTATTTTCCGCAGAACTGCAAGCATGAGTGCCAAGGTGCATTCGCAAACCGCTTGGCTGTTGGTGCCTGGCATGTTTGCCACCCGCACGCTCCGACGGCGCGCCTCAACAAGGTCGATGGTATTCACACCGACTCCGATTTTTTGAATGAGGCGCAACTTAGGTGCGCACGCCAAAAGCGCTGCGTTGGCTGGGGCCAGAACATGAAGGAGTACGTCAGCATCTGAAAGTGCGTGACTCACGTCAACTACATTGGATTCATCCACGTATTCAATCGTCAGCCAACTCGGTACTGAAGCGGACAAGCGCCGCTGCAGCACCGGACTTGCCCTAAAGTGAAATACGGCCTTCATACCACTTCAAAACTGGTAAGGCACCAATTAAGCCGTCTGCCAAACGGAGCGAACTCCATCTTGCGCCTCGGACTGTCGGGGCACAGCGCCTGATGGATGCTTGTGATAGACCCCGTCCTTCATGATCATCAGCAAGTTGTCTCGATCTTGAAGCAACCGGACATCGTGTGTTGGATCGCCCTTTACAAGCAGCAGATCGGCAAGAAAGCCCTCCTTGACCATGCCGAGGTTCGGAATGTCCATGATCTCGCCGCCCCACTTGGTGGCCGACATCAGAACCTGCGTGGGGGAAAGGCCAAGCAGATTGACAAAGTGCTCGAGATCGCGCGCATTGTTTCCAATTGGATTCCAAGCGAAGCCGTAGTCTCCACCGGGCAGAATGCGCATCCCACGCTTCCACAACTCCTGATACACCTTTGGGAAGCCTTCCAGCATATCCATCATGCCCATATGGCGTGCAACATCCTGGGTGATACCGAAAGAGCCAGCCTCGTAGGCCGTGGTGTAAATGATTCCGATAGCTGGCGCCAAAAAGATTTTGTCCTTTTGCGCCTCGAGCAAGTCAAAGGTTTCCCCTTGAATGAAATCGCAGTGGTATATCGTGCGAAAACCATGCCGCAGCGCCATTTGGACCGATGCGTCAGCGCGAGCGTGACAGGACAACCACGCGCCTCGCTCGTTCGCCACTTCGGCAGCAGCGGCCACTTCCGCGTCCGTGTAAGAGAGTTTTTGTCCAAAATTCTTTCGCACGAAGTTGTCGCCTGAGATATTGATCTTGATGGTGTCTACACCCTCGCGTATCAGCGTTCGAACGGCGCGGCGAACCTCGTCCGCACCATCTGCGATGATTTCGATGCCTTGATGGTGCATATGCATCTGTCGTTCATCACCCAATCCACCTGTTGCGACGATCTCGGGAGATGCCGCCTTCATTCGTGGCCCAGGCACCTTTCCGGCGTCTATGGCATTGCGCAGGACAACCTCAGTTCTCGGTTTTGCAGAGGCGGCTGAGTACAAACTGGTAAATCCCGAATCCAGCATCAATTTCGCGTTTCCTATGGCGAGCAGCAAATGCTCTTCGGGCGGTATTTGGCCAAGTTCCTTCAAATAGGTCATGTTGCTGTAGGTAATGTGGCCGTGTGCCTCACAAAGACCGGGCATTAGTGTGTTTCCCCCGCCGTCAACAATCTCAAAATTGTCATCTCTCGGTATTTTTTGGCTGCCGTGGGCCACGAATCGAATGGTGTTTCCCTCGACCAAGACCTCTCCGACAAAGCTGTCGGAGCCAGTACCGTCAAAAACTTTGACGTTTGTGAAAAGGTGCGCTTTCATTGCATATCTCCTCTTATAAGATGCCGATCTAGAAGGGTCTGACGACGGGTCGGCACACGGCGTCTAGATTGTCTGGGGGGTGATTTAGGCTTTTGCGAAAGCCAGAGCCATCTGGGCCAACTGGTGGAGAACGAGCGGGCATTGGGGATTGGCAAGATCATTCACCACATTGAAGTGGTCAAGGCCTTCAGGGATGAGTGACTCAACCGGATAACCCAAGGTCTTCCAATGCGTATGCATCGCTTTAGATTGCCGGTGAAACTCTTCGGACTCGTCCACTGCAATGACTAAGGAGATAGGGGCTGCCGTGCGGTATTTTTGATGCAGCGGACTATTGCGCTTGGCTTGGTCTTTATCCATGTGGAGCGTGTTGTTCAAGTAGCTCAGCCGGATCGGCTCCATGTCAAATATGCCTCCAATCGAACACACGCCCTTTACCAAGTCAGCGGGAAGGCCTTTGCCGTAAGCAACCCAGTCGGTGGCCAGCAGCATCAGACCAAGGTGACCTCCTGCCGAGTGCCCACAAACATAAATTTTGGAAGGGTCCCCACCAAAAGAATCGGCGTTGAGCCAAAGCCATGCCAAGGCACGTCGGTTTTGGTCAACGATCGTGTCCATATCTGCCTCGGGGGCAAGGGTGAAGTTGTTGACCACCGTCGTGACCCCATGCGGACGCATCCCCTCAGCGACATAGCTGTAATGGCTTTTGTCAAGCGAGTACCAATAGCCCCCGTGGATGAATACGTAAATCGGGGCTCCATGATCAGGCGCAGGGAAAATATCAATCTTTTCCATTGCAGTGCTGCCAAATGCGACGTCAAGCTTTCCAGGCACACGACCCCTCGTCTCCTTACTCCATTGGTTCCAATGATCAAAATGAATAGAAAAGTCGGGGAAACGGGCTCGGTTGTTGTATTGCGCATCAAGTCCTTGCTGGTCATAGTCTCTGTAGACAATTTGCCCGTTTTGATTTGCAGATGTAGCGTTCTTGGTCATTTATCGGTCCTGACTTCTATGCTTTTGTAATACGCGTGAAATATCACTATGTCCAGCAACTAAGTGAGACCGGAATCACTACAGTTGATCAAAAAGTTGAGGAGAAGATTAGTCACCTCCCCAGCACTCTCCACTGGCGCCCAGTGACCGCATCGGGGCAAAACATGAAAGTGACAACCGGCGATTTTGTTGGCTAGTGCCTTAGCGACCTGAGGTGGAGCGGTCAAATCCTCATCCCCAGTGATCACCAGTGTTGAGCAACGCAAACTAGCAATGTCTTCGGGAGTGCTGTTGGCGATGGCTTCACAGGTCAGTGCGTAGGAGTGCGCATCTTGGCGCATGACCATTTCGCGGACAAATGCAGCCAACTCGGGTCGATATGCTTTGGTTTGGGCCGAGGTACCGACTTGCGCAGTAACACTGCCAATGTCGGCCAACCCTTCCCCCCTCGCCTTTTCGGCTCGCGCTGAGAGCGCTGTTCGAGTGGCATCGCTAGGCCCCCCCTGAAAAGGACCGATCAATGCAAGACTAGCCACGCGCGATGGATGCTTAACTGCGAGTAGTTGGAGCACGAGGGCACCATAGGAGTGCCCCACCCAATGCGCACGTTCGATGCCTAGGCTATCTGCCAATTCCAACAAGTCCGTGGCCAACGCACCGGTGGAGATCTCTCCCTCGCGGGGCGTACGCCCGGAACCTTGCAAGTCGGGAATCACAACCCGGAATGTACGGGATAAAGTGGGAACGACCCCGCCCCATACATTGCCAGTGCCGCCGAGCCCGTGAACAAGAATAAGGGCTGGTCCCTTGCCGACCTCGTCATATCTCATTTTCATATTCTTCATCTCCTTGTGATGATGCTGGGTAATTAAGCTTGATCGCTGCGAGGGTTGCCGATTGCTGGTTTCCTAATGGACGGCGAGCACGCCGAGAGTGCCCCGCGAAGTGAGTGCGGGATCGTCTGCACATCAAGATAACCATCCGAAGACTGCTGGCACAGTGAGAGCAGCTCCTCAATGGCTGGTTCGTCGTTTGGCGTTAGGCCAGAAAAACGCATGCGCTGCTTGCCCGTTGAATCAATTGCAATGGCGCAGGGCTCTAAACATGCCCCTAGACAATTTACCCGTAAGACGGGGACTCCCCTACTTTGGGCGATGGCAGATAGCCTCAATGCGAGCTGAGTACACGGCAGCCGAGGGCTTCGCACGTCTCGTGGACAGGTTCTGCAGATCAGCAGGCAATACACTTTGGCTACCCCAAATTTTGATGGATTGTCACAATCATCGGTGACGATGAAATCGTGTGCAATCAGTAAATACCCTCTGTGCAAACGTGTGCATTTTCACTAAGCTCACACAAATTTTTATTGATGCAGGCTCAGGTCCTGCGGCCTCAAGAGGAAGCAACAATGTCGTCAAAAATTCGGTCGCTCCGCGCTTTTCGAATTTGGGATTCGAGGGGACGGCCAACGATCGAAGTGGAAGTCCAGCTTCAAGGGGGGAGCATGGGCCGGGGAATTGCGCCGGCAGGTGCATCGCGCGGGTCGAATGAGGCGATCGACCTGCGGGACGGGGGCCCGGAGCAGGCTGGTCTGGGTGTTAACCGGGCAATAAGTAACGTCAATGATGAGATTGCGGCAGCGCTTTTAGGGCTCGATGCCTGTGATCAGACCTTATGCGATACCACCCTAACTCATCTTGACCAAACCGCAAAGAAAGAGCGCCTGGGCGGCAACGCCATAGTTGCCACTTCCATGGCCGTACTGGACGCCGCAGCCAAGCACTGCGGCGTGCCGGTCTGGCGTCAACTCAGTGGTGACGGTGTTGTACAAATGCCCTTACCACAAGTGCAGATTTTTGGTGGTGGCGTTCATGCGGCAGGGCGCACCGACATCCAGGATTTTCTCGTGATGCCTCTTGGCGCCGAGACTTTCGATGAAGCCTTGTGCATGTGCGCCGACGTATACCGGGTGGCCGGAGAACAGATGGCGCGTCGTGGAAGTCGTATGGGAGTTGCCGACGAAGGCGGTTGGTGGCCTGACTTTGAGTCCAACGAGCAGGCGCTTCAGATACTTACCTCGTCGATCGATGAGGCTGGGTACCAAAATGGACAAGTCATGATCTGCCTCGACGTTGCCGCCTCAGAATTCGGAAAGGCAGGCAGGTATCGTCTCAAACTTGGAGACCATGACTACAGCACCGCGGAATGGATCGACAAGCTGTCCAGTTGGGTTGATCAATATCCCATTGTGTCTATCGAGGATCCGGTTGCCGAGGATGACCAGGATGGTATGCGCTTGTTCACTGCGGCCATGGGCAATCGAGTGCAGGTGATCGGAGACGACTTCCTTGTCACAAACGCTTCGCGCATCGATCAAGCTGTCGCGAGCGGGTGCTGTAACGCCGTGCTCCTCAAGCCCAATCAAGTGGGGACCTTGACCGAAACCTATGAGGCATTGCGGCGCGCGAAATTGGCTAAATGGGGTACGGTCGTTTCGGCACGATCCGGCGAAACCGAGGACGTCCTCATCACGCATTTAGCTGTTGGATGGGATTGTGGGCAATTGAAGGTGGGGTCGTTTGCCCGGTCCGAACGCATGGCCAAATGGAACGAGGGGCTACGGATAGAGCGCCAGGGGTGGGCCGTCAGAGGTTTTGCCGGAGCAGGTGCCTTACCCGTACAACGTCGCCTAAGGTGATGTCCAGATGAACGAAGGATACGTTGATGTTTTGCACGACAGACCTGCGCTAATGAAGATGCTGTGCGAATTGAATCTCGCAGGTGACGGCGATGAAATCCATGTGCAAATGCTCACCGGCGGGGTCTCATCAAATATCTTTCGCATTGACCTTCATTCTGGGCCGGTCTGCGTCAAGCAGGCCCTTCCCAAACTAAAGGTAGAAAAAGAGTGGCATGTACCCACCAACCGCGTGCTAGCTGAGATCGATTGGTTAACAACTGCCGCGCGCATCGTGCCTGGTAATGTGCCACGCATTCTGGGTGCCGATCGGGTGCGCGGTGCCTTCGTGATGGAGTTTTTGGCAGGGCTCCCAAATTGGAAGGTCGAACTGTTGGCGGGACATGTGGAACAGTCCGTAGGGATACAGGTCGCAAGCGTACTCGGGCAAATGCACCAATCGACCGCGTCAGACCCAAGCATCGCTCGGGAGTTCGCGCACGACTCCAACTTCTATGCCTTACGCCTTGAGCCCTACTTGCTAGAAGCCGCACGTGTTCATCCAGATTTAGCCGTTCAGCTGACCCGTCTTGTGGAAACCACAAAGAGCACGCGTCTTGCGTTGGTTCATGGAGATATAAGCACAAAAAACATTCTCTTGCGCGGTGACTCTCCCATTCTGCTTGATGCGGAATGCGCCTGGTACGGCGACCCGGCATTTGATCTCGCTTTCTTACTCAACCATACTTTGCTCAAGTCCGTGCATGTGCCGGACTGCGCGTCGGCGTTTGAAGATCTTTACTTGAACATTGTCGCAACTTACATGCAGCGCGTGAGTTGGGAAGATCCATGCGGTTTTGATGAACGGTGTGCTCGGTTGTTGCCCGGTTTGTTGTTGGCCCGCATTGACGGAAAATCACCGGTAGAGTATTTGACGCAGATAGATCGCGCTCGCATCAGAGTTGCAGCACGGACTTTGGTGTTACAGCCCCCCTCTAGGCTTGGAGATCTGCTGGCGAAGTGGAAATATGCACTAGGTTTCCCACACGATGTGCGCTGACTACTTTGCTCGGGTTCGCGATAAGCCAAAATAGCTGTAAAGCTGCCCATCAACCTTGCACAACCAGCCCATCGCCTTGTCCTTGAAAAAATTGCGTTTGCCAAAACTGAATTCGCCGTGGTAATTTCGGGTGAATTTAGTTTTGTAACAACTTAGGAGAAGCGCAATGGACCTCGGACTCAGAAGAAAGTATGTATTGCTAACTGGCGCAAGCAAAGGGACTGGGCGCGCAGTAGCAGAAGGATTCGCCACAATCGATGGCGCGGCAACCGTTGCTGTCTAGGAGCATTCCATGAGCGACCACCACCACCATAAGCACACCATTCACCGCGAGCACGTCCACCACGGGTGGGACAACACGTTTGCGCCCAAACTGCGAATCGCACCTGGAGAGAGTATTCAATTCGAGACCTTGGACGCATCCTCAGGGCAACTGAATAAGACCTCCACGGCGCAAGATCTGGTAACACTGGACCTTGGACGCGTTAACCCAGTCACCGGTCCGGTCTACATTGATGGGGCTCAGCCGGGAGATGCTCTCAAGGTCACGGTCTTGTCTTTTCGACCGTCGGGCTGGGGCTGGACCGGTAACATTCCCGGCTTTGGCCTGCTGACGGACCAATTTCCAGATGCGCACCTTCACCACTGGAATTACGATCCAAGCACTGCTGTCTCCGTGATGTATGGGCCGGGCGGTCGCGTGCCACTGAAACCCATGTGTGGAACCATCGGCGTCGCGCCGGCCGAGCCAGGTCTTCACAGCATCATTCCGCCGCGCAATGTGGGCGGCAATATGGATATCCGTGATATCGCCGAGGGCACTGAGTTGTACCTGCCAGTCGAGGTTGCTGGCGCCATCTTTTCGGTTGGTGATACGCACGCTGCCCAAGGGGATGGAGAAGTCTGCGGCACTGCGATCGAAAGCCCCATCGACGTAGCGCTCAAGTTTGAGCTCATAAAAGGTGCCAATTTACGCATGCCGCGCTTTGTGACACCCGGACCTGTGTCGCGGCATTTGGACAGCAAGGGCTATGAAGTTACAACGGGTATTGGCCCAGACCTGATGACGGGCGCCCGGATGGCCGTGTCGGAGATGGTTGAGCTGCTGAGTCGGCGCTACGGTTACTCACCCATAGACGCCTATATGTTGTGCAGCGTCTGTGCAGACTTGCGGATCAGCTCGATTGTTGATGTGCCAAACTGGGTTGTATCCTTTTATTTCCCCAGGGTGGTTCTGGAGTAGGCGGCTATACGGGATCCCCCCAATGGGGAAATCAGCGACCTGTCACGCCCGCTGGCCGCTTTATCCGCGTTTTGCCACCAGGGTCAAGATGTCATAGCTGGCGACTAGTTCGCCCGACTGGTTGCTAACCTCCACATCCCAGGCCACTACGCCTTGACCGACACCCTTGTCATCGCGTTTGTTTCGGTCCGTTTTGCGTTTGGCGGTCAGGCGCGCCTGGATCGTATCGCCAATGCCCACCGGCTTGACAAAACGCAAGGTGTCCAATCCATAGTTGGCCAAGACCGGACCCACCCCGGGCGAGACAAACAGGCCAGCAGCGGCAGACAACACAAAGTACCCATGCGCAATGCGCTTTCCAAAAGCAGACTCGCGCGCCGCAATCTCGTCGAAGTGCATATAGAAATAGTCACCCGAAATGCCCCCGAAGTTGACGATGTCGGCCTCGGTGACGGTACGGCGGTGCGTGAGCAAGGAGTCGCCAATACACAGGTCTTCAAAGTAGCTGCGAAACGGGTGCACACCGGTGTCATTGACTTTGGCACCGCGAACATGTTCTTCGGTGATCGCCGCCAGCATGGTCGGTGAGCCTTGGAGCGCGGCGCGTTGCAAGTAGTGTTTGACTGCCCGCAGACCACCCAGTTCCTCGCCACCACCAGCGCGCCCCGGGCCGCCGTGCTTGAGTTGTGGCAAAGGCGAGCCATGTCCGGTGGATTCCACAGCCGCTTCGGCGTCAAGCACCAGCATGCGCCCGTGCCAGGCGGCCAAGGCGGGAATCACCTGCGCAGCAACCGACGGACTGCGCGTCACCAGCGTGCCCACCAAGCTGCCGCAGCCCATGTTGGCGAGGGCCATGGCTTCTTCCAGGTCGTCGTACGCCATCAGCGTACTGACCGGACCAAAGGCTTCCACATCATGCACTGCGCGGGTGCTCAGCGGCGCATCGCACACCAGCAACGTGGGCGCGAAAAACGCGCCTTGGTCAACGCCGTCTCCCTGGGGCACAAAGCCATCGCTCTGGTCCAGCACCACGCGGGCGTGTCGCTTCAATAGCGCCACGCGCTCGGCGACATCGTCGCACTGCGCGTGGTTTGCCAAAGCGCCCATGCGTACACCCTCCACCGAAGGGTCGCCCACGACGGTTTTCAAAAGCCGCACACGGAGCTTTTCAGTCACCGCATCCAGATGCTGGCGCGGCACGATGGCGCGTCGAATAGCAGTGCATTTTTGGCCTGCCTTGGTCGTCATCTCACGCGCGACCTCTTTGATGAACAAGTCGAACTCTTCATCGTCAGGACTGACATCGGGCGCCAAGATGGCGCAGTTGAGGGAGTCGGCCTCAGCGTTAATAGGCACGCTGTGGCGCACAAGATTAGGGTTCACGCGGAGTTTGGCCGCCGTATCGGCCGATCCGGTAAAAGTCAGCACATCGGCGCCGTCCAAGCGATCGAGCAGATCGCCGGTGCTGCCAATGACGAGTTGCAGCGCACCCTCAGGCAGAAATCCGGACTGAGCGATTAGGCGCATCACCGCTTCAGTAAGGTAGCTGGTGGCGGTGGCAGGCTTTCCAATGCATGGCATTCCCGCTAGAAAACTCGGTGCCAGCTTTTCCAGTAAACCCCATACCGGGAAGTTGAAGGCGTTAATGTGCACAGCCACGCCGGCTCGCGGCACCAAAATATGGGTTCCGGCAAACCCCCCTTTTTTTCCCAGTGCAATTGAAGGCCCTTCGTGAAGCACATTGCCAGAAGGCAACTCGTTACTGCCCATCGCGGCATAGGCAAACAGGGTGCCAGCTCCCCCGTCGATATCAATCCAGCTATCGGCCCGCGTGGCGCCCGTGTGCGCCGAGACGGCATACAAAGATTCCTTGTGTTCCATCAAATACTTGGCCAGTGCTTTAAGGCGCTGGGCGCGTTCTTGAAAGTCCAATACCAGCAGATTTTTTCGACCCTGGGTGCGGGCATAGTGCAGTGCACTTTCAAAATCAATGGCTTCGGCATGGGTGCAGGCAACGGCACGGCCATTGACAGCGCTGCGAAGGGTTTGTGCGGGCTCCGAACCAAGCCATTGACCCGCGATGTAACTTTGGAGCGTGGCGGACATAGGGTGCCTTTCAATACGGTGCGGGGAGATGCAAATTAGCGTTCATCAAAACTGAGGGTGACTTTGGCGCTGGTGGGACGCGCCTGGCACGACAGCACAAAGCCACGATCGGTCTCCCAGGGCTCGAGCGTGAAATTTTTGACCATCTGAACCGTGCCTTCCAACAGCTTGGCACGGCAGGTGCAGCACACGCCGCCCCTGCAGGAATAAGGCAGGTCCAGTCCAGCGGCCAGAGCTACATCCAGAATGCGTTGTCCGGGCTCCATCTGCAGGGCGTGGGTCTTGCCGTCGAGCACCACCTTGAGTGCCACACCGCCTAGCGATTGCGGCGCGTGAACGTTGAGCGCTGCGCGCCGCGCACTGGCGTCCAGTGCGTCCAGAGTAGGAGAGCTAAACCGCTCGCTTTGTACACGCTCCGGATTGACCCCAGCGCCCTTTAGGGCCTGGCAAGTGGCTTCGATCATGGCCTCAGGGCCACATACAAAAACCTCATCCATGCTGGCCACGGGCAGCAAGGTGTCAATCAGCGACCGCACCTTGGGCCCGTCAATGCGGCCCTGCAGCAAATCGACCTCTTGCGCCTGGCGCGACAGCACGTGGATCAGGGTCAGGCGCTCGGGGTAGCGGTCTTTGAGATCTTGGAGCGCTTCGTTGAACATCACGCTGGCCATGCTGCGGTTGCCATAGACCAGGGTAAATTTGGCGTCGGCTTGTTCTTGCAGGCGGCTGGCCATGATGGACAAGATAGGCGTAATGCCCGATCCCGCTGCAAAGCCCACGCGGTGCACGGCGCGCGGGCGCTTTGACACAAAACGGCCCTGCGCAGGCATCACGTCCATCGTGTCACCGACCTGCGGTACCGTCACAGCCCAGTTCGAAAAGACGCCGCCCTGCATGGGCCGGATCCCGACTTCAATTTCATTGTGCCGCGCCAAATGACTGCGGGTGCTGCAGATGGAGTAGCTGCGCCGCACCTCAACGCCGCCAATATTCGCCCGCAAGGTGAGGTACTGGCCGGGCTCAAAGACAAACTGTTCGTGCAAAGCGGGCGCCACTTCAAAGGAAATGACCGCCGCGCCCGCCGCCTCTGGGCGAACACGGGAAATCGGCAGCGGATGAAAGCGCAGGGTCGTGGACATGGGTCAATACGGCTTAAAGTAATCGAAAGGCTCAAGGCATGCTAGGCAGCGGTAGAGCGCCTTGCAAGCGGTAGAACCAAAGTGGGATATTTCAGTGGTCTCCAGCGACTCGCATTGGGGGCAAGCCACGGCCAATCGTTCGCCCTGCGCCTTGGCGCGGGCAAACTGCATTACCTTGTCTTGCGATGCACCGGCGCAGGCGTGGGGCGGAGCAATGCCGTAGCGGCGCAGCTTTTCCTGGGCCTGGGGCGTGATCCAGTCGCTCGACCAGGCTGGCGCAAGCTGCGTAAGCACACGTGCCCGCAAGCCCGCTTGGGCCAGCACGCCCACCACATCGTCGTGCATTTGTTCCATGGCAGGGCAGCCACTGTAGGTGGGGGTTATGACAACTTCGAGCCCGTCTGCGCCCTGGCGCACGGCGCGCAATATGCCCATCTCCCGCAGGGAGACTACCGGAATTTCGGGGTCGGTGACCGTCTCAAGCAAGGCCCAGACAGCGTGTTGCGGGTCTGACTCGGGACAGGCTTGCAGAGGCCCCAGGGGCAAACCTGCCGCTACCACACCGCACCGGGGTGTTGGCGCGCCAGGGATTGCATTTCAGCGAGCAAAAAACCCAGGTGTTCGGAATGCACGGCGAGTTTGCCGGTGGGCACGAACCCATGCATCGGCGAAAGAACCAGGGTAGCCTCCAATACCGCGTCGTGGACCAGCATGTCCCACTGCGGGCGAGCCGATGCCAAGTCCAGGGCGATCTCTGACGCAAGGGCCGCCGACTCCACCTCTGTCGCCGTCCAGAATTCCTGGGTATAGGGCAACAAAAAATCCAAGGCCGCTTGCGCCCGTGCATGCGATTCTGCGGTGCCGTCCCCAAAGCGCAGCAGCCAGTCCCGCGCATGGCGCAGGTGGTAACGCGCTTCCTTGAGTGACTTGGCACCAATGGCAGCCAGCTGCTCATCGCGGCTCACTTGCAGTTGCTCCCACACCAGCACCATCAGCGCGCTGTACAAAAAATTGCGCACGATAGTGACGGCGTAGTCACGTTCACACCGGGCTGTGGGCGCCAGCGCGGTGCTGTGCGGCAGCTCCAGCAGGGTGTAGTTGCGGTATTGGCTAGCGTCGCGCAAATAGGCTAATGCGTCTTCGCTGGCGCCCTCCCCTTGCAGCATCGCGGCGTATTGGTAGAGCAGGCGTGCTTGGCCAATCAGGTCCAGGGCATTGTTGGCTAGCGCCAGGTCTTCTTCCAAGATCGGGCCGTGGCCGCACCATTCGGCGTTGCGCTGGCCCAGCACCAAGGCGTTGTCAGCCAGGTGCAGTACGTAGTCCGATAGTGCCAGACTCGTTTCGGTTTTCACATGTGCCCCACTTCGTCGGGAATAACAAAAAAGGTGGGGTGTCGGTAGATCTTGTCAACGGCTGGCTCAAACATCATGTCCTTGTCCTGCGGATCGCTGGCCGTAATGGCGGCTGAAGGCAATACCCAGATGCTCACACCCTCCTGGCGACGGGTGTAGACGTCGCGCGCCATTTGCAAAGCTTGCCGGGCGTCTGCCGCATGCAAGCTGCCGCAGTGCTTGTGCTCGATACCCTGCTTGCTGCGAACAAAAACCTCCCATAGCGGCCACTCTTTGAGGGTTGCTGCGGAGTTGGCTGGGGACTTCGTCATGCTGCGACCTTACTCATTGCACTATTGCGTGCGCTTTGCTTTTCAGCATAGGCCAGGGCCGCGTCGCGCACCCATTGGCCGTCGTTATGGGCTTTGACGCGCGTGGCCAGACGTTCTTTGTTACAGGGGCCGTTTCCGTTAACGGTGGCCCAGAACTCGTCCCAGTCGATGGCGCCGTAGTCGTGGTGGCCGCGTGCCTCGTTCCATTGCAAGGCGGGGTCAGGCAGAGTCACGCCCAGGACCGCCGCCTGCGGGACGGTGGCGTCGACAAATTTCTGCCGCAAGTCGTCGTTGGAGATGCGCTTGATGCCCCAGCGCATGCCTTGCGCGCTGTTGGGACTGTCACCGTCAGGCGGCCCGAACATCGCCAGGCACTTCCACCACCAACGGTTCACCGCGTCCTGCACCATTTCCTTTTGGGCCTGCGTGCCTTGCACCATGGCCAGCAGCGCCTCAAACCCCTGGCGCTGATGGAAGGACTCCTCCTTGCAAACACGGATCATGGCACGCGCGTAAGGGCCATAGCTGCAACGGCATAGGGGAATCTGGTTCATGATGGCTGCGCCATCCACCAACCAACCAACCACTCCCACGTCAGCCCAAGTGAGCGTCGGATAATTGAAGATGGAACTGTACTTGGCCCGTCCGCTATGCAAGCCCTCGAGCATTTGGTCACGGCTGGTGCCCAGGGTTTCGGCTGCGCTGTACAGGTACAGGCCGTGCCCGCCTTCGTCTTGCACCTTGGCCACCAGTATGGCCTTGCGCTTGAGGCTGGGCGCGCGGCTGATCCAGTTGCCCTCAGGCAGCATGCCCACGATTTCACTGTGGGCGTGCTGGCTGATCTGGCGCACCAAGGTTTTGCGGTAGGCCTGTGGCATCCAGTCTTTGGGTTCGATCTTGCCGTCGGCGTCAATCACGGCGTCAAAACGCAGTTGAGCCTGCTCCAGTGCAAGCTGTTGCGATGCCGATGCCAGTGGCACCGTCGTCGCGGTTTCGGCCGACGCACTGTGGCCGTCGGGGACATTGAAAGACTGGGTGTACATGGTGCTCTGCAGGTCCTGAAAAATTATTGGGCAATTGCCCAGTCGCCGCCCTTGACCTGCAACATGCGAAACGAGGTCAGGTCCAAGCCCATGTGGTCCGTGGGTGACATCGTGACGTTGCCGCTCGAGCCCACATAGCCCTTGGTTGATTCAATGGCATCCCGTACCTTGGCCTTGTCGGTGCCACCAGAGCGCTTGATGGCATCGACCGCCAGCATGAGGGCGTCGTAGGCATAGCCACCAAAGGTGGAAACGTCTTGCTTGTAGCGCTCCTTATAGGCTTTTTCATAGGCCACCACCACGGCTTTTTGCGGGTCATTGGCAGCGAGCTTTTCCGGGATCAGTTGCGCCGGTGAGGGTAGGCGGACACCTTCTGCCGCACTGCCGGCAATCTTCAGGTAATCATCGGACGCCACACCGTGCGACTGGTAGTGCGGCAAGGTAATGCCGAGCTGTTGGTAGTTTTTGGTGACGATGGCTGGACCCTGACCCAGACCAAATACAAACACCGCTTGCACCTCGGGCGTATTCTTGATTTTGGTGAGTTGCGGGCCGACGTCGGTGTCCTTGGGTCCAAAGGTTTCGTTGGCCACCAGGGTGATGCCAAAGCGAGCCGCTGCGCCCTCGGTTTCTTTTTTGCCGGAGGCGCCAAAACCGCTGGTTTCCGACAACAGGGCAATCTTGCTGATGCCACGTTTTTTCATGTCCTCAAACACTTTTTCTGCTGCCATGCGGTCGGTGTGCGGCGTCTTGAAAACCCATTTTTTTATTGGTTCGATCACGACCACCGCACCTGCCAGAGAAATGAAGGGGATACCAGCTTTTTCCACCAGAGGCACCATGGACATGGTTGACCCGGTAGTCGTACCACCGATCAGAAGATCGACCTTGTCGTCCTCGATCAGGCGCTTGCCAAAGCTGTTGGCCTTCGCAGCGTCACTGCCGTCATCGTAATGAACCAGTTCCAGGGGACGCCCCAAGACGCCGCCTTTTTTGTTAATTTCTTCTACATAGAGCTGCAAGGTTTTGAGCTCAGGGTCACCCAAGAAAGCTGCAGGACCGGTAACCGACAACACCGATCCGATACGGATGGGCTCAACCGCCAGGGCGCCCCAGGCCGTGCAGACCATGGCAGCGGCCAGAGCTAGTGTCCGAAC
>CANHZG010000012.1 GCA_947464995.1 Comamonadaceae bacterium | reverse complement strand
ACGCGTGCCACACTGGAAAAAAGCGGCATCAAGGCCGATCGGTTCACCCAGATTGAGGGCGTGGCCGATACCGCGCCCTACAACCCCAACGACCCCAAAGATCCGCGTAACCGGCGCGTCAGCATCACCATCAAGTTCAAAGAGGGGCAGTAGCGGCACCGACACCGGTGGCAGGGTGGCGCCGAACTGTGCCCGTGGGGCTTAGCAGTCCTTGAATTCGCGTTTGACGCAGGTTTTTGCCAAGCGTTTGGCGATGGCAAGTTCGTTGTCACTCAATTCAGTAGCGGCTTTGGTGAGTTCTTTTCCCGCATTGGGATGGCCTGATTCGGCGGCGATCACAAACCACATGGCCGCACGCTGGTAATCCCGGGTAAAGCCCTGGCCGTTGGCGTACATGCTGCCGAGTTTGAACTGGGCCTTGGGCTCGCCTTGGGCCGCTGCTTTGAGCAGCCACTCAATGGCTTGGGGGTAGTTTTGTGCGACTCCTTGCCCCTGAAAGTACATCAAACCAAGCAGCGACTGCGCTTCCCGGTTGCCGGTTTGGGCCACTACGCGCCATTGGGCTACGGCGCTTGCGTAGTCCTTGCGCTGGTAGGCCTCATAGCCTTCCTCCCACAGACCAGCATGTGTGCTAAAGCTGCTCACCATCAGGGCTGCAGCAGCCATGGCCCGTGCGGTTCGAAGTACAGGCTTATTCATCGGGAAGCTCCAGTGGGTGTGTTTTGTGGCGCGCTTGCTGCTTGGCTGTCCAGGATCACCAAGGGTACTTGGCTGGGGTCCAGCAAACTGGCACGGTATAGGGCGTTGAGGCGCGGCAGTTTGTCCAGCATGTCGACCCATTCCAGGTCAAAGGGCAGGCCCATCCAATCGCCCGCATTTTTCAGTGCTTGGTTGCAATTTTTGATTTCTAACGCGGTAGCGTCCACCTGGGATACTTCTTGGGGGTTGAGGGCGCTTTGGTCGCTGGCCAGGAGCGCCGCTTCCATGCCTACGAGTTGCTGCTGGCACCGCGCCCGTTCATTGCGCAGCATGGTGCTTGAGCGCGCTACGGTGGCCTGCGCGTGCAGCTTGTCGACTTCGCGTCGGATACTGGCCAGGTTTTGCAGCGACAGGTAGTAAAACACTGCTGACGCAATCAGAGCCAGCATAAAAAAGAAAATCAGTGAAACCAAAGTGAGATTCATGGCCGGTCCTGTGGGGCAGTCGTGTCAATAATACGTGAAGCGTCGCTGCGTTTCGAAGCGAACGGTGGCACCGTTATGCTGGTGTTATCGGCTTGAGAGGGGATAGCTAAAGGCCCCCCGCCCTGCGAAGCGGTCGGGGGCGGCGTCAAGGCGGGTCTTGCCGTCGACCTAAGCCCGTGTTCAGGTGGGGGCCATTGCAAGCGCTTCCATTGGCGAAGTAGTACGTCGAGCGGGTGTGCATCAGGCGCCCGACCGTAGCGCGCGTGTTCCAGCCGCAACAGCCACTGGCAAGCCGGGACGGCCTGCGGGCCATAGTGCGCCTCCAGCATGGCCGCCATGTGGCGTGGGCTTTGGTGCAGCGCGATCGGCAGACCCTGCCGTGTGAGGCGCTGGCGCACGCGCATTTGCAGGCGCCCCCAAGAGTCTTGGTGCCGCCTTCGCCACTGAGACCAACCAACACCCACCAAGGCGGTAGCACCCGCAAGTATGCTGAGCAGGGAGACTAGGTCCTGCCAATTGGGGCTGGAAAGGCCCAGTTGGCGCAATAAGTCCCACTGCTGGTTTTGGTTGTAGTTCAGTACCCATTGGGTCCAGCCATTATTGATGGCCTCCCACGCCGCCCGAAGCGACTCCAGGGCTTGCGGGCTCACGTTAGCCAATGCGCCTGCCAAGGCACTGCGCGGCGCGCTCAGGCGCCTTGTTTGGTCAACCCGCCAGGGAGAAATGGCCGCCGTGGGGTCTACACGCTGCCAACCCACGCCCGCCTGCCAAATTTCCGCCCAGGCATGGGCGTCACTCTGTCGCACTGTCCAATACCCGTCTAGGGGATTGGGCGTCGCCCCCTGGTAGCCGGTGACGATGCGTGCGGGCACCCGCATGGCGCGCATCACCACCACGTAGGCTGCAGCAATGTGTTCACAAAACCCAGCCTGGCGATCGAACCAGAATACGTCGGCAGCGTCGGCTCCGTATATCCCGGGGCTCAAGGTGTAGCGGTAAGGGCCCTTGCGCAGGTGCGCCAGGACCCTATCGCTTAACGCAGTCGCACTGGCATTGCGCAGGCCGGGCTCGCGCAGCAAGTCGCCCGCCCACTGCACGGTACGTGGATTCGAGCCCGGCGGGAGCGCGGTGTAGGGCTGCAACTGGAGCAAAGACTCCTGCGCACCGTATTGGAATTGCAGGTGGCTATGGGCCTGGTATCGCACCGGGCTATTGATCGGCTCCAGGCTTTGCCACTGCAGATCGGCCGATTGGCTAGCTATGTGGCCGGCCACTACCGGTGCGTCTGCGCTTGCGTCAATCGCCAGCAACCAACGCTGGTGGTGCGGCTCCAGGGTTATTTCATAGGCGATGGGCTCGCCATGGGTGACAAAGCCGGTGTGCACCGGCGCCTCGGGGGACAGCCGGGGTGCGGCCGGTGTCCATTCTTCGCCATCAAACTGCGACAACACGGGCCCGCGAAAATACAGGTCTTGGCGCGCTGGTGGTGCGTTGGTAAAGCGAAGCCGCAGGGCGATGCTGTCATCCAGAGCCAAATCTGCGATCGTGCCCATTTTCAGCGTGCCTGACAGGCCGCTGCGCGCCTGCAGCGCATCGGCGCCCACAGCCCACAGGGGCGCGACCCGGGGAAACAACAAGAACAGCACCAGCATGGTGGGCGACCCCAGCAACACGAGCTTGCCTGCAACCGCTAGCGCCGGGCGCCACGGGGGCTTCCCTACGGGCATATGGGCCCGCACCAACGCCGTCAACAAGCCCATCACACCCAGCGCGGCGGCAATTGCCGTCAGCATGGACTGGGAGCTAAAAAATGCCGTCAATAAGGAGAAAAACCCCAAGAAAAAGAGCACAAATGCATCGCGTTGGCTGCGCAACTCCAGCGTTTTGAGCGCCAACAGCAGCGCAATCAACGCACTGCCCGCCTCGCGCCCGACCCAGGTTCCGTAAGATGAATAGGTGGTCGCCAGGGCCGTAGCTATCAGAGCGGCCAGCCACCAGCGCCCCGGCAGCGCTTCCCCGCGCAGCGCCAGGTGAAGGCGTGCAGCCAACAAACCTGCCGCCAATAGGCTGCACCACAGGGGCAGGTGCGCAGTCTGGGGTGCCAATACGCAGGCAACCACCGCCACCGCAAAAATGGTGTCTTGTGTCTGGCGCGGCAGGCGATGCCAGGCTGCAGAGGGGGCTGCCGTCAGCACAATGCGAGAGCCTCCAGACAGCGATGCAGGTGCGCTGGTCCGTGGGACGGGGCGATGCGCTGGCCCTTCAGCAGCAGCCCGTAGCGCAAGGACTGCTCATGCGCATGGATCACCCAGGCGCACAGACGCGACAGCTGCGCCTCCGGGTCTTGCAGGCCGGTGTGGGAAATATCCAGCCAGACCTCGGCCCCGTTTTGGCTTGGCGCCTCTCGGCTGACCCATGCGTCTGAGCCCGCAGCCATGGCTTTTCCCGACTGTTTCCATGCAACGGTGCCCAAGGCATCGCCGCGCCGGTAAGGCCGCAGGCCGTCCCATGCGGGCTCGGTGCTTCGGGGCGTGTCGGCCGCTGCGTCCAGAGCAGGTGTGCCTGGAATTGGGGGAGCCTTGGGTTCGGGGTGCGGATACACCAGCACGCTGGCGGCCGGCCGCCAAACCGACCAAACCCGGAAAATGCCCATGGGAAAGCGGGTTTCCGCGCGCAGCATGGGCACGGTACTGCGTCCGCGCTGGGGCGCACTCCAGGCCAGTTGCACTTGCGTGCTGCCGTGGCCAGGTACGTCAGCCCAGGCCCACTGCTGCGTGTTCGAAAGGCTTAGGCCCACGCCATATCGCATCGCAGAGCGGGTGGTGTGCAAAACGATGTCCAAGGTAGTTTCCGTGCCCAAGAAGCGGGCTTGCACCGGTTGCAGCTGTAGGCGCAGTCCACGCAGGGTGGCGTGGCCCATGTGCATCGCGACCAAGGCGCAACCCGATAGCAAAAATGCCAGTGCGTAACCCAGACTGAGTTGAAAATTGATCGACGTCAACAGCAAGACCAGCAGTGTCGTGGCCAGCAGCAGCCCCGGGCCTGTGGGCAGTATGTAGACGTTGCGATGCGTCAGCAGCCACACATTGGTGGCCGGGGTGCGAGCATTAAGCCACCGGCGCGTGAGGTCGTGAAGGCTTTGGCGTGGCGTCATGGGAGGGGTGTGGCCTTGACAAGGGCCTGGACTTGGGCGCGTGCGCCCAGGCTGGCACCGCCCACCGGTACCAGGCGGTGGGCGGTGCTTGCCACCAGGATGTCTTGTACGTCGTCCGGGGCCACGTAGCCACGCCCACGCATCAAGGCCTTGGCTTGTGCTGCGCGCACCACGGCAATACCCGCACGCGGACTCAGGCCGCGCACAAACCACTCCCCAGAGCGGGTCGCCAAGATGAGGTCTTGCACATAGTCCAACAGCGCGTCGGACGTGTGGATTTGCCGCACATCCCTTTGAAGTCCCTCCCATTGCTCAGCCGATACCACTGCTGGCAAGGTGGCCACGAGGCTGCGCCGGTCGGGGCCACCGAGCAATAAGCGCTCAGCGTTGCGTTCCGGGTAACCCAGTGAAATACGCATCAAAAATCGGTCCAATTGGGACTCGGGCAGGGCATAGGTTCCAGCCTGGTCCAGGGGGTTTTGGGTGGCAATGACAAAAAACGGCGTGGGCAATGCCCGGGTTTCCCCGTCTGCAGTGACCTGCTTTTCTTCCATGGCCTCCAGCAATGCGCTTTGGGTTCGGGGGCTAGCCCGGTTGATTTCATCGGCCAGCACCACCTGGGCAAATACCGGGCCCGGATGGAAGACAAAGCCGCCGCTTGCACGCTCGTAGACCGAGACTCCGGTCAGATCGCTGGGCATCAGGTCGGCGGTGAACTGTACCCTTGAGAACTGCAAGCCCAGCGTTTGTGCCAAAGCGTGGGCCAGGGTGGTTTTACCCACGCCGGGCACATCTTCGAGCAGCAGGTGGCCGCCAGCGAGCAAGCAGTTCACACTGTCGTGAATCTGATCGTCCTTACCCACCAGTACGGTACCGAGTTGGGAAAGTATTGATTTAATTAAATTTTGTGAATTCATAATAAATTAATTAATTAATGTGCTTAGTTTAATCGTATACAAGTGTTCACGCGCTTGGCACGCGCCTGGTTGTGTGGTGGCTCGCTCGCCGACGCGTTGGCCAATGGAGGCACAATCCGCGCATGCTCATTCACCCAAAAATTGATCCTGTGGCCCTGCATCTGGGGCCGGTTTCCGTGCATTGGTATGGGTTGACCTACCTGGCGGCCTTTGCCTTGTTCATGTGGCTGGGTAGCCGGCGTTTGCGCCATGCCCCTTTCAACGCCCTGCGAGGCGCGGATGCCTGGTCCATGCGCGACGTGGAAGATATTTTGTTTTTGGGCGTGATGGGTGTGGTGCTTGGCGGACGCTTGGGTTATTGCCTGTTTTACAAACCACTGTATTACGCCGCCCACCCCTTGGAAATTCTCGCGGTGTGGCAGGGCGGAATGAGTTTTCACGGCGGCATGTTGGGCGTGATCGCCGCCATGGGCTGGTTTGCAATTAGCCGCAAGCGCCCGTTCTGGCAGGTGGCAGACTTTGTCGCGCCGTGCGTGCCTACCGGGTTGGCTGCGGGACGGGTGGGAAACTTCATTAATGGCGAACTCTGGGGGCGCTTGGCCGACCCGCAATTGCCTTGGGGCATGGTGTTTCGCGGTGCATCAGACGCGCCCCGGCACCCTTCTCAGGTCTATCAGTTTTTGCTTGAGGGCCTGTTGCTGTTTGTTCTCTTGTGGCTGTACGCCCGCACGACCCCGCTGCAGGGTCGGGTGGCCGCTGCGTTTTTGTTTGGCTACGGGCTGTTTCGCTTTGTGGCGGAGTTTTTTCGCGAACCCGACGCACACCTGGGCTTGCTGTCTTTGGGCATGAGCATGGGGCAGTGGCTGTGCGTTCCTATGCTCATTGGTGGGGTCGTCCTGTGGCTTTGGGCGGGACGGCATACACGGCCTTAGCGCCAATAGTTCGCAGAAAGGCGGGGTTTTCCCGTCTTGTTGCTTCAGGCGAAAACCGTTTTTTGATTTTTTGAGGGTAATTGGTCGCCACGAGTGCATTAGTTATGTTATTTTCATGATTTATATAAAATAATTTATGAAAAGGAATGTTGGAAATGCCTCGTCGCGTACTGCTGATTGACGACACCGAAATGAATTTGAAGGTGCTTGGCGCGCTGCTGAATCGGATTGACGATGCCCAGTGCCATAGCTTTTCGGATTCCACGCATGCTCTAGACTTTGCTCGCCAAACCCGCGTGGACCTGGTAGTCGTCGATTACCTGATGCCTGGCATGAATGGCATCGAGTTTATTGAAGCCTTTCGCACCATTGACGGGGCTGCTTCAATCCCCATTTTGATGGTGACTTCCAACGATGAAAAAGAGGTTTGCCACGTAGCGCTCAAATCGGGCGCGGACGATTTTTTGCGCCGGCCGGTGGATACAGTTGAGTTTTTGGCGCGTGTCAGAAACATGCTCAAGTTGGGTGAGGCCAGCCGGCATTTGGTCGACCATGCAGCCTGGTTGACCGACGCGGTGCGACAAGCGACCCAGGATGCGCGTTTGCGAGAGCGTGAAACCGTCGTCGCCTTGGCCAGGGCTGCGGCCTACCGCGACGAGGAAACCGGGGAACACATCTTGCGCGTAGCCCATTACGCCCATCTGATCGCGCGGGAAATCGCGCTGCCTGCGGCTGAGCAAGAACTCTTGTTGGAGGCGGCGTCCATGCACGACATTGGTAAGGTTGGGATCCCTGACCACATTTTGTGTAAACAGGGTCGGCTCGATGAAGCCGAACTGGCCGTCATGCAGCGCCACGCAACGCTGGGCTACGAGTTGCTGCGGGGCAGCAGCTCCGCGCTGCTGCAGGCGGCGGCCCAGATTGCCCTGGGACACCATGAAAAATATGACGGTTCGGGCTATCCCCAAGGACTGGTGGGCGAGGCGATTCCGTCTCATTGCCGCATCGTGGCCGTCGCCGACGTGTTTGACGCCTTGACGACGCCGCGCGCCTACAAGCCCGCCTGGAGCATGGACAGGGCAAAAGACCACTTGCTAGCGGGCCGCGGCGTGCATTTTGAGCCCCGCTTGGTGGATGCGTTTGTCGCAGCGTGGCCCGACGTGATCGACATTCGCAACCGTTTTCAAGATCCGGTTTGAGTGAAGGGTGACGCGCTTGATGGCGCTAGCGCAATACCAGTACCGCAGTGGTGGCGTGCGTCAGCACTTGCTGGGTTTCGCTGCCCAGGAGCAACCGTTTGATGCCCCTGCGCCCATGCGATGCCATGACAATCAGATCACATCCGTGTTTGCTTGCCGCAGCAATGATGGCGGTAGAAACGACGTCCGACCGGCTGATAACCGCTTTGGTCTTGACGCCTTTGGATACAGCCTCTTGCTTAATCGCGTCCACCGTGGCCTGCGCGCTGGCGGCCCACAAGGCTTCGACGCGTTTGATCTCAGCCCCGTCAATGGCTATGCCGCCTTCAAAGTAGCTGAGCGGGTAGGACGGCACCACCTGCAAGGCAACGAGCTCCGCGCCGCAGGCAACAGCGAGGTCCATGGCACTGGCGACGGCTTTTTTGGAAAGTTTGGAGCCGTCGGTGGCAACCAGAATTCGGGTGTACATAGCGTTTCCTTTCAGGGTGTGAGGCAACTGTAGGCCCGGGGTGGTTTTGTCGCATTGACGTGGATCAAGCGCTGCCCTGGCCGCAACAGGCACACTATCGGACCCATGCGTGCACCACCGATGACAGAACCCTCGACACCCCAAGCCCGCCCGCAATTGCCCCCCTTGGAGCAGCTGCAAGTGCTGGACGACCCGCTGGAATGGGGCGCCTTTAGTCAGGTATTGGAGGGCGACAGCAGCATCTGGGTGTCGCACGTGGTGGTGTATGGAATGCACTGCGCCGCCTGCTCGGGAAGTGTTGAGGACGCTTTGCTGCGCGTGCCGGGGGTGGTCGGTGCGCGCGTCAGTGCGGCCACGCAGCGCGCCACGGTGCAGTGGCACGCGGGGCAAACGGTGCCGTCACGGTGGATGCAGTCGGTGCGAAGCAGCGGCTACCACATGGTGCCCGCCAACGACGTTTTTGCCAGTCAGCGGCGCAAGGTCGAAAACCGGGCGGCTTTGTGGCGCTGGCTGGTGGCTGGCCTGTGCATGATGCAGGTCATGATGTACGCCTACCCCGCCTATATCGCCCGCGCTGGTGACTTGAGCGCCGAAATGGAGGGCTTGCTGCGCTGGGCGTCCTGGGTGCTGACGCTGCCGGTCGTGCTGTTTTCCTGTGGGCCGTTCTTTCGCAGCGCCTGGCAGGACGTGGCGCACCGGCGCATCGGTATGGATTTGCCGGTGGCCCTGGGCATTGCGGTGACCTTTGTGCTGAGTACGGTTGGCACCTTTGAGCCCGCGGGCGTTTTTGGGCGCGAGGTGTATTTCGACTCGCTGACCATGTTTGTTTTCTTTTTGCTCAGTGGGCGCTGGCTTGAACTGCGCCTGCGCGACCGCACCGCTGGAGCGCTCGAAAGCGCCATGAACCGCCTGCCCGACAGTGTCGAGCGCCAGCTAGCGGACGGCACGTTTGAGCGCGTGGCGGTGCGACGCATCGTGGTAGGGGACTTGTTGCGCATGCAAGCGGGCGAGTCCTTTGCGGCCGACGGCGTGGTCGAGTTTGGTGCGGGCCATGTCGACGAAGCGATTTTGAGTGGCGAGTCACGCCCGTTGTGGCGTCAGACGGGCGACACCGTGCTGGCTGGCAGCCAAAACCTCAGTGCCACGCTGGGTGTTCGGGTTCAACGGGTGGCCACGGACACACGATTTGCCCAGATCGTGGCCTTGATGGAAAGCGCCTCGGCCAGCAAGCCGCACATCGCCTTGGTCGCCGATCGCCTGGCCAAGCCCTTTTTGGTGGCCGTATTGCTGTGCGCGCTGGGCGCTGCGCTGTGGTGGTGGGAGCGCGACCCGCAGCGCGCGCTGATGGTGGCCGTGGCTGTGCTGGTGGTTACCTGCCCCTGCGCCCTGTCCCTGGCTACGCCTGCGGCGATGCTGGCGTCGGCCGGGCGTTTGGCCCGCAGCGGCGTGTTGGTTCGCAACCTACAGGCGCTGGAAGCCTTGTCCAAGGTAGACACGGTGGTGTTTGACAAAACCGGCACGCTCAGCCGCGATGCTTTGTTGGTGCAGCACATCGAATGTCGTCCTGGCGTGTCTCCAGCGCAGGCATTGCTATGGGCGCAGGCGCTGGCGCAGCATTCACAGCATCCGGCCTCGCGTGCAGTTTGCAAAGGCGCTTCTTCAGTGGCGGCCCAGCCCAGCGCGGCCATGGCAAGCGAAGGCGTTTGGGTTTGTGAAGGTGTGACCGAGTCGCCGGGGCAAGGCCTGTCGGGAACGGTGCGACGCGTGTCGCGGGGTCTGGTGGACGGTGCGGGGGCTGCCGATCAGGAGGCCCGGGCCATGGATTTGCGCTTGGGATCGGCTGCGTTTTGCGGTTTGGATCCTTTGGCGGGCGACGACACGGCGCTTGCTATGAGCGACGAGCAGGGCTGGCTGGCGACTTTGGCGCTCCAAGAGGAACTGCGCAGCGACGCCCAAGCCTGCGTACAAGCGCTTTTTGCCATGGGGATCAAAGTGCACATGCTCTCGGGCGATGCGCCAAGTGCGGTTCTGCGCGTTGCACAGAGCCTGGGCATTGAGCAAGCGCGCGGGGGCTGTTCGCCTGACGACAAATTGGATTCGCTGCGGGCCCTGCAGGCGCGCGGCCAAAGGGTGGCGATGGTGGGCGACGGTTTGAACGACGGCCCGGTACTGGCGGCGGCACAAGTCTCGTTCGCCTTTGGGCGGGCGGTGCCGCTGGCGCAGGCGCGCTCCGATTTTGTGGTGTTAGGCGAGCAATTGATGGCGGTGGCTGCCACCGTAGGTCTGGCGCGCCAGACCATGGCGGTGGTGCGGCAAAACCTGGTGTGGGCGTTGTTGTACAACGCCGCTTGCGTTCCGCTGGCCGTGGCCGGCCTGTTGCCGGCCTGGCTGGCGGGCTTGGGCATGGCCAGCAGTTCTTTGCTGGTGGTGTCCAACGCCCTGCGTCTCACGCGGGCCAAGTTCGCTCTGGCCGACTAGGCCGGGCAAAAGGGGTACTGATGGATATTTTGTATTTGCTGATTCCCTTGTCGGTGGTTTTGGTGTTTTTTATATTGCTTGGCCTGTGGTGGGCCATTGACCGTGGGCAGTTTGAGGACATCGAGTCCGAGGGAGAGCGCATTCTGCGCGACCCTTAATTGCCAGGAATTAGGCCCCATTGATGGGGTTCCAGCGCAATATTCCGAGCCCTTTTGATTTGAATCAACCTTGTTGTTTTTGCGCCCCAACATAATGATCTGAGCGCAATTTTCAAAAGGGAAAGCTATGGCATTTGCGAATCAGCAGGCGGCGAGCTACAACGATACCGTTGTGCGCCAGTTCGCCATCATGACGGTGGTCTGGGGGGTGGTTGGCATGCTGGTGGGGGTGATCATCGCCTCCCAATTGGCGTGGCCTGAACTCAATTTTGGTATTCCTTGGTTGACCTACGGTCGCTTGCGACCCTTGCACACCAATGCGGTGATTTTTGCGTTCGGTGGCTGTGGTCTGTTTGCATCGGCGTATTACGTGGTGCAGAGAACCTCCCAGGTGCGGCTTTTTGGCGACAAACTGGCGGCCTTTACTTTTTGGGGCTGGCAGGTGGTGATTTTGGCGGCAGCTATTTCCTTGCCACTGGGCTACACGCAGGGCAAGGAGTACGCTGAGCTGGAGTGGCCCATTGACATCCTGATTACCTTGGTATGGGTGGCGTTTGCAGTGGTGTTTTTTGGCACGCTGGGAACGCGCAAGGTCAAGCACATTTATGTCGCCAACTGGTTTTTCGGCGCATTCATTTTGGCCGTGGCCATATTGCATCTGGTTAACAGCGCGGCCATTCCTGCGGGTTGGATGAAGTCGTACTCGGCCTATGCCGGTGTGCAAGATGCCATGGTGCAGTGGTGGTATGGGCATAACGCCGTGGGCTTTTTTCTGACTGCGGGCTTCCTGGGCATGATGTATTACTTCATTCCCAAGCAAGCCGGGCGGCCGGTGTACAGCTACCGCTTGTCGATCGTGCACTTTTGGGCGCTGATCTTCACCTATATGTGGGCGGGCCCGCACCACCTGCACTACACCGCCTTGCCAGACTGGACCCAGTCGGTTGGTATGGTGTTCTCGCTGATTTTGCTGGCGCCGAGCTGGGGCGGCATGATCAACGGAATCATGACGCTCTCAGGCGCCTGGCACAAGCTGCGCGATGACCCGATCCTGCGCTTTTTGATCGTTTCTTTGTCTTTCTATGGCATGAGCACCTTTGAGGGCCCGATGATGTCCATCAAAACGGTCAATGCGCTGAGCCATTACACCGACTGGACCGTAGGGCACGTGCACTCCGGCGCCCTGGGTTGGGTGGGCTTGGTAACCATGGGCTCTATGTACTACCTGATCCCGCGTCTATTCGGGCAAAAGCAGATGTACAGCGTCAAGGCCATTGAAGTGCACTTTTGGACCGCGACCATCGGCATCGTGATCTATATCGCGGCCATGTGGATTGCCGGAGTGATGCAGGGCCTGATGTGGCGCGCGATCAACCCCGATGGGACCCTGACCTACACCTTTGTGGAGTCGGTGAAAGCAACTTACCCCTTCTATGTGCTGCGTCTGCTGGGTGGTTTGCTCTACCTGGGCGGCATGTTGATCATGCTTTGGAACACCCTTAAAACAGCTACCTCGGGTCGCGCGGTCACGGTCAACGTGCCCACCCTGGTGGCCCACGCTTAAGAGAAAGACAAGATCATGGCAAATGACAATTCAAAATCGGTCCTGTCGCACGAAAAGATTGAAACCAATAATTTCTTGATGATTGTGCTGATCCTGGTGGTGCTTTTGTTTGGCGGTTTGGTTGAAATAGTGCCACTTTTCTTCCAAAAATCCACCACCGAGCCGATCAAAGGCATTGAGCCCTACACGGCGCTGCAACTGGCGGGTCGCGACATTTACACCCGCGAGGGCTGCTACAACTGCCACTCGCAGATGATTCGCCCCTTCAGAGCTGAGACGCTGCGTTATGGCCACTATTCAGTGGCGGGCGAGTCGGTCTACGACCACCCCTTTCAGTGGGGCAGCAAGCGCACCGGACCTGATCTGGCCCGTGTGGGGGCAAAGTACAGCGACGAGTGGCATCGCATTCACCTGACCAATCCGCGTGACCTGGTGCCCGAATCCAATATGCCAGCCTATCCCTGGTTGGCCAAGACTCCGGTGGACGCCCAAGTTATGCCGTCCCATATGACCGCCTTGCGCCGGGTGGGTGTGCCCTACACCGACGCCCAAATCGCCAGCGCTGCGGAAGATGTCAAAGGAAAGACCGAACTCGACGCAACCATCGCCTATTTGCAGGTGCTGGGACTGGCGCTGAAATAGCGCGGCAGGAGAAAAACAATGGAAGTCAATACGCTGCGCGCACTGGTTACGGTGGTGAGTTTTGCTACTTTTATTGGAATCGTGTGGTGGGCCTGGTCGCGCCGCCGAGCGGACGATTTCTCTCAAGCTGCCAACCTGCCGTTTGAGCAGGACTGATGACTAAGACAAGCACAAGGAATTCTTATGAGTGACTTTACGAGCAATTTTTGGGCGGTCTATGTTGCCGCTATCACGGTGGTCAGCATGGCAGCCTGTCTTTTGCTGCTCTGGTTTAGCGGCAAGGCGCGTGCGATGACAGCCGGTGACAACACCACCGGCCACGTATGGGACGGTGACCTGCGCGAGATGAACAACCCCTTGCCGCGCTGGTGGGTTTGGTTGTTTGTTATCACCATCGTATTTGGGTTTGCCTACTTGGCCTTGTACCCAGGTCTGGGAAGTTCGAAGGGTCAATTGGGCTGGTCGTCTGCGGGGCAGTATGAGGCCGAGGTCGAAAAGGCCCAACTGGCCGAGGCCCCTTTGTATGCCAAGTTTGTCGCCATGGCGCCCGAGCAGGTGGCACGCGATCCCGGCGCACACGCCATTGGTGAGCGTTTGTTCATGAACAATTGCGCACAGTGCCACGGCTCCGACGCCCGCGGCTCCAAAGGTTTCCCCAATTTGACAGACGGGGATTGGCTGCACGGTGGCTCGCCCGAGAAGATCAAGGAGTCCATTACCTTGGGACGCATCGGTCAAATGCCCCCCATGGCCGCTGCCGTGGGCACGCCCGATGATGTGAAGAACGTCGCCAATTACGTGTTGAGCCTGTCCGGCAGCCCACACGACTCGGTGCGTGCCGAGCTCGGCAAGTCCAAATTTATCGTTTGTGCGGCATGCCACGGTGCTGACGGCAAGGGCAACCAGGCATTGGGCGCTGCCAACCTGAGTGACAAAACTTGGCTCCATGGCTACGGCGAGGCCGCCATCACCGCCATGGTCAACAATGGCAAGGTCAACCAAATGCCTGCGCAGGCTGGCAAGCTTACCGAGGCACAAATCCACGTGCTAGCAGGCTACGTTTGGAGTCTTTCCAATAAATAGGTTGCCTCAGGGGCGATACGGCAACCGCGTCGCCCCGGTCATTTCATTGAAAGCTACTGAGTTTGAAGCCCCCTGACCCTGCGCCACGCAAAGTTATCCCCATTGCGCTTTCTGCCGACACCACACCCATAGCTCCGCCACCGGGCGCCGATGCCGAGCTTGTTTCCCTGTACCAGGCGCACCAAAAGATCTACCCACGCAGCGTCTCAGGTTTTTTCTCCCACTGGCGGTGGGCCACGGTTTTTTTGACCCAATTGGTTTTTTACGGTTTGCCGTGGCTGGAGTGGGGGCAGCGACAGGCGGTACTTTTTGACCTGGGTGCGCGCCGGTTTTACATTTTTGGGCTGGTGCTGTATCCGCAGGACTTTATCTATCTGACGGGTTTGTTGGTCATCTCCGCCCTGTCCTTGTTCTTGTTTACGGCGGTGGCTGGGCGCCTGTGGTGTGGCTACGCTTGCCCGCAAACGGTTTACACCGAAATTTTTCTGTGGCTTGAAAAGAAGACCGAGGGGGACCGCTCAGCGCATATGCGCCGCGACGAAGGTAATTGGTCCTTGGAGAAACTGGGCCGGAAAACGGCCAAACATGTTTTATGGCTGGCAGTCGCCCTGTGGACAGGCTTTACCTTTGTGGGCTATTTCACGCCTATCCATGAGCTGGCCGGGGAGTTTTCCCAATGGACGCTGGGGTCTTGGGAGATTTTCTGGGTGTTTTTCTATGGCTTCGCGACCTACGGAAACGCCGGGTTTATGCGCGAGCAGGTGTGCAAGCACATGTGCCCGTATGCCCGGTTTCAAAGTGCGATGTTTGACAAAGACACGCTCATCGTCACCTACGACGCCTTGCGTGGCGAGCCCCGCGGGCGCCGGTCTAAAAAGCTGGAGTTAGAACTGTCACATTTAGGTGCTTGTGTGGACTGCACTCTGTGCGTCCAGGTGTGCCCCACAGGGATCGACATACGCCATGGGTTGCAGTACGAGTGCATTGGCTGTGGCGCCTGCGCCGACGTGTGCGACGAGGTAATGGACAAAATGGGCTACGACCGTGGCTTGGTCAAGTACTCCACCGAGAACGCCGTCAACCAGCGGTGGAGCCGATCGCAGACCTTGCGCCATGTGCTGCGCCCGCGCGTGTTGGTCTACACCAGCGTTCTGACGTCCGTAGTGATTGCCATGGTGGTCAGCCTGGCGCTTCGACCACCGTTCAAGGTGGACGTCGAGCGCGACCGTACTTCGTTGGCGCGTGAAGTGGAGGGTGGCCACATTGAGAACGTTTTTCGGCTCCAAATCATGAATGCTTCGGAGGCCATCCAGCGTGTGCACATCCAGGCCGATGGATTGCCCGGGTTGACAGTGGTTACCGACCCAAACTTGGTGATCGAGTCAGCGCAGTCGCGCTGGGTGGTGGTGCGCTTGCAGTTGCCCCCGGGGCAGGTCAGCGCAGGTTCGCACCCTATTCACTTTGAAGTCGATGGCGAAGCCGGACGCACGGTTGTCCAAGAAAAAGCCGTTTTTATTGTTCCCCGCTAAGGAGTTGTATGCAATCAACCGATACCCCCCCCGCCCCGCCAGCAGACACATCTTGGTGGAAATACATCCATGTGTGGATGGTCATCTCGGGCCCTGCTGTGGTCGTGGTCGCTAGCTTATTTACGTTTTATCTAGCCTATGAAGGCATGGACACTTTGGTGGATGAGGACTACTACCGCAAGGGCATCGAGCTGAGTCGAAGCGTGGAGACAGCGTCGGGTAACTTGGCGCCGGCCCTGCAAGCGCGCAACCATGCGGCTACTGGCGTGGCGGGCAAACCGGAGCAAAAATAAGCCTCCTGCAGGCGAAAGGCTTATTGCCTAATCGCACTCGGTGCGGTTCACCAAGTCGCGTAGCGCGTCGCTGCTGATGATGCGCACGTGGCGCTGCTTGACCTCAATGATTTTTTCTTCTGCGAACTTGGAGAAGGTGCGGCTTACGGTTTCGAGCTTGAGACCTAAGTAGCTGCCTATTTCTTCACGCGTCATGCGCAATACCAGTTCAGATTGCGAAAAACCGCGCGCATGCAAGCGTTGCACCAAGTTGAGTAAAAAAGCGGCCAGACGCTCCTCGGCCCGCATGCTGCCCAGCAGAAGCATCACGCCGTTTTCCCGCACGATTTCCCGGCTCATGATCTTGTGAACGTGGCGCTGCATAGACCCGATTTCGCGCGACAACTCCTCGATGCGGTCAAAAGGCATGACGCAAACCTCTGCGTCTTCCAGCGCCACAGCGTCACAGGTGTGGTGGTCGTTGACGATGCCGTCCAGGCCCATGACTTCGCCGGCCATTTGAAAACCGGTCACCTGGTCGCGACCGTCTTCGGCGGTGATGCAGGTTTTAAAGAAGCCGGTACGGATGGCAAACAGGCTGGAAAACTTCTCGCCGTTATTGAATAAATAATCGCCTTTTTTGACCTTGCGCCGTATTTCAACGACAGCGTCAATGCGGTCGAGTTCCTCTTTGTTCAAGCCCATGGGCATGCACAACTCGCGCAAATTGCAGTTGGAGCAGGCAACCTTGATGCTCCCCGCACTGATGGGGATCACAGTAGCGCCAGCATGGGCAGGATGCGCGGCTGCGTTGCCTTGTTCAGTGCGATGCAGATGGATCGGTTGGGGCATGGTGATTCCTCGGTAAACGCTTTTTGGACTTTGCATCATCACAAAATTTGATGCAAATCAATTGCGCCGCTCCTTGCATAAGCCACATTAGTCGCTTGCTTTTCTGTAAAGAACAGATGAATACTACCCCAGCCGGCGTTTCTTACGAACTCTTACAGCGTTTCGACGTTTCAGGGCCGCGCTATACCTCGTACCCCACGGCGGACCGCTTTGTCGAAGCTTTCACCGAGGCTGATTACCTGGGGGCCCTTGATTTGCGGTTTGGCGCAGCCACTACATCCAATTCGCCGCTGTCTTTGTATATTCACATTCCATTTTGCGAATCGCTTTGCTATTACTGCGCCTGTAACAAGGTCATCACCAAGCACCATAGCCGCTCTGTTGAATACCTGCGCTACCTGAAACGGGAAATTGAATTGCACACCGACCGCATTGGCAAGAGCCAGGTGGTGGGCCAATTGCACTTGGGTGGTGGCAGCCCCACGTTTTTGACCGACGATGAGCTGCGCCAGGTTATGGCGCTATTACGGGAACACTTCCGTCTCGCGCCTGCGGCAGAGATTTCCATCGAAGTAGACCCCCGCACCGTCAACGGCACCCGTCTCAAGGCCTTGTGGACCATGGGATTTAACCGCCTGAGTTTTGGCGTGCAGGACTTTGACGCGGCAGTGCAAAAAGCGGTGCACCGCATCCAGCCCGCGCAACAGGTGTTTGATTTGGTTGCGGCGGCACGCCAGCTTGGCTTTGAGTCCATCAACGTGGATCTTATTTACGGATTGCCCCAACAAAGCCCCCAATCGTTTGACAAAACCTTGGAGCAAATCGCCCATTTGCGCCCGGACCGTATCGCCTTGTACGCCTACGCCCATCTGCCCCAGCGGTTTAAACCTCAGCGCCGCATTGACAGCGCCGACTTGCCCAGTGCCAGCGACAAAGTGACCATGTTGTCGCGCTCGCTTCAAGCCCTGCTGGGTGTGGGCTACGTCTATGTGGGAATGGACCACTTTGCCCTTCCCGACGACGCGCTGGCGGTTGCCAAGCGCCAGGGCCGCCTGCACCGCAATTTTCAGGGCTACAGCACCCAACCCGATTGCGATTTGATCGCCCTTGGCGTGTCGTCCATTGGCCGCATTGGTGCGACCTACAGCCAAAACGCCAAAACCTTGGAAGAATATTACGACCTGCTAGACCAAGGTAGGTTGCCCGTGGTGCGGGGAATCGCACTGACACGCGACGATTTGTTGCGCCGCGCCGTCATCATGGCCATCATGTGCCAAGGGGTTTTGCATTTTGAGTCTATTGCTATCGATTACTTCGTGGAGTTCGCACGCTACTTCGCCCCCGAGCTTGAAGCCCTCAAGCCGCTTGCAACCGAGGGCTTGGTGGAGGTGGACGACACCGCTATTCAGGTGACGGCGGCGGGGTGGTTTTTTGTGCGCGCCATCGCCATGGTGTTTGACCGCCACTTACAGGCCGGCATCAACCGCAACCGGTTTTCCAAGATTCTCTAAGCGCCCTGCGCTACGATGGTTCGGTGGCGTCCTCACTTTTTACCCTTGCTCCGACTGCTCTTTTGATGGGTTTGGTGGGCGGTCCACACTGCGTGGCCATGTGCGGCGCTGCCTGCGCTGGCTTGGGCCAGGCGGCGGGTGACAGAAAAAACCGTGCGATTTTTGCTTTCCAGGGGGGGCGGGTATTGGGGTATTCGGCTCTGGGCGCATTGTCGGCGGCCTCCATGCAGGGGCTGGGCTGGCTCACCGTGCAGTCTGCCGCCTTGCGCCCGCTTTGGTCCCTGCTGCATGTGGCCGCCTTGGCGCTGGGTTTGTTTTTGCTTTTGCGTGCGCAGCAACCACTCTGGCTTGAAACGGGTGGCCGCAAGCTTTGGCAGCGCGCACGGGTCCACGGTGCCACCCCGGCGCAACTTCCCTGGGTGCTTGGGATGCTGTGGGCGCTACTTCCCTGCGGGCTGCTGTACTCGGCCGTGATGGTGGCCGCCTTGGCGGGCAGTGTCGCCGCAGGCGCCTTGCTAATGGCCTTGTTTGCACTGGGTACCAGTGTCACCATGGTCATCGGGCCTTGGTTGTGGCTGCAGGTGCAGGCATGGCGCGGCCCTGCCGGGGGGCGCACCGGTCAAACTGCGCCCGTGGTATTTCTTTCCCCCCATGCTGCGCTTCACGCTCTCTCAGGCCGCAGTTCCAGGGGTGACGGTGCCTGGGGTGTGCGTCTGGCGGGCGCCGCGCTCGCAGGCAGTGCCGGATGGGCCTTGTGGATGGGTTTAGTCCACAACGCCGCACCGTGGTGCGTGGCGGCATAAGACCATTGCCCCAAGCTGAGCGGGCACTTGGGATAATGCGCTATGAATGTAGTAAATCCCGTGCCCGCTCCATTGCCTGGGGTCTATTCACCGTGGCGCCTGAGCGTGGCGCCGATGATGGATTGGACAGACCGCCATTGCCGCTACTTTCACCGTCTGCTCACCTGCCACACCCGGCTGTATACCGAGATGGTGACCACCGGCGCGCTGGTGCACGGCGATGTGCAACGCCACCTGCGCTTTAACGCTGAGGAGCATCCGCTGGCGCTGCAACTCGGCGGCAGCGAGCCTGCCGACCTGGCCGCCGCCGCCCGACTGGGCGCGCAGTGGGGCTACGACGAGATCAACCTCAACTGCGGCTGCCCCAGCGAGCGGGTGCAACGCGGCGCCTTTGGCGCCTGCCTGATGAACGAGCCCGCGTTGGTGGCCGACGGCGTGAAAGCCATGCTGGACGTGGTCGATGTGCCGGTGACAGTCAAGCACCGCACGGGCATTGACAAGGAGGAAAGCTATGGCTTTGTGCGCGACTTTGTGGGCCAGGTCAGCCAGGCAGGCTGCCAGGTGTTCATAGTGCACGCCCGAAACGCCTGGTTGCAAGGCCTGAGCCCCAAGGAAAACCGCGAAATTCCGCCGCTGCGCTACGACTTGGCCTACCGCCTTAAGACCGATTTCCCCGACCTGACCATTGCCGTTAACGGTGGCATCAAGACCAACACCCAGATCGCCGACCACTTGCAACACGCTGACGGCGCCATGCTCGGGCGCGAGGCCTATTACAACCCCTGGCTTCTCAGCAGCTGGGACGCCACGTTTTTTGGTGACGCCCACCCGCTGCCGAGCCGCGAGTCGGTGGAACAAGCGATGGTGGACTATATGGAGCGAGCCTTTGCCGAGGACGGCTGCCCCTGGTACGCCATTGCCCGCCAGATGCTGGGCCTGTACCACGGCCAGCGCGGCGCGCGTCTGTGGCGCCAGGTCTGGAGCGACCACCGCCTCAAACCCCTGGCTCCGCGCGCGGTGTGGCGTCAGGCTCGAGAGGCATTGGAGCGCGGCGCCGAAGTGCTGGCGGACACCCGCGCCCACACCCTGACTGAAGGCGCCTGATGCAAACGGTGCCGCTGCCCACGCACGTCCGGATTGCCAAAGTCCTGTTTTGGGTGATTCCGTTGCTGTGGATCGTCAACTCGGTGATTGCCCGGCGCGCGCCGGGGGTCATCACGCCCCATGTACTGGCCTTGGGACGGTGGACCTTGGCCGGGTTGGCGCTGGGCTGGATGGCGCGTCGCGAGCTGTGGGAGCAGCGCCAGGAACTGCGTCAGCATGCCACCCGATACCTCGCCTTGGGCGCCTGTGGCATGTGGATTTGCGGGGCGGCGGTTTACTTTGCGGGCGAGAGCACCAGCATGATGAATATCTCGCTCATCTACGCCGCCTCGCCGGTGATGATTACGGTGGGTTCGGTGTTGTGGCTGCACGAACCGTTTTCGCCTCGCCAGGCGCTGGGCGTGGCGGCCGCATTGATCGGGGTGGTCCATGTGGTGGTGCAGGGCGAGTGGCTGCGCTTGTCCCATGTGCAGTTCGTGCCCGGTGACCTGTGGGTGGTGGCCGCTGCTACTGCCTGGGCTGGCTACTCACTGTTGCAAAAGCACTGGCCCAGCGCGCTGAGTTCCATGGCGCAATTGGCGGTTATTTGCGCGGGGGGCGTGGTGTGCTTGCTGCCCTTTGCCGCCTGGGAACTGTGGCATGGAGCGCCTGAGTTGGGCGTGCAGGCGCTTTGGCTGGTGGTGTTGGCGGCGGTTTTCCCAGGTGTCGCCGCGTACTGGATTTACGGCTGGACGCAAAGGGTTCTGGGCGCAGGGGCAGTGGCCATGACCATGTACCTGGGTCCGCTTTACGCAGCGCTTGTTGCCTGGTTGGTGCTGGGTGAGGCGCTGGGGTCGCACCATCTGGTAGGCGGCGTGCTGATTCTCTCTGGCGTGGCTTTGGTGGTGGCGGGCACCGCCGCCTGAACGACTTTTGCGTGGGTTTCAGGCTCTTTGGTAAAAGCCTTACCGCGCGGCTTCCAGCCCGTTGGCAAAGTGCTCGCGCATCCGTTGGGCGCGCAAGGCCGGGTCGCGCCCCAGTAGCGCGTTCATCAGCGCCTGGTGCTCGCTCAGCGACTCGGCCACACGCCCGCTTTTCAGCAAGGAGTGGTGGCGGTTGAGCTTCATCACTTTGCGCAAGTCGGCCACCAACTGGTCGCGCCAGCGGTTGTCCGCAATCTCCAGCAGGCGCATGTGAAAGCGCTCGTTCACTGCAAAAAACTGGTCGGTGTCCGCCACCGCCGCCACCAAGGCCTGGTGCAGGCTTTGCAGGTCTTGCAGTTGCTCGTCCGTGGCGCTGGCCGCCACGACGCTTGCGGCGTCGGCCTCCAAGAGCGACAGCAGGTGGTAGACATCGCGCTGGTCTTTGGCGTTGATTTCGGTCACATAGGCGCCGCGGCGCACTTTCATGGTCACCAGCCCTTCGGTGGCCAGCACCTTCAGGGCCTCGCGCAGCGGCGTGCGGCTGATGCCGTATTCATCGGCCAGTTTGAGCTCGTCAATCCAGCTGCCGGGGGCGAGTTGGTTCGAAAAAATGCGCTGGCGCAGCAGCTCGGCCACTTCTTCGTAGAGCGCGCGCGGGGTCAGGGTGAGGGCGGACATGGCCGAAATTGTAAGCCTTTTGAAGGTTTTGAATTAATAATTATGAATGATATGATGCGGGCAAACCCCTATCCCGCGCCCTCTGAGACCCCGCCATGACCGACAAGAACCCCGAATTCACACCCGCCACCCTGGCCGCCTGGCACAAGGCTGCCGCCAAATCTGCCCCCGGCGGCAATGTGGACGCCCTGAACTGGATCACGCCCGACGGCATTGCCGTCAAGCCCTTGTACACGGCGGCGGACACGGCGAATTTGCCCTACGCGGACACGTTGCCCGGTTTTGAGCCCTACCTGCGCGGCCCGCAGGCCACCATGTACGCGGTGCGGCCATGGACGATTCGCCAGTACGCCGGGTTTTCGACCGCCGAAGAGTCCAACGCCTTCTACCGCAAGGCCTTGGCCGCAGGCGGGCAGGGGGTGTCGGTGGCATTCGATTTGGCCACTCACCGCGGCTACGACTCCGACCACCCGCGTGTGACCGGCGACGTGGGCAAAGCCGGTGTGGCGATTGACTCAGTCGAGGACATGAAGATCCTGTTCGACCAAATCCCCCTGGACAAGGTATCGGTCTCTATGACCATGAACGGCGCGGTGCTGCCGGTCTTGGCGGGCTATATCGTGGCGGCGGAAGAGCAGGGCGTGGCGCAGGCGCAGCTCAGTGGCACCATCCAGAACGACATTCTTAAAGAGTTCATGGTGCGCAACACTTACATCTACCCGCCCGAGCCCAGCATGCGCATCATCGGCGACATCATTGGCTACACGGCCAAGAACATGCCAAAGTTCAACTCGATCTCGATCTCGGGCTACCACATGCAAGAAGCCGGGGCCAACCAGGCGCTAGAACTTGCATTCACCCTGGCCGACGGCAAGGAATACGTCAAAACCGCGATCGCTAGCGGCCTAGACGTAGACGAATTTGCCGGGCGCCTGAGCTTTTTCTGGGCCATCGGCATGAACTTCTATTTAGAGGTTGCCAAAATGCGCGCCGCCCGCCTGTTGTGGTGCCGAATCATGAAAGGCTTTGACGCCAAGTCGCCCAAATCGCTCATGCTGCGCACCCACTGCCAGACCAGCGGCTGGAGCCTGACCGAGCAAGACCCCTACAACAATGTGGTGCGAACCACCATCGAGGCCATGGCGGCGGTGTTTGGCGGCACGCAAAGCCTGCACACCAACAGCTTCGACGAAGCCATCGCGCTGCCCACCGAGTTTTCCAGCCGCATTGCCCGCAACACCCAGCTCATCATCCAGGAAGAAACCCACATCACCAATGTGATCGACCCTTGGGCTGGCAGCTACATGATGGAAAAGCTCACCCAGGACATGGCCGACGCCGCCTGGAAAATCATTGAAGAAGTCGAAGCCATGGGCGGTATGGTCAAGGCCGTGGACAGCGGTTGGGCCAAACTCAAGATCGAAGCGGCCGCTGCTGAGAAGCAGGCGCGCATTGACAGCGGCAAAGACGTGATCGTGGGGGTCAACAAATACAAACTCAAGACCGAAGACGCCATCGAGGCGCGCGACATCGACAACGTGGCGGTGCGTGACGGCCAAATCGCCCGGCTCAACGCCATCAAGGCCCAGCGCGACCCAGTGGCCGTCAAAGCCGCGCTCGACGCACTAACCTATGCGGCGGGCCATGGCGGCAATTTGCTGGACTTGTCCATACACGCCATACGCCTGCGCGCCACCGTGGGCGAGGTGAGCGACGCACTCGAAGTGGCCTTTGGCCGCCACAGGGCCGACACCAACAAGGTCTCGGGCGTATACGCCGCAGCCTATGACACCGACACCACCAATGGGGACACCATGGAATACTGGAACGCGCTCAAAGCCGACATCGCCGCCTTTGCCGACGCCCAGGGCCGGCGCCCCCGCGTGATGATTTCCAAGCTCGGCCAGGACGGCCATGACCGGGGCGCCAAAGTGGTAGCCACCGCGTTTGCCGATCTGGGCTTTGACGTGGACATGGGCCCGCTGTTTCAGACCCCCGAAGAATGCGCCCGCCAGGCCATCGAGAACGACGTGCACGCCGTGGGCGTGTCCACACTGGCCGCCGGCCACAAAACCCTGGTACCCGCCATCATTGCCGAACTTAAAAAGCAGGGAGCCGACGACATCATCGTCTTCGTGGGCGGCGTTATTCCGCGCCAGGACTACGACTTTTTGTATGCCGCAGGCGTCAAAGGCATCTATGGTCCGGGCACGCCGATTCCGGTCAGCGCCAAAGACGTGCTGGCACAGATCACCAAAGCGCTGAAGTAATTGGCGT
>CANHZG010000011.1 GCA_947464995.1 Comamonadaceae bacterium | reverse complement strand
GGTGCGGCGTTTGCTTTGAAAAGTCGTGTTCATAAAGTGTCTCCTCGTTGAAATAATGGACTAACTGGGTCGAAAAACGGGGCTCAGGTCACGGGACGACGCGGGGGCGCTGGTCAATGACCCGCGCTGCTTTGCCGGTCAGGGTGCGGGGCAGAGTTTCGCAGTCAAGCACATGCACCTGGGTCGAGATGCCTACCAGTGTTTTGATGCGCTGACGCAATTGGGCGCCAATGTGCGTGCGTGCCTCGTCACTGGTACGCCCCGACAAATCGCGCGTGAGCTCGCAACGCACCTCCACGTTGTCGAGCGCGCCCTCGCGGCTGACCTGGATTTGGTAGTTGCCGGTCAGTTGGGGGTCACGCAGTATTTGCTCTTCAATCTGGGTGGGGAAGACATTGACACCGCGGATGATGAGCATGTCATCCGAGCGGCCTGTAATTTTGCCCATACGCCTAAAGCTGCGTGAAGTCGGGGGCAGCAGCCGCGTGAGGTCACGGGTACGGTAACGAATCACCGGCATAGCTTCTTTAGACAATGACGTGAACACCAGTTCGCCATATTCCCCGTCCGGCACCAATTCGCCGGTATCGGGATGAATGATTTCGGGGTAGAAATGGTCCTCCCATATGACTGGGCCGTCTTTGGACTCGATGCATTCGCTGGCTACCCCTGGCCCCATCACTTCGGACAGGCCGTAGATATCCACGGCATCGAGCCCCAGGCGGCGCTCAATTTCGAGCCGCATGCCCTCGCCCCAGGGTTCGGCGCCAAAAATGCCGACCTTGAGCGAACACTGGGCAGGGTCCAGGCCCTGGCGCTCGAACTGTTCGGCGATCACCAGCGCATAGGAAGGCGTGACCATGATGATGTCGGGCCTGAAATCATGGATCAGTTGCACCTGTTTTTCCGTCTGACCACCAGACATCGGCACCACCATGCAACCCGCGCGCTCGGCGCCGTAGTGGGCGCCCAAGCCGCCCGTGAACAGTCCGTAGCCATAGGAAATATGGCAGATATCGCCTGGCCGCCCCCCGGCGGCGCGAATCGAGCGCGCCACCAGGTCGGCCCAAGTGTCGATGTCCCTCAGGGTATAGCCCACCACCGTGGGTTTACCGGTGGTTCCAGAAGAGGCATGGACCCGCGCCCTTTGGTTTTGCGGCACGGCGAAGAGGCCAAAGGGATAGTTGTCGCGCAAGTCTTGTTTGGTGGTAAACGGGAACTTGGCCAGGTCGGCCAGGGTGCGCAGATCAGCAGGGTGCACGCCGGCGGCGTCAAATTTGTGGCGATAGTGCGCCACATTGTCATACGCGTGTTGCAGCGTCCATCGCAAACGCTGGATCTGCAGGGTCGTTATCTCATCGCGGCTGGCCGTTTCGATGGCTTCCAAGTCACCTGGGGCGGGGGCTCTTACCGACATGGGGGCGTCTCCTGGGGAAAGTTCGGTGCTTTAAGCGCGGCAACTGGCACGCTCAGATTTCAACCACATCGCCACCGATGCGGTGGCTTTTGCCACGAAACAAGGCGATAGTCTTCTCATTGGCGTGAACCCTTACGTCGTATATGCCAGTGCGTCCGCTCAGAGTCTGCTCTCGGGCTTCGGCCGTCAGCACGTCCCCTTCCAGGGCAGGGGCCAAGAAATCAACCGTGCAGGCGGCAGCCACGGTTTTGATGTTGTAGCTGTTGCATGCATAAGCAAATGCGGTGTCCGCCAGCGCAAAGATGTAGCCGCCGTGGCAGGTCTGGTGGCCGTTCGTCATATCAGCGCGCACGCGCATCGAAAGTACGGCCTCACCGGCTTGCACATCCAGAATCTGCACACCCAGGCCTTGGGCAGCGCGGTCCTTGTCCAACATCCCTCGGGCTACCGCCTGGGCAAGCAGCAAGGGGTCGGGGACGCCGCCTGGCGCGAGCACAAGCTTATCGACCACAGCGAATCCTGCGAGCGCACTTGCGGCACCCAGCGGTGCAAAAATCCACAATCAGCGGCGATTCCATTTCTCCATCTCCAGCAATAGTGTCGAATTTTCGAGCGCCAAGCACGCTTTCTTGGCATCAAAAACAAAAATCGAGAATATCATATTTGATACAAATAATTCTCATTCTGGACTTTTATGTATCATGATTAACCCTAAGTCCACCAAACGCGATCACCCAATCCTCCTGCCGCGAAGCCTGTATTTGTGAACCCACTTATCCAAAGCCATATCCACGCCTTCGGTCAACAGCCGCGCATGCAGGCGGGTTCTTTGATCGTTTCGGTATTCGGAGACGCCCTCTTCCCTCGGGGCGGCGGCATTTGGGTGGGCAGCCTGGTCCAGCTGCTTGAGCCGCTGGCCTTGAACGCGCGACTGGTGCGCACCGCGCTCTTTCGTCTGGTTAAGGAAGACTGGGTGCGGCCGCAAGTGCACGGCCGGCGGTCGGACTACTTCCTCAGCCCCACCGGTCAACACCGCATCGTCGAAGCCTCGCGCCATATCTATGCCAATACCGACCCCGTCTGGGACCAGCGCTGGCGTCTCATTCTGACCACGGGTGAACTTCATGCCAAAGAACGCGAGGCGCTGCGCTCAGCACTTTTTTGGCACGGTTTTGGCAGTCTGAGCCCCACTACCTTCATTCACCCCAGCGCCGATCTGGGCGCTGCCTTTGATGCCTTGTTGGATGAAGGTTTGGGCGCTCTGCGCCCGTCGCTGCTGCCGCTGCTGGCTGCAGAGTCGGGCTCTGCTGGTGCGGCCAGCAGCGCCGATGTAGTCAGGCGCGCCTGGGACTTGGAGCAGCTGGGCCTGCGATACACCAGCTTTGTGCAAACCTACCAACCGCTGCTCGAGGTTGCGCGCTTGCAGGGCGCGCAACCCAGCACCGCCACAGACCCAGGCGCGATCGACGACCAAAGTGCATTTTTATTGCGCATCTTGCTCATCCACGACTACCGCCGGCTGTTGCTGCGCGACCCCGAACTTCCCACCGCACTGCTACCTCCAGGTTGGCCGGGCCAAACCGCAAGGCTGCTATGCCAAGAGCTGTACCGGCGCCTATTGGCGGGGTCGGAGCGGCACCTAGACCTTTACTGCCGCTTGGCAGATGGCAGCACCCCAGGGCCCATCAGTGCGTCTTTGACGCGCTTTCAAGCCACCGATCCCCTGCGTTTCAACGGGTAAACCCTGAGGCATCGCAGCGAATTTGATACTTTATTATTGCCGGCTCCACTTTTTTGTATCGCCCGATGGATCTTCAACTCGCCCAATTTCTCCAATTCCTGTTCTCGGGCGTGACCGTGGGCGCAACCTACGCATTGGCAGCACTGGGTTTTACGCTGATTTACAACGCCAGCCATGTCATCAATTTTGCGCAGGGTGAATTCATCATGCTCGGCGGCATGCTCAGTGTGTTCTTTTCCCAAGCTGGACTACCGATGCCTTTGGCGTTGGGGCTGGCAATTGCAGTGCCCGCGCTAGTCGGCATGGCGCTGGAAAAGCTGGCCATAGAGCCGGTCATGGGCGCAGAAACCGTCACGCTGATCATCATCACCATTGGCGCTTCACTGGTCATCCGTGGGCTGGTGCAGGTTTGGCTGGGCAAAGGCACATTCAGCCTGCCGGCGTTTTCGGGGGAGAAACCGATTCTGGTTCTCGGCGCCACCTTGATGCCCCAGAGTCTGTGGGTGCTGGGGGTCAGCGCACTGGTGGTACTGGCCTTGGGATATTTCTTCAAATACACGCTTTATGGCAAAGCCATGTTGGCCACTTCCTACAACCGAGGTGCCGCGCAGCTGGTGGGCATCCACACCGGCGGCGTGCTGCTGGTGAGTTTTGCGCTGTCGGCGGCTGTGGGCGCGCTGGGGGGCATATTGCTCACACCCATCACGCTGACTTCTTACGACACCGGCATCTTGCTCGGGCTCAAGGGTTTTGTGGCGGCCGTAGTGGGCGGTTTGGGAAATGGTCTGGGCGCGGTGCTTGGCGGGCTACTCGTGGGTGTGATGGAAGCCATGGGTGCCGGGTATATATCCTCAGCCTACAAAGATGCCATTCCCTTCGTTCTTATTTTGTTGATCCTGTTTTTCTTGCCACGCGGAATCCTGGGCGGCAAATCGACCGACCGGGTCTAAGAGATGAACCCAACCAAATACCGCACGCTGGCGCTGCTGTCTTTGCTGTTGCTGGTGCTGCCCTGGCTCTTGCCCAACAGTTTTTACGTCGACCTGGCGATTCGCATGCTGATCAACTGCGTGATCGTACTTGGGCTGAACCTGTTGATCGGCTTTGCCGGGCAAATCAGCCTGGGGCACGCCGGATTTTTGGGCATTGGTGCGTATGCATCGGCGGTTTTGCCGAGTCACTTTGGCTGGCATCCTCTTGCCGCCATAGGCGCAGGGGCGCTGGTAACGGGCTCGCTAGCAGCACTGATCGCGCGGCCGATTTTTCAGCTCAAGGGCCACTACCTGGCCATGGCCACACTGGGGCTGGGCATCATCATCGCCATGGTCCTTCGTAACGAAGCTGGGCTGACCGGAGGACCCGATGGCATGGCGGTTTTGCCGCTGGAACTGTTTGGACTGCCCTTGTCGACTGACCGCCATTGGTATGTGGCGGTGGCCGCGCTGCTGGTCATAAGCGTCTGGCTCTGTGAAAACCTGATGGACTCGCCCTTTGGCCGTGCGTTGCGCGCGCTGCATGGGTCTGAGCCCGCTTCCCAAGTCGCGGGGGTGAACGTAGTGCGCTACAAGATGTCCATTTTTGTGCTGTCGGCCACCTTTGCCAGCTTGATGGGTAGCGTCACTGCGCTGTATGTGGGCTTTGTGACCCCTTCGATGGCCGACTTTTTCCACTCCATCGAACTGGTCACCATGGTCGTGGTTGGCGGCATGGCATCCGTCTACGGCTCGCTGTTGGGCGCCGTGGTGCTGACCGCCTTGCCCCAAGCATTGACGCGCTTTGAGGGCTGGGAAACCGTAGCATTTGGCGCCATTTTGATGGCGAATATGGTGTTTATGCCGCGTGGCCTGGTGCCCAGCCTGCATTCCTGGTGGAGCCAGTGGCGTAGCAAAGCCAAAAACAAGAGACCGGTGAACTGAATGGCCTTATTGGAAGTTGACAGGCTGAGCATTCACTTCGGCGGCGTCAAAGCCGTGCAGGATGTGAGCTTTTCCATGGACGCAGGCACGGTGTACGCCGTCATCGGCCCCAACGGCGCCGGCAAAACAACCCTTTTTAACCTGATCACCGGCCTGTACCAGCCCAGCAGTGGCGACATTCGGCTTGATGGCACATCCATTACCGGCTTGGCCCCGCACCGTCTGGCGATGTTGGGCATCGCACGCACTTTTCAGAACTTGCAGGTCTGCATGAACATGGATGCCCTGGAAAACGTGATGGTGGGCGCCCACTTACGTCTGGATCGAAACGTGTTCAAGTCGGCTTTTCACCTGCCCGGCATTACCCGCCGCGACCGCGTGCTGCGCGAGGAATGCAGCGCCTTGATGAAAAGCGTCGGCCTGGAGGGCTACCTTGGTGCACGCGCTGACGGCATGCCTTATGGCGCACTCAAGCGGCTGGAGATTGCACGTGCACTTGCCCTGCAGCCGCGCATTCTTTTCCTGGATGAGCCCGCCGCCGGTCTCAATCCCACCGAAACCCTGGAAATCGACCGGCTGATCCGACGCATCGCCGACTCTGGGGTCACCGTCGTGCTGGTAGAGCATGACATGAAAATGGTGATGAACCTGTCGGACCGCATCTTGGTGCTGGACCACGGAAAGAAACTCGCAGAAGGAAGTGCACAAGAGGTGCGCCAAAACCCGGAAGTTATCGCAGCCTATTTGGGCGCTACAGCATGAGCAGCACCTACCTATGAGCGCGCACCCTCGTGCCACATTACAGGCCAAAGCCCCGCTGCTGGCCACTACCGCGCTGGAGTGCTGCTATGGCCGTATCCGGGCGCTCAAGGGCATCGCAGTGCATGTCAATGAAGGCGAGACCGTCGCCCTGGTGGGCGCCAATGGAGCGGGCAAGACAACCTTTTTACGTGCCGTTTCCGGCTTACAGCCACTGAGCGCGGGCACGGTCACATTTGCCGGCGAAGACATCAGCCACCTGCGCCCCGATTTGCGTGCACGTCGCGGTATTGGCCATAGTCCAGAAGGTCGCCAAGTGTTTGGCCCTCTGAGCATTGAAGACAATTTGCTTTTGGGGGCCTATACCCGCCCCAAGGGAGAGCGCGCGCACGATCTGGAAAAAGTGTTTGCCATGTTTCCCATCCTGAAGGACAAGCGCACCTTGGTGGCAGGCACCCTGTCAGGAGGTCAGCAGCAGATGCTGGCTATCGGCCGGGCGCTGATGTCCAGACCCCGCCTGTTGCTGCTTGACGAGCCGTCCATGGGGCTGGCACCGCTGCTGGTTGAGGTCGTATTCCGGGCTATTCGTGAACTGAAGGCCTCCGGCATGACCCTATTGCTGGTGGAACAAAACGCCTTCGCCGCGTTGGGGCTAGCCGACCGTGGCTATGTGCTGGAGACTGGATCGATCAGCCTGTCCGGCACGGGGCAGGAACTGCTGTCCAATGACCGCGTTCGTTCCGCCTATTTGGGAATCTGAACCCATAGGAAGTAGCTCGTACCCCTCAGTTGGACCCACAACCGTCGCGTGACCGTCAAGTCGCTCAGATCTCAGGTTGGGTTCATTTTTCCAAACCCACCCCCACCAGGCGTGCTGACCTCAAACACATCACCGATTTGCATTTGGGCTTGACCAATGTGCGCCAGTTCTTCCACCGTGCCATCAACACGTAACACGCGGTTGATGCCCACCTGCCCTGCTTGACCGCCAGCGGCACCGAAAGAAGGATGAACGCGTCCATTGGACAGGATGCTGGCCGTCATGGGTTCGAGAAAACGCACACGGCGCACCCCGCCGTTGCCACCGTGCCAGCGCCCAGAACCACCGGAACCAGCACGGATTTCGTAACTGTCCAGACGCACCGGAAAGCGAAACTCCAACACCTCGGGGTCGGTCAGGCGAGAGTTGGTCATATGCGTCTGCACCACGTCAGTTCCGTCAAAACCGTCGCCAGCGCCGGCACCACCTGAGATCGTCTCGTAATACTGGTAGCGTGCGTTGCCAAAAGTGAAATTGTTCATGGTGCACTGACTCGCCGCCATGACACCCAGCGCGCCGTATAGGGCATTGGTGATGCAACTCGACGTTTCCACATTGCCCGCTACCACGGAAGCCGGCGGATTTGGATTGAGCATCGAACCGGCCGGGATGATGACCAACAGCGGTTTGAGGCAACCGGCATTGAGCGGAATGTCGTCATCGACCAGGCTGCGAAAGACGTACAGCACGGCGGCCATGCAGACGGCGGTTGGAGCGTTGAAGTTATTCGTCTGTTGAACCGAAGTACCTGTGAAATCGATCACTGCACTGCGCTGGCCGGTGTTGACGCGGATTGCAACTTGAATCTGCGCGCCGTTGTCCAAAGGCAGCGTGTAACTGCCATCCTTTAGCTTCGTGATGACGCGGCGAACCGATTCCTCCGCGTTGTCCTGCACGTAGCGCATATAAGCCTGCACCGTGTCTAGACCGAAGTGCGCGACCATCTTGCGCAACTCTTGCACGCCCTTCTCGTTGGCGGCGATCTGTGCCTTTAAATCGGCCAGATTCTGCTGTGGATTGCGACTAGGGTATTTTCCACTTCGCAACAAGTCGATGATCCTGGCCTCCTGTAATAGCCCGTGATCCACCAGTTTTACGTTATTGATTTGCACGCCCTCCTCTTCGATGGTGGTCGAAAACGGTGGCATTGAACCCGGCGTGATGCCACCGATATCGGCATGATGCCCGCGTGAGCCGACATAGAAACTGGGGGCGTCACCCACCAGGTAGACCGGCGTGATAACGGTGATATCGGGCAGGTGCGTACCACCGTGGTATGGGTCGTTGAGCACAAAGACGTCACCGTCATGCATGCTTTTGGCATTCTCGCGGATCACGATCTTGATGCTCTCGCCCATTGAACCCAGATGCACCGGCATGTGCGGTGCATTCGCAATCAAGTTGCCCGCCGCGTCGAAGAGCGCACAACTGAAATCCAGGCGCTCCTTGATGTTGACCGAGTGGGCGGTGTTCTGAAGTTGCAGGCCCATCTGCTCGGCAATGTTCATGAACAAGTTGTTGAACACCTCGAGCAACACCGGGTCCACCGTGGTGCCCACACCAAAGGTCTGCGCACGCGGCGCGATGCGGCCCAGGGCCAAGTGATTGAACACCGTCACCTCGGCGTTCCAACCGTCTTCCACCACGGTCGTTGCATTCTGCTCTGCAATGATGGCTGGACCGAGCACGCAGTCCCCTGGACGCAGATCCTCACGCAACAGCAGCGCAGCCTGAAGCCAGCGGCCATCACAGTACATGGGAACGGTCTCGCGCACGACGCCGCAGGCATGCAAATCGCGCTGGACCTGCAATTCATGGCGGGGTTCGTCCGGTGCGTCACCAGCGACTACGGCCTCTACCGACACGGCCTCAACCACGAGTGCTTTACCCTGCATCAGAAAAGCGAAACGCTGCCGATAAGCGGCTTCGAAGCCCGCCACGATAGCGGCCACGATCACGTCGGGCGTGGCGCAAGCAGTCGGTACATACGCCAGCATCAACGCCGCGTCGCTGCCCTCGTAGCGCACGTGCACACGCCGATGCACCGTGATGCTGCCTTGGCTGACCTGCTGTCGAACCAGTTCATCACGCGCCTGAGCCGCCAGACCTTCCAGTTGCAATGTGATCTGCGGCAGTGCTTGCATGTCTAGCTTGAGTTCCACGGCCTGCTCACGGATAACGCTCTGGTCAGCCAGTCCCATACCGTAAGCCGACAGCACCCCCGCCAGCGGATGCACAAGGACGCTCGTCATACCCAGCGCATCGGCAACCAGGCAAGCATGCTGGCCACCGGCACCGCCGAAGCACTGCAGCGTGTAGCGCGTTACGTCGTAGCCGCGTGCAACCGAGATCTTCTTAATGGCGTTGGCCATCTGCTGCACGGCGATGCGGATGAAGCCTTCGGCCACATCTTCGGCAGCGCGGCCGGTCTGAGCCGCAAGCACCCCAAATTTGTCGCGAACGACAGCTGCGTCGAGCGCCTCGTTTGCCGACGGGCCAAACACCTTGGGAAAGTAGCGCGACACGATCTTGCCGAGCAAAACGTTGGCGTCGGTCACCGCCAGCGGGCCACCGCGTCGGTAACTCGCCGGTCCCGGATTCGCCCCCGCGCTCTGCGGCCCGACGCGAAAGCGTGAACCGTCGAATGACAAAATCGAACCACCGCCTGCCGCTACGGTATGTATGCTCATCATCGGTGCGCGCATTCGCACTCCAGCAACCTGTGTCTCGAACTCGCGCTCAAACTCGCCGGCAAAATGCGAGACATCGGTGGAGGTTCCGCCCATGTCGAAGCCGATCACTTTCTCGATCCCAGCGATGGCCGCCGTGCGTGCCATTCCAACAATTCCACCCGCCGGGCCACTCAGGATCGCATCCTTGCCCGCAAAGGCATGGGCATCGGTCAGGCCCCCAGACGACTGCATGAAGAACAGATTGACGCCAGGCATCTGCAGCGCTACCCGCGATACGTAGCGGCGCAGGATCGGTGACAGATAGGCATCGACCACCGTGGTATCGCCGCGACTGACGAACTTCATCATGGGGCTGGTTTCGTGCGATGTGCTGATCTGCGTGAAGCCGACCTCAGCCGCAATCGCTTTGGCCGCCCGCTCATGAGCCGTATACCGGTACCCATGCATGAAGACGATAGCAACGCTGCGCAGACCTTTGTCGTACTGCATGTGCAGCTGACGTTTGAGCTGTTTTTCATCCAGCGGAACGACCACATCGCCGTGAGCTCCGACGCGTTCCTGCGCTTGCACAACAGCGCTGTAAAGCAATTCGGGCAGCACGATATTGCGGTCAAAAATGCGCGGACGGTTCTGGTAAGCGATGCGCAGCGCATCGCGAAAACCCTGGGTTGTCACGAGCAGCGTTGGTTCGCCCTTGCGCTCCAGCAATGCGTTGGTTGCCACCGTCGTTCCCATCTTCACGCATTCCACCAGCTCGGGCGTAATCGGTTCATCGGCGTGAAGACCGAGCAGGTGCCGAATGCCTGCCACAGCGGCGTCCGAGTACTGCTCTGGATTTTCGCTGAGCAGTTTGTGTGTCAACAGCCTGCCATCGGGGCGACGCCCCACGACATCGGTAAAGGTGCCCCCCCGATCGATCCAAAATTGCCAGCGATTCGGCGTTGCAGTTGGCCGGTTCATGCAAGCGTTTTCCATCTTTTTTTCTACCAGAGACACAAAATGATCCACCCGCCTAAAGGCTAGCTAATGTCTGCCACCGCATCCCCCGGGGTTTCTGCCATTACCGGCCACAGTACATACTAGTTCAGCCCGGCCGATTCGAAAAAAACCAAAAGCCTTACAGCAGAACACCTTTGGTCAAAGCACCGCCAACCACCAATTTGGTTCCGGTGGACAATCTGGCTAGAGAGTTGGCCAAAACAACCACTGCCCTGGCCACTTCTTGCGTCGTACCCATGTGATCCGTCGGGTTCGTGCCGAACGCTATCTGGAAAAAATTGGAGGTGTCGCTTTCGATTTGGTTTCACACACCGCCTGGGAGCCATCCGCCGATTTAGCAAGCTATGATTTCAAATTGTTGACTACCGAGCCAATCACTTTCCCGCCGCCTGTCACAAGCGCACAGAATGCACGGAGCTGCATATACATAGCGCCACCCTTGGGCCGAGGTTGAAATGAAATAGGGCAACACGCCATTAATGCGAGCTGGACACGCCGGTGTATTCGCTTACGGTATCGACGTCGTTTAGTTGATCCCGAGGAATTTCACCAGTGATTTGACCGCGCTTGATAACCAGCACACGTTCTGATACCGAAGCGATGAAATCCAGATTTTGCTCGACCAACACAATAGTGAGCGATCGCTGTTGACGCAGCGCGGTTAGGGTCTCGGCAATTTCTTCGATGATGGAAGGTTGTATACCTTCGGTGGGTTCATCGAGCAAAAGCAACTGCGGGTTACCCGCCAATGCTCGGGCCAGAGCCAAAAGCTGTTGTTCGCCACCCGACAAAGACCCACCCATCCGGTCCAGCAGAGGCTTTAGACGAGGAAAATCGTTAAGCAAGACGTCCAAATCATCGGTAGTTGCCCGACCCCGTTTGACCCAACCCATGCGCAAGTTATCTGTGACCGACAAATTGGGGAATATTTCACGGCCTTGCGGCACATAGGCCATGCCCAATTTAGCACGCTGATTGGGTTGCATGCGACTAACGTCTTTGCCATTTAAATGGACGCTGCCTTGGGTGGGCAACAAGGCACCGATGATGCTGCGTAACATCGTGGTCTTGCCCATACCGTTGTGCCCCAAAATACCAACGGCTTGTCCTTGGGTGATGTGCAAATCGATGCCGCGCAACACTGGAATGCTCCCATAACCTGCGTGGAGCTTTTGAATGTTCAGCATGCAGATTCCTTCTGTTAAGCGGCTTTTTTACCCAAATAGACTTGCCGCACCGTCGGATTGTTCATCACGGCGTCAGGCATGTCTTCGGTAAGGATCGCGCCTTGGTGGAACACGGTGACCATCTTGGCAATCATGCGAATGAAACTCATATCGTGCTCCACCACAATCAAAGCGTGACGTTTGTTAATTTCCAAAATCAAATCGGCGGTACGTCTCACCTCTTGGTCACTCATGCCTGCCGCAGGCTCATCCAACAAGATGAGCGACGGGTCGGCAGCAATCACCACCGCCAACTCTACCCATTGGCGTTGACCATGCGCCAGCAAACCCGTGGTGGACTTTTGCAAAGCGCTCAAGCCAACAAGATCCAGTGTTTCACGGGCGACCTCAAGGGCCTTCGCCTTGGGATAGACCCGACACGCCGATAGCCACACATTCTCCCAAACAGACAAGCCATTGAACAAGCTGGGCACCTGGGTCTTAATCCCAATACCTAGACGGGCAGGCACATGCGGCTGACAACCCGTGATGTCTTGCCCACGAAACAGCACTTGGCCTGATGTAGGTCGCAACTGACCAGTGAGCTGTTTGAAGAAAGTACTTTTGCCCGCACCATTGGGGCCAATGATGCAACGCAATTCGCCGTCTTTGAGTTTGAAGTTCACATCGCGAGTCGCGTGCACACCACCAAAGCGCATATTTAAATTGCGGGTCTCAAGCAAAGGTACGTCGCTCATGCGCCTTCCCCTTTGGCAGGTTTCTTACCAAACCACGTCGCAAAAACATCACCCAAGCTAGGGATGATGCCCTTAGGTACCAACAGCACGAACACCACCAAAATAACCCCTAATACCAAATTGGAATTGAAAGTTTGTTGTGTGCCAATTTGGGTGGTTAGCCATTGAATCGACATACAGCCAATGATGGGGCCTATCAAGGTGCCCAAGCCACCCACGATAACCCAAACAATGATTTGCGCTGACTGACCCAAGCTAAAAACGGTGGGACTGGTGAAAGAAGCCCAGTTAGCAAAAAAACACCCCGACAATCCAGCGATGCAGCCCCCTAATGTGAACGCAAACAGTTTGAATGCACGCGCGTCAAAACCTAGCAAAATGGCGCGTTGTTCGTTTTCTTTGATCGCCACAATTACATGGCCAATGCGTGACGAAATTAGCCAACGCAACCCACCATATATGGCTATCAAGCAAAACGCACTGAGGTAAAAAAAGGCCACCACATCTAGGCTATCTTCAGGGTTGCCGGGGTAATTGATGGATGGAACTGACGGTATCCCATTAAAGCCACCCAAAGCGGCTTTGCCGATACGCCATTCGGGGCCAGCAGTGGAGTTGACCGAGTTAAAAAATATCAAACTCACCGTAAGGGTAATGACCCCCATATAAACATCGGAGAGGCGCCCGTAGAACATGAAGTAGCCAAGCAGCAAGGCAAACAAACCAGGCAAAGCAACGGCCAGCAGTACGGGGAGGGTGCTTTCACCAATGTTGATTACGGTCAAAGCGTAGGTGTAAGCACCCAGGCCAAAAAAGGAGGCCTGACCAAAACACAAAATTCCCGAGAAGCCCCAAATAAAGGCTTGGCTGATCGCCAAGATGGCCATGACCACATAAATGGTGATTTGTATCAAAGCAAAGCCGTCAACCCATTTGGGCACGGCCAAAGTAGCCATTACCCCAAGCACCATCACCAGAACAGCACTCCAGGGGGATTCGCGAAAAGCGGTCACAACGATCCTTTGAAAAAGCGTCCGGTGATACCTTGGGGCAACATGCGCAGCATTACCACAGCTGCAATGAAGAGCGCCACCTCACCAAACACGGGGGTGGTGATGAAGGTGGCCAATTGATTGATCAGACCAAACAAGGCGGAAGCCGAAAGGGTGCCAGTCAATATAGCGCTACCGCCTCCAATAACTGTGATGAAAGCCTTCGCGATGAAGGAAGCACCCATGGTCGGCACCACGCCCGATACGGGCGCCAACAAACCACCAGCCAAGCCTGACAATGCCGCACCAGCGGCGAAGGTGACGGCGTACACACGTTTTGGGTTGATCCCCAGCGCATCAGCCATGGCGGGATTTTGCATGGTGCCGCGTGCAATCAAGCCCCAGTCCGTGCTACGCAAAACCCAGCGAATGGCGATCAACAGCAACGCCGCGATGATGATCAAGGCCATGGTGTACAAGCTCACCGAGTAAGCACCCATGGAGAAACTGCCCGCAGGGGTGGACACGCCTGAGGTGGTGTTTCCAAAAAAAGAAGTCACCAAGCCTACGCACAACAATGACAAGCCCCAAGTGGCTAGCATGGTGTCGACCATGCGCCCGTACAAGTGGCGGATGATCAGTCGCTCAACCACAATGCCGAACACACCCACACAGATAGGGGCAACCACCAACATGGCAATCCATAAATTAATGCCTGCTTTGGTCGCAAAAATAGCACTGTAGGCGCCCAACATCAAAAACTCGCCATGCGCGAGATTGATCACACGCATCATCCCAAAAATAACCGCCAACCCGGATGAAATGATCACCAGGGTGGCGATGGCGTACAGGACCTGTACGGAAACTATCAGTGCAAGATCCATGTACGCCTTCTCTCTCAATCTGTCCAACGACCAAACGGTTTATACCTTGATCACGTATTGCTGGTTGTCAGCAGGGTTCTTCTTAAGGTTGCACATCGCGCTGGTGTCAGACGGCGCTTGCTGGGAAAATGTTTGCAGAATGTCCAGCTTTCTGTTTTTCACTTCGGCCAAGCTCACATCCAAAATACAGTGGTGTGAAGCACCGTCCACAGTGACTTTCCCGCTGGGTCCTGCAATGCTGATACCGCTCTCCAACGCTTCGATCACTTTCATGCGATCAATGCTGCCAGCTTTCTTGACAGCCTCAGCCCACAGCTTGAAGCCTTGGTAGGTCCCCATGGCCAATTCGGTAACGTTGGGATAGTCCGCACCGAAACGCTTGTGGAACGCAGCCAGGAAAGCTTTGTTTTCGGGTGTGGCGATCTTCTCAAAGTAGTTGTAAGACAAGACCATGCCGTTGCACTCTTCTGGTGCCAACACCACTTGCTCGTTACCCACAGAGAAAGTGGAAGATGCCATAGGGATCTTTTTCAGCATACCAGCTGCGCCCCATTGACGATAGAAGGACATGTGTGCGCCCCCCACCAGGGCAGAGACGACGAAGTCGGGTTTGGCCGCTTCGATTTTGGCGATGGTAGGACCAAAGTTGGTCACATCCAAGGGGAAGAACTCAATGGCTTGAACGCTGCCGCCGCCTTCGGTGACATACTTTTTGACCCACTGTGAAGTGATTTGACCGTAGTTGTAGTCAGCTGCAACGATGTACACCTTTTTACCCCATTTTTTCATGGAGTAAGGAATGAGTTTTTGCACGGTTTGTGCGGGAGTCACGCCAGTACAGAAAGTATTGCGATCGCAAACGCCACCTTCGTACTGGGTGTTGTAGAAGTAAAGCGTTTTATTCTTCGTCAGCACCGGCCGAATCACTTCGCGCGAAGCAGAGGTAATGCCACCGTGGACCACAGCGACTTTGTCTCTCAAAGCAGCCATTTGGGCGTATTCGGTGTATTTTTGCATGTCGGACTGTGAGTCGTAGTTGACTAAAGCCACTTTCTTTCCTAGCAATCCGCCAGCGGCATTTTGCTCTTCAATCGCCAAAGTTAACGCGTCAACCATGGGCTTGCCGTAAATGTCCAACCCACCCGACAAATCGTGAATGCTGCCGACCATGATGTCATCAGCTGCAAAAGCTGAGGTGCCAACCATGCCAGAGGCGCCGATTGCGATGCCACCCGCGGTGGTCTGAATAAATTTTCTGCGGTCCATGATGTGTTCCTTTTTGAATTGAAAAACTAACGCTTACAAGTTAATGCCCGCCAAAGTGGGCATCTGAATCTACTCACATTTTTTTCCAGTCACCCAGTTGCTCGAAAGCATAAGCGCCACGGTATATGGCACCCTCGTCCCAATGTTTACCAATCAGCATCATGCCAACGGGCAAACCCTCCACCATTCCGCATGGCACCGACATGGCTGGATGGCCAGTGACGTCAAACGGACACGTGTTGGCTAACATCTCAAACGCACGCTGCACCACTTCCTCCACGGCCGCGCCAGGTTTGGGCAAAGGGGTGGCCGTCAATGGCACAGTGGGCATAAGCAGCAAATCGTATTGGCCCAGTGCATCGTCATAGGCTTTACGCAATTGGCGAGACAGGTTTTGGGCCTTGGCGTAATAGTGACCGCGGTAATGCTTGATGAAGTACTCCCCCAACACCATAGTGAGCTTCAAAGTTTCCGACAACTCATCGGCGCGGGATTTCCAACCGGCGTGGAAGTCAATCATGCTGGTGACGTACAAGCCCCTCCAATTGAAGCCGTGACCATTGTCTTTCATCATTTGCTGCGTAGCACCTTCGGCGGCAATGGGCAACCAAATTGCGGGACCAACCAAATGCATGGGGACGGAAACTTCTTCCACAATGGCACCAGCTTTGGCCAACCCGGCCGCAGCTGCTTTAACTTTAGAGTCCGACGCCGCCATTGAGTTGGGCCAGCCAAAGCCCTCTTTAACCACACCAATGCGCAGGCCTTTGACGCCTTGCTTCATGATTTGTGAATAATCTTTAGCGCCTTGCTCGGCGTATTGGCGGGGGTCGAGTCCATCTGGGCCGGCAATTACTTCAAGCATGAGTGCGTTATCGGTGACGTTGCGCGTCATCGGGCCGGTGTGGTCAATGGTCAGTTCAATAGGCATCACGCCCGTATAGGGCACCAGACCGTGCGTGGCTTTCATGCCGTACACACCGCAAAAGGATGCCGGCATTCGAATCGAGCCGCCTTGGTCACCACCAATGGCCAGGTCAACTTCACCGGCCGCTAGCAATGCCGCACTGCCAGAGGATGAACCACCCGCAGAATAGCCATGTTTGTGGGGGTTGTGCACGGGGCCAGTAGCGCTGGTGTGCGAACCGCCAGAGAAACAGAAATACTCACACACCGACTTGCCCACTACGGTAGCTCCTGCATCCAACAAACGCGTCACCACGGTGGCGTCGATATTGGGCATGTACCCTTCCAGAGTTGACGCGCCATTCATCATGGGCACACCCGCTACGCACACATTGTCTTTTAAGACCAGCGTTTTGCCCGCCAATTTGCCAGACGATGCCCCCTTAATGGTGGACTTGACATACCAAGCCCCGTATTTGTTTTCTCCAGGCGCAACGAAAGTACCGGGTGTTCGCGGGTATTTAACCTCGGGAACATAATCTGGCAAGGCATCGACAACGTCATAGGCGTCGAAATTACCTTGAAGCAAATTGTGGTAGACCTGCGCCTGATCCTCAGAAAGGTGAATCCCCAAGCTGCAAGCGACTTCTTGTAGCTGGTCGAGAGTGGGTCGTTTAACGGCCATGCTAATCTCCTATGTGTTTGGTGGTACTGGGCCGCAGTGTTCCACCAAAAAAACCAAACGTCAATGGGTTTATTTGCCTTGGAAAATAAAAAAACCGCCTTTTTTATACGGCTAATGGGTTACTCGCAGTGTTTGACGCCCGGTTCCGCTAACCAAAACTAGGATTGAAGATTTGCTCCAAACCCCTCGGAGTTCGCGGGTCGGGGCTACGTGACCGAATTTACAGGCTCGCCATTTAAAAATAATTTTTCCTTTTTTGGCGCCTTGGGGACTATCTGCCCATCGGCTGCAGCAACTCCGTCAAGTCGACGCTTCCAGGAGGACTGCGCTGCGCGAGGCGGGTACGGGTGATGGCGGCTGAACCATCGGCAATGTGAAGCACCGCGGATCTGCTTGTTGCGCTACGGGCGCTCAATGCTCCACGACCGGCACCTCGGTAGCTGGTGGCGTGTTGCGGCTGCGGCCGCAGCGCACCAGGCCGTCAATCATCACCATGCCCACGCCAGGAATGTCCCCTAGTTGCACACTTTCCAACAGGGTACGACCAGCGGTTCCTTGGGCGCGATCCAAGAACACCAAGTCAGCAGCACGGCCCACTTCGATCAGTCCGCAATTCAATTTTCGAATGCGTGCGGTGTTGCCGGTGGCGAAGCAAAACACCAGCTCTGCGGGAATGTTTGCCAAGCTCGAGAGCAAGGCGATCATGCGCAGCATACCCAGCGGTTGCACGCCCGAGCCTGCCGGGCCGTCGGTCCCCAGGATCACGCGGTGTGGGCACTTAAGGTCCATTGCGGCTTTGGCAGCAGCGATGGCGACGCGCTCGTTGCCGTTGTGCACAATTTCAATGGCGCGGTTGGACTTTTCGCAAAGCTCGCATACATGGGCCTCGGACAGCGATGTGTGTCCGCCGTTGATGTGACCAATGACATCGGCATCGGCTTCGAGCACCACGTCTTTATCTATCAAACTCGAGCCCGGAACTGATGGACCCCCAGTGTGTATGGTGCTTTGGATTCCGTACTTGCGTGCCCAAGCCACCATTTCTTTGGCCTCGTAGCCTGCTTTGACTGAACCCAAACCGACCTCGCCCAGGAGTGTCACGCCGGCGGCAGCCAACTCTTGGAAGTCGTGCTCGGTCATGCCTTTTTCAATGATGGGAGCGCCGGCAATAACCTTCACACCGCCGGGTCGGAAGTTGCTGAAAGCACGTTGTGCGGTGATGGCCAGCGCTTTAAGGCCAACGATGTCTTTCGGGCGACCCGGCAAATGCACCTCGCCAGCCGAGACCATAGTTGTCACACCGCCATTCATGGTCGAATCGATCCAGCCGATTTGGTTTTGCCTGGGCGTCCAGTCGCCAAACACCGGGTGCACATGGCTGTCGATCAAGCCCGGGCCGACGCAGGTCTGTCGGGCGTCGATTACGGTTTTTGCGCTCTCTGTGTCGAGATCCTTGAAGCGGCCAACGGCGGTGATCAACCCATCCAGGATGACGATGGTGTCCGCTTGCAAAATCGGCTGATCGATGTCACCCGAGAGTAGCAAACCAATATTTTTAATGACCACCTTTCCTGAGGCTTCATCTGTTGTGCTGGTGGCCATAGGCGTCTCCTAAGTGCTTGCATTGAAAAATGATTCTGTCAAGCGGCAAGCATAATACGTCGGCAGAGGCATTTTTCAACACGCTTGTCGCAGATGGACCCGCATGAATTCACCCAGCACCATCCTCACTAACGAATTGCCCTTGGGGTTGCAGCGGATCGAACCGCGCCATGGTCCGGTGCGCGACGGCAAGGTGGAGTGCAACGCCTGCCCCGTGCTATGTCAAATATCCGAAGGGCGAGTGGGCGCCTGCGATCGCTACGCCAACCACGCTGGCTTGTTGGTGCGCTTGGACCCAGTGGTTTTTTTAAACCAGCGGCCTCAAAGCACCCAGCTCCACCCCCTTCAAACCCGCTCCGACCTTGAGACTTCCCCTCAAAGCTTGCCCGCCATCGACAGCGCGGAGCGCGGCGTTTTCATCACTGGCATTGGCGCCTCCACGACCTACCCCGATTACAAGCCCGCCCCATTTATCGTTGCGGCAAGGTCCAAGGGCGTGGACATGGTAACGGTGGTCACCGAGGGAATCTTCAGCTATTGCAGCCTCAAGGTGAAGATTGACTCCGACAGGTACTTGGGGGACGAGCGCGCCGCTGTGCTTTACCGAGGCGAAGAAGTGGGCCATGTCACCACCGCAGAGTACGGCTCGCAAATGCTCAGCTTGGGCGGTGTTCATCACCTGACGGGTGGCACCAAGAAACAAGGCCGCATGGCCTTGGAATTGATGCATGTACTGGGCAACCAACAGGCAGCCGAAGTGCAGATCGATAACGGCACCACTGTGGTGTTGCAAGCCGGTCGAGCGCCAGTCATCAATGGCGTGACCGAGCAACGCATGCGAGTGGGCTGCGGCTCGGCGGCGGTGGGAATGTTTGCGCGGCAGTGGCTGGGCTTGTGCGACGAGGTGGTAGTTGTGGACGACCACATCACGGGCGTGCTGAGCGAGCACCAAGCGGGGCGATGTTTGCATATGAAGCCCAGCGGCATACAAATAAAGGGGCGCAAATCCACACCGGGGCGCTACTTTCAGGTGGCGGCCCCAGGCACGGGTTGGGGTGGCACCGACATCAGCGACCCCTTGGCCATCTTGGACGCTTGGAACTCAGATGAAGCATGGCCAGGTTTGCGCTTGCTAATGACGTCCACCACGGGTGAGCACGCCGCTTGGTTCGTGTTGGACCATGAACTCAGGCCCAAGCCTGCACCCATGCCGGCTGAGGTACAGCAGGTAGTGGACCGAATTGGTGAGAACTGCGAACCGTCTCTGGTGTCGGTGCTTTTCTTGGGCGGTGCTGGCGGCAGTTTGCGCTCAGGCGTCACCGACAACCCCATACAACTCACACGTGCGGTTAAAAAAGCCTTGGTCAATGTCACTTGTGGAGGCGCACCCGCGTATGTGTGGCCGGGCGGCGGTATCACCTTGATGGTCGATGTGTTGCGCATGCCCGCCAAAAGCTTTGGCACGGTGCCAACTCCCGCCATCGTCGCGCCCATTGAATTCACCATGAAGCTGTCGGACTACCAAGCCTTGGGTGGTCACATGGGGTTTGTGCGCAGCTTAGACGACAGTTTACAAAAAGGCGCATGGCACAACGACGGCGCCCCCACGCAGCTGCAATGGGAAACTCCGCCTGCGGGAACGAACCCTTGGCCCTTAGACAACCCTCCAATGTTGGGCTGAAGCGGGATGCAGGCCACACGGTGCCCTTTGTCTGACGGCCGCTGGCATTTCCAGCATGGCCCCATCGACATCGTGCTTGAAATCGGTGGCGATGCTACAGCTTGTCACCGCGCCTTGGAGCGCACGTGGCAGCGCTTCGAAACAGTGCTGCCCGAATTGGTGAGCGAGTTGCCCTTGCTGCGCCAACCTGTGGCGAATTTGCGTGCCCACGATTTTCATGGAGAAGTTGCCCGCACGATGTGGCTGACAGCGCACGAAATGGCGTGGGCTGCCACTGAGGGGTTTGTTACACCGATGGCTGCCGTGGCGGGTGCAGTGGCTCAGGCCTTGCTCCCCTACTTGGCGCAAGAGGGTGTGCAAAGAGCTTATGTGAATAACGGTGGTGACATCGCTTTGCACCTGACCCCAGGCCAAAGCTGGCGCGTCGGATTGGTCAGCGATTTGCAACAAGCCTTGCACTCGGGTGTGGCGTCTGAGTTGATCATGGATAGTAGTTTTGCCATTCACCACCATATGCCCGTGCGCGGTGTGGCCACCAGCGGCTGGCGAGGGCGCAGCTTTTCACTGGGCATCGCCGACAGCGTAACGGTATTGGCAGACACTGCGGCGCAGGCCGATGTGGCCGCCACCTTGATTGCCAACGCAGTCAACATCGCTCATCCGTCCATCCGACGACAAGCCGCCAACAGCTTGCGAGACGACAGCGACTTGGGCGATCGCCTGGTTACGCGGGATGTGCCCCGTCTGCCGCCTGCGTTGGTCGAGCATGCATTGCAACTCGGGCTAGACTGCGCCAACGCCATGCAAACGCGTGGTCAAGTTTTTGCGGCGTTTTTGTGTTGCCAGAGCCAAATGGTTGTGGCACAACCATTGGAGTGTTTGGTGTGACTGCACTGATTGATGTTCGACGCGTTTTTACCCATGTGGAAAACATTCACCACGAGTTTGGCCCGGTAGCCCGTGTGCCCTTGGTACGTGGCGCTATCGCAGCGGTGCTCCGCAACCCCTATGCCGGCAGCTACCATGCCGACATTTTGCCCATGATGGACGCACTCAACCCCTTGGGCGTGGCTTTGGCCAAGCAACTGTGCGACGCCATGGGTCAGTTGCCCGAGGCTATACAAGGCTACGGCAAAGGCGCCATCATCGGGGCTGCTGGCGAGTTGGAACATGGTGCTTTGTGGCATGTGCCGGGCGGTTATGCAATGCGCGAACTGCTGGGCTGGAAAGGCGACCGTTCGGCCTACGCCGCTGGACAAGGTGGGGGCAGCAACGGACAACCTGGCAACGCATTGGCCATCGTGGCATCCACCAAGAAAGTAGGCCCTGCGGGCGCGTCCTTGGATGTGCCCATGACACACATCAATGCCAGTTATGTGCGTAGCCATTTCGACGCCATCGAAGTGCGTGTCCCAGGTGCGCCGCGCAGCGATGAAATGATCGTTATTTTGGCCATGAGCACCGGTGCACGGGTGCATGCCCGAGTAGGTGGCTTGGCAGCTCAAGACATCAGCCAATGGAACGGTTTGCGCTGAATGCGCAGGAGGAAAACATGAAATCACAGATACGCAAAATCATTGTGCAAGTTGACGAAGTGATGCAAGAAGGCGGCCAAGCGGTCAGTCCGCCCACCCGCCGCGCGCTCGCCATGGCTGTCATCGCCAACCCCTATGCCGGCCGCTACAGCGATAACTTGGACCAACTCATTGACATCGGTGAAGAGTTGGGTGGACTGCTGGGGGAACGCTGTGTCAAGGCCTTGGGCATCAAGCCCGAAGACGCCCACAGTTATGGAAAAGCCGCCATAGTGGGCGAAGCGGGCGAATTGGAACATGCAGCGGCGATACTTCACCCGAAGTTGGGTGCCCCGCTGCGCAAAGCGGTCGACAAAGGCGCAGCATTGGTGCCATCGGCCAAAAAGCAAGGTGGCATGGGCACTGCCGTTGATGTGCCCTTGGGTCATAAAGACGCAGCCTTTGTACGCAGCCACTTTGACGCCATGGAAGCGCGGGTGAGTGACGCGCCACGTTCCGGTGAAATCGTGGTGGCGGTTGTGGTCACCGACAGCGGTCGTCCACACCCACGCATCGGTGGCTTGCAAGTGCATGAAATCACCGGCACTGACGGTTTGCGTTAACTTTCGGAGAAATTCCCATGTCGCTAATCACTCCTGCGCCTGACGCTGCACTCATCGTGGTCGATGTACAAAACGGTTTTTGTGACGGTGGAAACCTGGCAGTGGCCGGGGGTGCTCAAGTGGTACCTATCATCAACCGCATGGCGCCGGAATTTGCCAATATCGTCATCACACAAGACTGGCATCCAGCCGGTCATTCCTCGTTTGCCAGTGTCCATGCGGGCAAGGCGCCATTTGAGACGGCAGAGATGTTTTACGGCACGCAAGTGCTGTGGCCCGACCATTGCGTGCAGGGAACGCACGATGCAGCTTTGCATGCCGACTTGCATCTACCGACAGCGCAACTGATCATCCGCAAAGGTTTTCACGCGGGCATCGACAGCTACTCGGCTTTCATGGAGGCGGATCGCAAAACCCAAACCGGTTTGGAAGCTTATTTGAAACAGCGCGGTATTCGCAGGGTGTATGTGGTGGGGCTGGCCACCGACTTTTGCGTCGCTTGGACCGCGCTGGACGCCTGTGCTGCGGGCTTTGAAACGAGCGTGATCGAAGACGCCTGTCGGGCGATCAACATGAACGGCTCCTTGGCTGCGGCTTGGTCGCAAATGCAGGCCCAGGGCGTTGTGCGTTCGCAGTCCAGCGATTTGCGCTTGTCTTGACGCCCAAAGCGCGATGAAAGCAGTGGCCTCGCGCAAATTTCACACGGTCAGCATGACCGTCAATGGAACAATTCACACTGCCGTTTTGACCCGCCACACCAGTTTGCTTCACTACCTGCGCAACGACTTGGGTCTTAACGGCCCAAAATTCGGTTGCGGTTTGGGTCAGTGCGGTGCATGTACGGTGTTGGTAGATGGTGTTGCCGCGCGCGCTTGCGTGATTCCAGCCATTGAAATGCAAGACCGCGCCATCGCCACCCTTGAAGGCTTAGGCAATGCCCAGCACCCCCATGCAGTACAACAAGCATTCTTAGATACCCAGGCAGCGCAATGTGGTTATTGTTTGAACGGCATGGTGATGATGACTGTGGCCCTGCTCCAGCGCCACCCGCAGCCCACGGACGCACTGATTAAAGCGACGTTGTCAGGCAATTTGTGCCGCTGTGGCAGCCATATGGAAATCATCGCAGCGGTTCACCGCGCGGCGGCTTTGTTGGCACTCACCCCCTCCCCTGAGTCTGCCTGATGCGTTCCCGTTCGGTGCTGCGGCGCGGCGACTTGTTCGATGCACATGGTGTGTTACTGGTGTTGCGCTCGCCCTTACCGAAGATGGTGCCAGTGCCGGGGCAACCGACCTTTGTCGCAAGTCACCCCAGTGAAGGCGATGAATGCCTATTGGCCTTGTGGGACGACGGCAGCGTC
>CANHZG010000010.1 GCA_947464995.1 Comamonadaceae bacterium | reverse complement strand
TGCTACCCAAATGGAAGGAATACGAGCGTGCCTCGACCACCATTGCGGACGCCTATCTCAAACCCATCGTCTCGGAGAGTTTCAACCGCATGAAACAGCGTCTCGATGGCATTGGCATTGGCGGGAAGGTGGGGGTCATCAAATCAAATGGCGGCGAGTCCACGATTGCGGGCGCCGCAGCGGCGCCGGTCCAGATGACCTTGTCGGGGCCCACGGGCGGTGTCGTTGCGACGCGCGCGATTGCGCGCTTGACGGGGATCCAGAACCTGGTCAACTTCGATATGGGAGGCACCTCCACGGACTGTTCCACGGTGGTCAATGGCATGGAACTCGTCACCACCAGTTTCGAGATCGAATGGGGTCTGCCGATTCAGGTTCCGATGATCGACATCCACACGATTGGTGCCGGTGGTGGCTCCATTGCATGGATCGATAAGGGTGGAATGTTGCGGGTGGGCCCCCAGTCGGCAGGCGCGGATCCCGGCCCGGCCTGCTACGGGCGGGGCGGGACAGATGCCACGGTCACAGATGCCAACGTGGTGCTGGGCCGCATCAACCCCGACTATTTTCTGGGTGGGCGCATGAAGCTCGATGCAGACGCCTCCCACAGGGCGGTGGAAAAGATCGCGGCGCAACTTAACCTGTCCGTGGATGCCGCTGCCTATGCCATGGTGCAGATCGCCAACAACAACATGCTCGGTGCGCTGCGTACCGTGCTGCTGCAGCGCGGGCTTGACCCGCGCGATTTCACGCTGATTGGATCGGGCGGTGCGGGCCCGGTACACGTGTGCGACATGATGGAGATTTCTGGCATTCCGCAGGCCATGGTGCCGAACTACCCGGGGCAGTTCTCGGCGTTCGGCTTCCTCATGACCGACGCGCGGGTCGACCGCCACCGCACGGTGCAGCAGACCTCTAAGGCCTTTGATGCACATCGCGCCACCAAGGCGATGACGGATCTGGTCGAAGTGGCAATTGGGGAGCTCCAAACGCAGGGCTACCAGGCGAATATCGAAATTTATCGCTCGATTGAGGCGCGCTACCTGGGCCAAAACCACGAGCTCGAACTGAGCTTTCCAAGCAACGAATTCAACGACGTAACCGTGCCAGATTTTTGGTCGCGTTTTCACGAAGAACACCATGCGCGCTTCGGATTTTCCATCCCGGGCGAGACGATAGAAACCGTCAACCTCAAGGTGATCGCCGTTGCCGTGACAGAAAAACCCAAGCTGCGCGAACTGCCACTAGGAGACGGTTCGCCCGCGCCTTTCGGCAAACGCAAGGTTCGCTACGAGGACGGCTGGTACGACGTACCGACCTACCGCCGCGATGCCCTCAAGCAAAGCGATACCGTTGCCGGCCCGGCGGTGGTTGAAGAGGAGGCTTCTGTCACCATTCTTTGCCCCGGGCAAACACTCGCTGTCGATCGGTTCGGCAACCTCATCATTTCTTCCTAAGGAGATACCCATGGACTTTGTAACCATGAACATTTTGGAGTCGACCATGGTGTCCATCTGTCGCGAGATGGGCATTGTGCTGATGAAGACCTCGTATTCGACCATCTTCAACGAGGCGCTTGACTTTACCTGTGGCATTGCCGACATGAACGGCGACATGATCGCCGTGGCGGATTACTGCCCCGCGCAGATCGGCGGCATGCCATTGCTGGTGCAGTCTTGCCTGAAGGAAATTTCGGCCTCCGAAATGGAGGACGGCGACATCATCGTCCACAACGACCCCTACCGCGGTGGCTTGCACACGCCCGAACATACCTTCTTCAAACCCATATTCGTCGACAACGAGATCATGGGCTTCGCCGTCGCCATTGGCCACATTGCCGAAGTCGGTGGCACGGCCCCCGGCGGCTTTTGTGGAGAAGCGACTGAGATTTTCCACGAGGGCTTACGCATCCCGCCCGTCAAAATCAAAAAGCGCGGGCAGGACAACGTCGAAGTCTGGAAACTGCTGCTTGCCAACGTCCGCACCCCGCGCTCCAACTACGGCGACTTGCGCGCGCTCATCGCCGCCGTCGATTTGGGTGAAAAGCAGATGATTGGGGTGTACAAAAAATACGGCAAGCACAAGGTCAAAGAGACGGTCAACGATTTATTGCTCTATTCGGAGCGCCGCATGCGCGCCGAACTCGAAGCCATTCCCGATGGGATCTACAGCTTTGCCGACTATGTGGAAAGTGACGGCATCGTCGCCGACCGTACCTACACCATTGCGGTAGAGGTCCACAAGACAGGCGGCAACATCGTGGTCGATTACACCGGGTCGTCCCCGCAAGCGGCCGGTCCGATTAACGCCACGCTTGGCGTGTCCACCTCGGCGGCGTACAACGCGGTGCTCCATATGACCGACCCGTCGATTCCTCGGAACTCGGGTTGTTTTCGCCCCATACGCGTCGTGGCGCCGCCTGGCACGATCGTCAACGTGGATTTCCCCGCACCTGAAGTCGGTGGAAATACCGAAACGCACCCGAGGATGGTGGGCTCGATTCTGGGCGCCATGTCCAAGGCCGTGCCAAACCGCGTCATGGCGGCTGAGGGCGCCACACACTGCAATTTTGTGTTCGGGGGCGTTGACGCACTCAGCGGTGAATATTTCGCCTGCTACGACCTGGAGGGCGTTGGCTGGGGCGGGCGCGCCTTCGCAGACGGCAACGACGCGGTGGACTCGATCAACGGCAACTGCCGCATTACGCCCACGGAGGTCTATGAGACGCGTTTCCCTTGGCGCATTGAAAGCCTTGCATTCAACGTCGACTCCGGCGGGGCAGGCCAATACCGTGGCGGCCTTGGCTATTCCAAGCAAATGCTTTGTCTCAACGAGGAAATTACCTGTTCTCAGATGACGGACCGGCACTTGTTTGCCCCTTGGGGGCTTGAGGGTGGCGGTGAGGGCGGTTTAGGTGCGACCTTGGTAATGAAAAACGGCGGTGCCCAATGGCAGACCATGCGCGAGGCATATGGCAAGACATCCACCAGCAGGTTCTCGAATATCACGATCCGCAAGGGGGATAGGGTCCGGCTCGTGACGCCTGGCGGTGGCGGCTATGGCGACCCGGCCCAGCGCACACCCGAAGCGCTTGCAACGGATGTGCGTGAGGGTTACGTCTCGCCTGAGGCGGCCAAGACACTGTACGGTTCACAGGAGGCCTGATCATGAAATTTTCCCAAAACGGGCTCTATATCGAGAGCTACAACAAATGCACGAATTGCGGCTCCCTCATTTATGACAATTCAGCAAAAGACAAGCAGCAAGAAGTCGTACAGGACGGGAAACACTTTTGTTCCCAATGGTGTGTGGACTGGAAGACCCAGCGCGACCTTCGCCGGGCCACACCAGTGAAATCTGTTGCGTGACGAGCGCCCGTAAGACACTGAGCCACCGGAAAGTCTTTTGCGGCTAGCGGAAATCGGCGAAATGCTTGCAGTGGGGTAGGTCAGGAGAGGCGGTTGTGCTCTTGTCCTTAAAGGGCGCGCCGGCCCTTCAGCCGAACCACTTGCGGTTCGGAACGCACATGACGGCACTTTTTTTGCTTCCTCCTATTTAAAGAGAAATCTATGTCAACCAATGCTTCACTCATTGCGCGGCGCAGCGCAGCCATACCAGAAGGCCTTTCCCGGCACCTCGACATCTATATCGACAGGGCTGAAAACGCGGAACTCTGGGACGTAGAGGGGCGGCGTTACATCGACTTCGCCGCAGGAATTGCCGTGAACAACACGGGGCACCGCCACCCCAAGGTTGTCGAGCGGGTGAGAAAGCAACTGGACCGGGTTGTTCATACCTCGTTCCAAACCACGCCTTATGAAGATTACGTCGAGGTTTGCGAGCGGCTCAACGCGATCGTTCCAGGCGACTTCGCAAAGAAGTCCCTTCTGGTCTCCACCGGTGCCGAGGCGAACGAAAACGCGGTCAAGATCGCCCGCGCGGCCACAGGGCGTTCGGCCTTTGTCGCGTTTTCCGGTGGGTTCCATGGGCGAACCCTGATGGCCATGAGCCTGACGGGTAAGACTGTGCCTTACAAAGCAGGGTTTGGTCCGCTGGTGCCCGATGTGTTCCATATGCCGTTTCCGATTGCGTACCACGGCGTTAGTGAAGACGACTCGCTCAAGGCATTGGAACGGCTCTTCGCGTCTGAGGTGGATCCGTCGCGCGTGGCGGGTATTTTTATTGAACCGGTACAGGGGGAGGGTGGCTTTTACCCGGCGCCTTTTGGTTTCTTGCGCAAGCTGCGCGAGATTGCCACGCGGCACGGCATCTTGCTCATTGCCGACGAAATTCAAACTGGATTTGCCCGCACGGGGCGGATGTTCGCCATGGAGCACGCGGGTGTGGCGGCCGATATCGTCACCATGGCCAAGGGGCTCGGTGGAGGTTTTCCGATCGCCGCCATTACGGGGCGAGCGGATGTCATGGACAAGATCCCCATGGGCGGTCTGGGCGGAACGTTTGCGGGCAACCCCCTGTCCTGTGCGGCGGCATTAGCGGTGCTTGACGTCATTGCAGAAGAGAACCTGATGGACAAGGCCAAGCAAATTGAAGCACGCCTTCGCGCGACGTTTGACCAGTGGAAAGCGGGCACTGAGTTTGGGTGCGTGGGTGATGTGCGCAGTCTCGGGGCCATGGTTGCCATCGAGTTTGTCACCAGCCGTGACACGCGCCAGCCATGGCCGGAGTTGGCCAAGGCCTTGACTAAAACGGCGGGGCAGAACGGATTGATTCTTCTGTCCTGCGGAGTTCACGGCAACGTGGTGCGAATCCTCACACCGCTGACCATTGCGCTGTCTCTCGTAGATGAAGGCATCGCTATCATGGAGAAAAGTCTGCGCCAAGCTATCGCTAGTTTGGGTGGGTAGCCTCACCGCTGACTTCGCGCCCTCGGTGTAAGGGCGGCGTTTCACTGATTGGTGTTGGGATTGCCGTTGGGTTCGTGCCTGGGCAGGCGTATAGTCCTGCCACAGGTTTCTACATGACGGTATTCCAACCCAAACTACGCGCAGCCTTGCAGGGCTATAACCGCGAGAGACTGCTCAAGGACGTGGGCGCGGGTTTGACTGTGGGTGTAGTGGCCTTGCCCCTGGCCATGGCCTTTGCCATCGCATCGGGCCTCAAGCCGGAGACAGGCTTGTTCACCGCCATCATCGCCGGCTTTTTGATCTCCCTGCTCGGCGGTAGCCGGGTCCAGGTGGGCGGCCCGGCCGGGGCATTTATCGTCATCGTGTACGGCATCGTCCAGCGTTATGGGGTGGCCAATCTGGTCATTGCCACCGCCATGTCGGGTGTGATGCTTTTGGGTATGGGCTTGCTGCGCATGGGCACGCTGGTGCGCTTTATCCCAGTGGCGGTGATTATTGGGTTTACCAACGGCATTGCGGTGCTGATTGCGCTGTCGCAGATCAAAGACTTTTTGGGCTTGTCGGTTTCCCCTATGCCGGCCGACTTTGTCGGCATCGTGCAAACCATCGCCCTGCACGCGAGCGATTTCAACCCCTGGGCGCTGGGCTTGGCCTGCGCTTGTCTGGCGCTGTTGGCGCTTTGGCAGTTGGTGTTGCCGCGCTGCATGCGCGGGATGGGCGCACTGGGCGGCAAGCTCAGCAGCATTCCGGGTGCGGTGGTGGTGCTGGTGCTGGCAACCCTGGTTTGTGCTCTGTTGGAGTTGCCCGTGCAGACCATTGGGTCGCGCTTTGGCGGCATTCCATCGGCCTTGCCGGCCTTGGCCTGGCCCGACTTTCGCTGGGACAGCGTGCGCCAGTTGCTGATGCCTGCGCTGACCCTGGCCGTCTTGGGCGCCATTGAGTCGCTGTTATGCGCCCGGGTGGCCGACGGCATGATTGGTGACCGCCACGACCCCAACCAAGAATTGATGGCCCAAGGCATTGCCAACCTGGTGACGCCATTTTTTGGCGGCATGCCAGCCACCGGCACCATCGCTCGCACGGTGACCAACGTTAAAAGTGGTGCCAGCAGCCCGGTGGCGGGCATGGTGCATGCGCTGACCCTGCTGGTGGTGATTTTGGTCGCGGCGCCGCTGGCCTTTCATATTCCCCTGCCGGCTTTGTCGGCCATTTTGGTGTTTGTCGCCTGGAACATGGGTGAATGGCGGGCCTTTGCCCAACTGCAGCAGTTTCGTCTGCCCTACCGCAGCACCCTGCTGGCGGTGTTTTTGCTGACCGTGTTGGTGGACCTGACGGTGGCGGTCGAAGTGGGCTTGATGGCGGCGTGCCTGACCTTTATCTACCGCATTTCCAGCCTGACGCGCAGCGAGTGCGTGCTCGATACGCCGCAGCTGCAGGCGCACCGACTGTATGGGGCCGTGTTTTTTGGTGCGGTGCAGTTGCTTGAACACCTGGAGTCGCACCTGCCGCACCAGGCGCTGGTGCTGGATTGGAAGAATGTGATCTACCTGGACTCCTCCGGCGCGGACGCCTTGCACAACCTGCTCAAAGTCTGCCAGCAGCATGGGGTGCGGCTGGTCTTGGCCGGTCTGTCCCACCAGCCGCTTGATATTTTGCAGCGGACCGGCTTTTTGGCCATGCTGGGCAGCGCAGGTGTGGTGGCCGACTTGCCGCTCGCGCTGGCGGCGCTGAACGCGGATACGCCGCAGGTGTAAGCCGCGGCGCCGCTTGGTCCCTATTGGGGTAATGCGGCGATCTCGGCCGGGGTAAATCCGGCGGCGCTGCGAGCGGCCAGGTTAAACGGTGGTTTGAGACTGGGCGCTCGGTAGCGAAGGGCGGCCTGGGGGTAGAACACCAGCGCGTCGATGCCATCGCGCTGGCACAGCCAGTGAAACCAGTGGTTGCCAATGGCCACATGACCTACTTCTTCGGCCAGGATGGTGTCCAAAATCTCCACTGCTGCCAGCGCAGCCGGTGTGGCCACTTTGCGCAGCTTGGCCTGTATCAGCGGCGTGGCATCCAGGCCCCGGGCCTCCAGGGTGCGCGGCACCAGCGCCATTCGGGCCATGGCGTCGTCTTTGGTAGCTTCGCACATGGTCCACAGGCCATCGTGCGCCGGGAAGTCGCCGTAGGCAAACCCCAGAGTCTGTAAATGGGCTTGCAGCAGCGCAAAGTGCTTGGCTTCTTCGGCCGCCACGCGCAGCCAGTCGCGGTAATAGGCCTCGGGCAGGCCCGCAAAGCGCCAAACCGCGTCAAGCGCGAGGTTGATGGCATTGAACTCGATATGCGCGATCGAGTGCATCAGCGCTGCGTGGCCCTGTGGCGTGAAAGGGGAGCGCCTAGGCACCAGCGCAGGTGCGATCAGCGTCGGCTGGTCAGGGCGGCCCGGGCCGATGGGGCTGGGAAACTCCGCATCGCAGTCGCAGACCAGCGCCGCTGATCGCTGCCAAAGCGCCAGCACATCGGCGACCTTGTCGCTCGCATGCATTTGGCAAAAAGCGCCTAGCGCGCGTTGTCGGAGTTCCATCCCTACAATTCTAGGTTCGCAGCAACGCTCCCCCACAGGACAGTCCATGGCAATTTACGAGTTAGACCAAGTTTCCCCCACCATCGCCGATACGGCCTGGGTGGCCGACAGCGCCCAGGTTATGGGGCAGGTGGACCTGGCTGCGCACAGCAGCGTGTGGTTTGGCGTGGTGATTCGCGGCGACACCGAGAGCATTTCCATCGGTGAGGGCAGCAATATCCAGGACGGTAGCGTGTTGCATGCCGACATGGGCCAACCCATTGTTGTGGGCAAGCATGTCACCGTGGGCCACAAAGTTATGTTGCACGGCTGCACTATTGGTGATGAGTCGCTGATTGGCATCGGGGCCATCATTCTCAACGGCGCAAAAATCGGCAAAAACTGCCTGGTGGGCGCCGGTTCGCTGGTGACCGAGGGCAAGGAGTTTCCGGACGGCTCCATGATCATGGGCACGCCGGCCAAATGGGTGCGCAGCCTCAGCCCCGAGCAAATACAGGTCTTGCGTGGAAACGCCAAGCAGTACGTCGCCAATGCCGAGCGCTTTCGGTCCGGGTTTCACAAGATCGCCTGATCTGCGAGCGCCTATTTTTCAATGGCTGGCCCGACCCGGGCGCCACCGCCGGGCATTGCGTCTGGCACTTACGGAGTAGTGCGTGTCTGAATTGCACAAGTTTATTTTTGACGGTTTGCCGGTGCGCGGCATCGTCGTGCGGCTGACCGACACCTGGACTGAGATCCTGCGCCGGCGCGCCTCCAACAGCGAGCACGGCGCCTATGCGCCACCCGTGCGCGAGATGCTAGGCGAGATGGTGGCCGCCGGCGTGCTGATGCAGTCCAGCATCAAGTTTGACGGTGCCTTGGTGCTGCAAATCATGGGCGACGGCCCGGTCAAGCTGGCCGTGGTGGAGGTGCAGTCCAACCTGGAACTGCGCGCCACCGCCACCGTGTTGCAACCGGTGCCCGAAGGCGCGACGCTAAGCCAGATGGTCAATGCCAACAACCAGGGCCGCTGCGCCATCACCCTGGACCCGCAAACCAAGTTTCCCGGTCAGCAGCCTTACCAAGGCGTGGTGCCCTTGTTTGACGACCATGGCAAGCCGATCGAAAAGCTCCATGCGGTGCTAGAGCATTACATGCTGCAAAGTGAGCAACTTGACACCACGCTGGTGCTGGCCGCCGATGAGTGCGTTGCCGCTGGCCTGCTAATCCAGCGCCTGCCGGTGCAAGGCGAGGCCAATTTGTCCGGCAGCCTGGTAAGCCGGGAAAACGAAGACCAGATTGGCGTGAACGAACACTACAACCGCATTGCCATTTTGGCCAGCACCCTCAAGCGCGAAGAGTTGTTAACGCTGGACGTGGAGACCGTGTTGCGGCGCCTGTTTTGGGAAGAAACGCTGACCCGCTTTGAGCCGCTGGTGGGCGACGTGGCGCCACGATTTGCCTGCAGTTGCAGCCGCGAGCGTGTCGCCCGCATGATTGTCGGTCTGGGCGCCGACGAGGCCTACAGCATCCTGCAAGAACGCCCCAACGTCGAGGTGGCCTGCGAGTTTTGCGGGGTTCAATACCACTTTGACCCGGTGGACACCGCTCGGTTGTTCGTTCCAGCTACCCAGCAGATAGAGGGTGGCGCTACGCCGCACTGAGCGCTACTTCCCAGCGCTTGGGAGCAGGGCGGTAAAGAGCTGGTGCTCGCACTGGGCGTCCGAGCACTTGTCGCAAACCCATTGCCAGCGCTGTGGCTTGTGTGGCTCGACCGGTCGGCCTCGCGCATGTTCAATCGCCGCCAGAGCGCACTGGCAACGCTGGGTGTTTTGCCCGTACACCAGGCTAAAGCGCAGGTCGTGGGCCTGAAGCACCTCACGCAATCGGGCATCAACTTGGTTTTGCACCAAAGGCCCGTCGCGTTGGATGCCGTCGGCCACCCAGGGCAGGTCCAGCCCCATAAGCAAGGTCAGGTCGTAGACGGCGTGGTGTGCCAGCGCAAACGGGTAGAGCGAGGTATCTCCCAGCAACACATCGCTATAAACCGCCGTCAGCAGTGGCGTGGTGTCGGCCAGCAGCACATCACAGCGGGGAGCATCGCGCACGCGCTGGGCCTGGGCGCGCGCGATGGCGATCTGTTCGGAGGCTTGGGGGGTGCGTCCCTGCTGGTCACACCACTCGCGCAAAACTTCGGAGGTGCAATGGACGCTTTGGCCACGGGCAACAAAGGTGGCCGCCAACGCCCGCGCCAGCGTGGTTTTGCCGGTGCATTCGGCGCCTAGCAGCGCGATTTTCATGGGGCAGGCTGGATTTGGGGCCTATTTCGCCACTTGGACAAAAATTTCATTGGGCCTGACCATCCCCAATTCCGAGCGCGCTTTTTCTTCCACCATCTCCAGGCCTTCGCGCAGGTCGCGAATCTCCGCCTCCATGCGGCCATTGATTTGCTCGGCGCGGGCGTTGCTATTTTTTTGTGCGGTCAGCTCTTGGTTGAGGCGCGCAACGTTGGGAACGCTGCCACGCCCAAACCAGAGCTGGGCTTGCAGCACCAGCAGCAGGACCAGAAGTGCAGCAGGTATGAGACGCCGACCCATCGCAGTGCTTAACGCAGGTTGTAGAAAGCCGAACGGCCTGGGTACACCGCCACGTCACCCAAGTCTTCTTCGATGCGCAGCAACTGGTTGTACTTGGCCATGCGGTCGGAGCGACTCAAGCTGCCGGTTTTGATTTGTCCGGCATTGGTGCCCACGGCGATGTCGGCAATCGTAGTGTCTTCGGTCTCGCCCGAGCGGTGGCTGATGACCGCCGTGTAGCCCGCCCGCTTGGCCATCTCGATGGCGGCAAAGGTTTCACTCAGGGTGCCGATCTGGTTGATCTTGACCAGGATCGAGTTGGCGATGCCCTTGTCGATTCCTTCCTTGAGAATCTTGGTGTTGGTGACAAACAGGTCGTCTCCGACGATTTGTACTTTTTTGCCCAAACGGTCGGTAAGAATCTTCCAGCCGTCCCAGTCGCCCTCGCTCATGCCATCTTCAATGCTGATGATCGGGTATTTGTCCACCCAGGTGGCCAGCATGTCGGTCCATTCTTGGGCGGTCAGGCTCAGGCCTTCGCCCGCAAGCTCGTACTTGCCATCTTTGTAAAACTCCGAGGCAGCGCAGTCCAGGCCCAAGGCAATTTGCTCACCGGCGATAAAGCCGGCTTTGTCAATCGCATCCAAAATCATTTGAATGGCTGCTTCGTGGTTGGGCACGTTGGGTGCAAAACCCCCTTCGTCTCCAACTGCGGTGCTAATGCCCTTTTCATGCAAGATTTTCTTGAGCGCATGGAACACCTCAGCCCCGTAACGCAAGGCTTCGCGAAAGCTCGGCGCACCCACGGGGATGATCATCAGCTCTTGCAGGTCAAGGTTGTTGTTGGCGTGCTCGCCGCCGTTGATGACGTTCATCATGGGCACCGGCATTTGCACCGCGCCCATGCCGCCAAAGTAGCGGTACAGGGGCAGGCCAGCCTCTTCGGCGGCGGCACGCGCCACGGCCATGGACACCGCCAACATGGCGTTGGCGCCTAGACGGCTCTTGTTATCGGTGCCGTCCAGGTCAATCAGGGTTTTGTCCAAAAAGGCTTGTTCGGATGCGTCCAGACCGAGCACGGCCTCTGAAATTTCGGTGTTGATATGGTCGACTGCCTTGCGCACGCCTTTGCCCAGGTAGCGCGTCTTGTCGCCGTCGCGCAGCTCAATGGCTTCGCGCGAACCCGTGGAAGCGCCCGAGGGCACGGCGGCCCGGCCCATCACGCCGCTCTCAAGCAGCACATCGCATTCCACGGTCGGGTTGCCCCGGCTGTCCAAAATTTCCCGGCCCACTATGTCCACAATTGCACTCATCGCTGGTCTTTCAAAAAGTTAAATTCACATTCATTGCCAGGCTGCGCCGCATTTAAAACGGCAGGCGGCGAGGGGTTGCACGCCATTTATTGGAAGTTGTTCTCTAAAAATGGGGTTTTTTTGCTTACGTAATCCAGCGCTACCAAGGTCTCTAGCAGCGCGCGCATGTGTTTCAGGGGCACGGCGTTGGGCCCGTCGCTCAGGGCCTTAGACGGGTCCGGGTGTGTTTCCATGAACAAACCGGCCACACCCACCGCCACGGCTGCGCGCGCGAGCACCGGCACCATTTCACGCTGGCCGCCGCTGCTGGTGCCTTGCCCGCCGGGCAATTGCACCGAGTGGGTGGCGTCAAACACCACCGGCGCTCCGGTCTCGCGCATGATGGCCAGGCTGCGCATGTCACTTACCAGGTTGTTGTAGCCAAAACTGGCGCCGCGCTCGCAGGCCATGAAGTTGTCTTCAGACAAACCGGCCTCACGCGCCGCAGCGCGGGCTTTGTCGATCACGTTTTTCATGTCGCCCGGCGCCAAAAACTGGCCTTTTTTGATGTTCACGGGCTTGCCCGACTGGGCCACGGCGCGGATGAAATCGGTCTGGCGACACAAAAAAGCCGGGGTTTGGAGCACATCGACCACGCTGCATACCTGGGCGATCTGGTCTTCGCCGTGGATGTCGGTCAGCACCGGCACTTGCAATTCGCGCTTGATCTTGGCCAATATCTCCAATCCCTTGTCGATGCCCGGACCCCGAAAAGTGCTGCCGCTGGAGCGGTTGGCTTTGTCAAAGCTGCTCTTGAAGATAAAGGGAATCCCTAAGCTGGCGGTGATTTCTTTCAGCGTGCCCGCCGTGTCCATCTGCAATTGTTCCGACTCAATCACACAGGGGCCGGCGATCAAGAAGATGCGGTGTTCTAAGCCAACCTCAAACCCACACAATTTCATGCCGCCACTTTCAGGGTCTTGCTACCCAGTTGATGGTCTAGCGCAGCCTTGATGAAGGCATTGAACAGCGGGTGCCCGTCCCAGGGAGTGGATTTGAACTCTGGGTGGAACTGCACGCCCACAAACCAGGGGTGCACGGTCTGGGGAAGCTCGACCATTTCGGTCAGGTGCTCGCGCTGGGTCAGGGCCGATATCACCAAGCCGGCGCCGCGCAGGCGGTCCAGGTAATGCACATTGGCCTCGTAGCGGTGGCGGTGGCGCTCGGTCACCACATCGCCGTAAATGGCGTGCGCAATGGTGTTCTGGGCCACGTCCGAACTTTGCGCCCCCAGGCGCATGGTGCCGCCCAGGTCAGAATTCTTGTCGCGGGTGTTGATGGTGCCGTCGCTGTCTTTCCATTCCGTGATCAGGGCGATCACCGGGTTGGGGCTCTCAGGTTCAAACTCGGTGCTGTTGGCGTCTGTCAGGCCGGCCACGTGGCGGGCAAATTCGATGGTGGCGACCTGCATGCCTAAACATATGCCCAGGTAGGGCACCTTGTTTTCGCGGGCAAAGCGGGCGGCGCAGATTTTTCCTTCTATGCCGCGCTTGCCAAAGCCACCAGGTACCAGCACTGCGTCAAATTTGGCCAGTTGCTGCACCGTCTCAGGCGTGATGGTCTCGGAATCGATATAGCTGATCTTCACCTTGACATGGTTCTTCATGCCCGCATGGCGTAGCGCCTCGTTGAGCGACTTGTAGCTGTCGGACAAATCCACGTACTTGCCGACCATGGCGATGGACACATCACCCGCCGGGTGCTCGGTCTCGTAGACCAGATCGTCCCAGCGTTTGAGTTTGGCCGGGGGGGTGTTCAGGCGCAGTTTGTCGCAAATCAGGCCGTCCAGGCCTTGCTCGTGCAGCATGCGCGGCACTTTGTAAATGGTGTCCACGTCCCACATGGAGATCACGCCCCATTCGGGCACGTTTGAAAACAGCGAGATTTTTTGCCGCTCTTCGTCGGGGATGGGCCGGTCGGCGCGGCAGACCAGCGCGTCAGCCTGGATACCGATTTCGCGCAATTGCTTGGCCGTGTGCTGCGTAGGTTTGGTCTTGAGCTCGCCGGCCGCAGCAATCCAGGGTACGTAGCTCAGGTGCACAAAAGCGGTGTTATTGGGTCCCATTTTCAGGCTCATCTGGCGCACGGCTTCCAAAAATGGCAGCGACTCAATGTCACCCACGGTGCCGCCAATTTCCACAATCGCGACGTCCACCGCATCAGGCTCACCCAGGCGGGCGCCGCGTTTGACGAACTCCTGGATCTCGTTGGTCACGTGCGGGATCACTTGCACGGTTTTGCCCAGGTAGTCGCCCCGGCGCTCTTTGTCGAGCACGCTTTTGTAAATTTGCCCGGTGGTGAAGTTGTTGGCTTTGCGCATGCGGGTTTCCACAAAGCGCTCGTAGTGGCCCAGGTCGAGATCGGTCTCGGCGCCGTCATCGGTGACAAATACTTCGCCGTGCTGCAAGGGCGACATGGTCCCGGGGTCGACATTGAGGTAGGGGTCGAGCTTGATCAGGGTGACTGTCAGGCCCCGCGATTCCAGGAGCGCGGCGAGCGAGGCGGATGCAATTCCCTTGCCCAGGGAAGAGACCACACCACCGGTGACGAAGACAAATTTGGTCATGTCAGTGTACGAACCTTGGGGCTCGGGAAGCTGGTAATGCGAGATTATAGGTGTCTGCTACATTGCGCTTGGGGTCCATTTCGGCCCCCTTGGCGGTATTCAAGCAGGGCGTTTCGCATGGATTTAGACGGAAAACACATTGTTTTGGGACTCAGCGGTGGCATCGCCTGCTACAAGGCCGCCGAGCTGTGCCGCGCGCTCATCAAGGAAGGCGCCACCGTGCAGGTCGTGATGACCGAGGCGGCCGCACAGTTCATCACCCCGGTAACGATGCAGGCGCTTAGCCAGCGCTCGGTTTACACCTCGCAATGGGACGCGCGCGAAGCCAACAACATGGCGCACATTAACCTCAGCCGCGAGGCGGACGCGATTTTGATCGCGCCGTGCAGCGCCGATTTCATGGCCAAGCTGCTGCATGGAGGCGCCGACGACTTGCTCAGCCTGATGTGCCTAGCCCGCCCCATCGAATCGGTACCGTTGCTGCTGGCCCCGGCCATGAACCGAGAAATGTGGGCGCATCCGGCCACGGTGCGCAACGTGGCCCAACTGCGCGCCGACGGCGCCACCGTGCTGGGCGTGGGCTCAGGCGACCAGGCCTGCGGCGAAACGGGCGATGGCCGTATGCGCGAGCCACAGGAACTGCTAGAGGACGTGGTGGCCTTTTTTCAGCCCAAACTGCTCGCTGGGCAGCGGGTGCTGATCACTGCGGGACCGACGTTTGAAGCCATTGACCCTGTGCGCGGCATGACCAACCGTTCCAGCGGAAAAATGGGTTTTGCGCTGGCGCGCGCGGCGCAAGAGGCCGGTGCCGAGGTCACTTTAGTGGCCGGCCCGGTTGCCTTGGCTACGCCACAGGGCGTGCGCCGCGTCAATGTGGAGGCGGCCCAAGACATGCTAGAGGTTTGCGTTGCGCACGCGGACCAGGCCAGCATCTTCATTGCCACTGCGGCCGTTGCCGACTGGCGCCCGGTGGCAGCCACCGCCCAAAAGATCAAAAAGGACGGCTCCGGCGCAGCGCCACACCTGGCCTTGCAAGAAAACCCAGACATTCTGGCCACGCTGGCGCATTCCGATCGTGCCAAAAGCGGCGCGCTGTTTTGTGTCGGCTTTGCCGCTGAAAGCCACGACCTGCTGGCCCACGCCACCGCCAAGCGCCAGCGCAAGGGCGTGCCTTTGTTGGTAGGCAATATTGGCCCCGCCACCTTTGGCCAGGACGACAACGCACTGTTGTTGGTGGACGCGCAGGGCGCGGTCGACATCCCCCGGGCGAGCAAACTCAGCCTTTCGCGCGCCTTGGTGCGCGAAATTGCCCAACGCCTGCCCGGCGCTCATCCGTAAACGATTGAACCTGTAACTATGAAACTCGACGTCAAAATTCTCGACGCCCGACTGGCCAACCAGATGCCGGCCTACGCTACACCGGGAAGCGCGGGCCTGGATTTGCGCGCCTGTCTGGATGCGCCACTCACCTTGCAGCCCAACGCCTGGCAACTGGTGCCCACCGGCATGGCGATTTATTTGCAAGATCCGAATTTCGCGGCGCTGATCTTGCCGCGCTCGGGTCTGGGCCATAAACACGGCATCGTTTTGGGCAATTTGGTGGGTTTGATTGACAGCGACTACCAGGGTCAACTCATGGTCAGCGCCTGGAACCGCAGCGCCGTGGCCTTCACCATCGAACCCATGGAGCGCATTGCGCAACTCGTGATCGTGCCGGTGGTGCAGGCGCAGTTCAACATCGTCCACGAATTTTCCGCCTCGCAACGCGGCGAAGGCGGCTACGGCTCTACGGGAAAGGCCTGAGGCCCTTATCCGGCGCCCGCGCTCAATGCAGCGGCGCGTCGCCCCGGTCAGCGCCGGGCAGGGCTTCGATGCGGAAAAAACCGGTGCCCGTGGAGCCGCGCTCCAATTCCTCTTCGGTGGCTTCGCGCACGCCTTCTACGCGCAGGCTGATGCGAATCGCAATGCCGGCCAGCGGGTGGTTGGCGTCCAGCACCACGTGTTCGGGGTAAATGTCGGTCACGGTGAACAACGCGTCCTTGGGCGCTTCGGGGTTGCAGCCAGCGGGCAGGGCGGAGCCTTCGAGCGTCAAACCGACTTGCAGTTCCGCCGGAAAGAGCGCGCGTGGCTCTAAAAACAACAATTGGTCGTTGAAATCACCAAAGGCTTGCTCAGGCTCGATTTGCAATTGCAGCTTGGCGCCCACACGGTGGCCTTGCAAGGCTTCTTCAATGGCGGGGAGCAGGTCTTTGCCACCCAGCAAGAACTCGACGGGCTCGTCAAGTACATCCAATTCTTCCCCCAAAGTGTCTTGAAGGACCCAGGTCAAAGCGACCACACAGTTGTCATAAATTTCCATCGCACAATTGTCGCAGTTTCGTTCACCCCAATTTTTCTCCCAAGGACGCCTGCGCCATGAATATTGATCTACCTCTTACCTTGCTCGGTGGTCTGACGCCCGCGACCTTTATGAAGCGCCATTGGCAGAAAAAGCCGCTGGTCATCCGCCAGGCCATTCCCGGTTTTTACGCACCGCTGGACCGTGCCGAGCTGTTTGACCTGGCTGCGCAAGACGATGTGCAGTCGCGCCTGGTGATCCAGACGCCAGAGGTAGCGGCCAAGCCGTGGCGCCTCAAGCAAGGCCCGTTTCCCCGCAAAGCCTTGCCCGCGCTCAAGAAACCGGGCTGGACGCTATTGGTGCAAAGCGTGGACCTGTACGACGCCCGGGTGCGCGCCTTGCGCGACCAGTTTCGCTTCGTACCAGATGCGCGCCTGGACGATGTGATGGTCAGCTATGCCTCGGACGGTGGCGGTGTAGGACCGCACTTTGACAGCTACGACGTCTTTCTGCTGCAAGCGCATGGCCAGCGGCGCTGGCGCATCGGGCGGCAAAAACAGCTGGATTTGCAGCCGGGCATGCCGCTGAAAATTCTGTCCAACTTTGAGCCCGAGCAAGAATTTGTCCTGGACGCGGGTGACATGTTGTACCTGCCGCCGCGCTACGCGCACGACGGCGTGGCCCTGGGTGAGTGCATGACCTACTCGATTGGTTTTCGCGCCCCGGCTGCGGGCGAGTTAGCGCAAGAGGTTTTGCAGCGCCTGGCCGAGCAGGCGCGGGACGAAGTGGGTGATACGCTGTACCGCGACCCAGGCCAAGGTGCTCAATCCCGTGCAGCCCGAATTCCGGCCGAACTGGCCGAGTTTGCCCAAACCGCGCTTGAAAAGGCTTTGCATGATCCATTGGCAACCCAGCGCGCGCTGGGCGAATACCTGAGCGAACCCAAGGCCCAAGTCTGGTTTCAAGGTTCAGAGACTGGTATTGGCGCCGGTCAGGGCGTGCGGCTGGACCGGCGCAGCACCATGCTCTATGACGACTCCCACGTCTTTATCAACGGTGAGAGTTTTCTTGCGTCGGGGCGGGATGCTGCATTGATGCGGTCGTTAGCAGATGCGCAGTTCTTGACCGCATCGGATGTACACAAACTAAGTTCCAGTGCGCGGGGTCTGCTGACTGATTGGGTTGGGGCGGGCTGGGTCTGCCTGCAGGACTGAGGTGATTCGACTGCGATGCGAATTTTGAGCAATGTCAGGCGTCGAAAAATCGCACATAAATGGTGCTATTTACAACACCCAAAGGGTTAACCCGAGGATAGAACTTACGGTCTTGTATAATCGGAGGCTCTGGCGAAAAGAGATCGAACGCTTTTTGTCGGGGTTTGGGCGGCTCGCCGCTCAGGCAATTTCCGGAAATTGTTTCGTTAACTCAATCTATTTTTCAATTATGAACAAAACTCTCATCTTGGCAGCTGTCATCGCTGCTGCTGCTTTGGCTGCTTGTGGCAAAAAAGAAGAAGCGGCTGCACCTGCTGCTGCTGCTCCTGCCGCTACTGAGGCACCTGCTGCTGCTGCACCTGCTACCGAAGCGCCTGCTGCCGCTGCTGATGCATCGAAGGCACCTGCCGCTGCTGAAGCAGCGAAGTAATAGTATCTATTGCTTGAAAAAAACCACCTCACGGTGGTTTTTTTTCGCCTACGCAATACCGCACTGGGATGGGGCAATATGCCAAATGCCCAGTTTGCAGCGTTATTTCAGGTCGTCTGCCAACACCTTGATGATCTTTTTCGCTGAATCGGAGAGTTCCGCACCGCCCAAGGAATCAAGCACCGTGATACTGCTCGTGCTGCCGGCACTGCGGACTGCGATTTGGTATTTGCTGGCCTGGCTTACTTTTTCCGAGCTGCTGAAAAGTTTGCTGAAAAAGCCAGGGTCCGTTTTTTCCGTTGCGGTGGGGACATAGCGCACGAAGTACAGGCCTTTGGAGCGGTCACGGTCTTCTACAGTGAAACCGGTGCGGTCTAAGGCCAAGCCGACACGCCGCCAGGCCCGATCAAATCCGTCATTGAGTTGCAGTGCCGCTTGCCCATCAATTTCCACAACGATGGACGTGGGTTTTGCAGCCGCCACGGTGGTCAGTTGCGCTATCTGCTCTTTGCTTGCGCCGAGTTTGCGCATCAAACGGATCAGCATTTCGACTTCTAGCTCTGGGTCTGCGGCGCGCGCTTGCCAGACGGTGCGGTCTTTGGCCTCAGATGCATAGACCTCGACCATGCCCCGGTGGCTGATAAAGACCTCGGTTTCCCCTAGTGCGTTGCGCTCGACTCGGGTGCGAAATTTGTCTCGTTCGGACGTTGAATAAAGGGCATCAAAAAACCTGCCGATGGAGCTGCGGATAAAGTCTTGCGGGATCTTGGCTCGGTTTTCAGCCCAGTCGGTCTCCATGATTCCTGAAACGCTTTGGTCCATGGTGAGGACAAAACCGCTTTCCTGCCAGAAGTCCTTAATCGGTTCCCACAGCGTTTCTACCGGGCGCGCGACCACCAGCCAGCGCTGGTTTCCCTGGCGCTCAATACGCATATCACCCAGCGACGTCATCGCCAGCGACTGTTTTCCCGCCTCTGCGACGGTCGCTTTGGATCCGGCGGCCGATACCGCGCCGTTGACCACCGCATAGCGCGTGTCCTTGGACAGCTGTGTCAGGTCTGGTGGGACAGAAAGTGCGGGTGCTTTCGCATTGGACTTGTAGTCCACCTTGTCGCCATCCAGCACTGAGCACGCAGTCAGGGCAACTGCCGCGACCACAACCGTCAACTTGAAATAAGTGTTCACAAAAAAGCTTTCGAAATAGGAACTAGAGCAAGCCGGCCGAATGCAGCAGCTGCTCCAAGGGCGCACGCTGGGGCGCCGTCAATGGGGTCAATGGGAGTCGAATGGCCTGTTTGCAACGTCCCATGCGGGATACGGCCCACTTTACCGGGATGGGGTTGGATTCGACAAAAAGTCCTTTGTGCAGAGGCAGTAACTGAAATTGGATCGCCATGGCTGCTTTCACATCGCCGGCCATGGCGGCCACGCATAAGGCATGCATCAAAGCAGGCGCCACATTGGCCGTCACGCTGACATTACCGTGCCCGCCACACAGCATCAGGGCCACGGCTGTGGGGTCGTCGCCCGAATAGATAGCAAAGCCCGCCGGTGCGTCCTTGATAAGCCATTGCGCGCGCTCGATATTTCCGGTGGCTTCCTTGATGCCCACAATGCCCGGAACCTGCGCCAATCGCATCACGGTGTCGTGCGCCAGGTCTGCCACAGAGCGCCCGGGCACGTTGTACAGCACCACCGGCAGGTCCACCGATTCGGCGATGGCTTTGAAGTGTTGGTATTGTCCTTCCTGGGTCGGCTTGTTGTAATAAGGCACCACCTGAAGCTGGCAGTCCGCCCCCACTTTTTTAGCAAAGTGCGCCAGCTCAATGGCTTCTTTGGTGGAGTTGGCTCCGCACCCGGCCATGATGGGCACTCGTTTGGCAGATTGTTCGACAGACACCCGGATGATTTCGCAGTGTTCGTCCACGCTCACGGTCGGGGATTCGCCCGTGGTCCCGACCACACCAATGCAGTCTGTGCCTTCGCTGATGTGCCAGTCGATAAGCTTGCGCAAGGCGTCGTAGTCGACTGCGCCATCGTCGAGCATGGGGGTCACCAGGGCGACGATGCTGCCTCGGATCGGGTGGTGTGAAGAATTCATAGGACGCGCACCTGCTTGCTAAACGGTTTAAAGGCGCGATTTTACGAGAGCAAATGGCGCTGCGGCGCTTGGTCTGCTGGCTTTACCGCGCCGTTGCGAATGGCGGCAATGCGTTGCACATAGCGTTCTGGCCCGGTCAACACACCTTCTTCATAGGCCACGATGCGAAAGTCGGAGCAAACTTGCAGCAATTCACCGGGTTGGAGCAAAAATTCGGCTCGACTGGGCCGACCGACCGTTTCCTGCCCGGCAGAAAACGTCTCGTAAATCAGGACCCCGCCACTTGCTACGCTGCTTACCAGCACCGGAAACAGGGTCCGCCAAAGGTAGTTGGTAACCACTACCACGCCAAATTCCCGCACTGCGCCGGTGGCCGAGTCGATTAGAGGCCAGGGTGCGTTTTCGATATCGGCTTGTAGCAGGTCTGCTTGCGGCACTGCCCGATGGGCCGCAGCGGTGTCACGGTCCACGCCCGTTACGTGGTGCCCACGCTCCATAAACCAGTGCAGATGGCGCCCGCTGCCGCAGGCCACATCCAACACGCTGGCTTGTGCATCGGCCAAACCGGACCAACGCACCACCCAGGGCGAGGGGGCTGCGAGCGTCTGCTCCAACCCTGTGTTGTTCGCTTGGGATGCAGCAGGGCTATGGGGCGGGTGGTGGATCATGTTTTCCAATCGCAATGGTGCAAATGGCTTTACAGCCAGGGTCAAAAACAGGCCCAGAGTTGGTTGCTTAGTTGCACCAAAAAATCGGCCCGGGTGTACAAGCCAAAGGTCAGCGCCAACGCCGCTACGACCAAGAGCAAGGCCAGGCCTATTTTCAGCGTGCGAGCCGATGGCTGGGGCAGGTGCAGCATGGCTGCTTAAGCGCCCGCTGGCGCCAACTGGGGGCGGCGTTCAATCGCCGACTCTCGGACCGGCAAATTCACCAAGCCCGCAAACACCCCCAGCGCGATGGCGATGTACCAGACGATGTCGTAGCTGCCGGTGCGGTCGTACAACAAGCCACCCAGCCACACTCCCAAAAAAGAGCCGATCTGGTGACTGAGAAATACAAAGCCGCTGAGCATGGACAAATGGGCAACGCCAAAAATCTGGGCAATCGTGGCGTTGGTGGCTGGCACAGTGGATAGCCAAAGCAGGCCCATGACCCCCGCAAACAGGTACACGCTCAGGGGCGATAAGGGCGCCCATATGAAAAGCGCAATCACCACGGCGCGGGAAAAGTAAATCGCAGCCAGGATGTAACGCTTTTCCACTTTTTGCCCCAAAGCGCCCGACAAATAGGTGCCAAACACATTGAACAAACCGATCAAAGCCAGGGCGTAGCTGGCCACTTGGGGCGCCAGGCCGTGGTCCTTGAGGTAGCTGGGCATGTGCACGCCGATGAACACGACCTGGAAGCCGCACACAAAGTAGCCCGCCATCAACAGCTGAAAACTGCGGTACCGCAAGGCCTCGGAAAGCGCCTGAAAAATGGTTTGTTCGCGCGGCGCGCTGGCCTGGTTGCTGGCCAGATGGGGCTCACGCAGGCCCCAGGCCAAAGGGGCGATGAGCAGAGCCATCAAGCCCAGCATCCCAAGTGCTTCTTGCCAGCCAAAGGAAAGAATTAATTGACCTTCAATCGGTACCATCAAAAACTGGCCAAAGGAACCGGCCGAAGCCGTAACCCCCATGGCCCAGGAGCGCCGGTGCGCCGGTATGTTGCGCCCGATCACGCCATAGATCACTGCGTAGGTGGTGCCCGCTTGGGCTACCCCTACCAGAACGCCGGCCGACAGCATCAATAAAGCCGGCGTTGGCGCCCATGCCATGCCCATCAGACCCAAGGCGTACACCAGCGCGCCGAGCACTAGCACGCGAAAAGCCCCAAACCGGTCCGCCACCATGCCGACAAAAATGCCCGCAATACCCCACATGAGGTTTTGAATGGCGATGGCCATTGCAAAGGTCTCGCGCGGCCAATCGCGGGTTTGGGACAGCGGTTGCAACCAAAGCCCGAAGCCATGGCGAATTCCCATGGACAAGGTAACTATGGCTGCGCCGCATGCCAGCACCTGTAGGGCGGACAAGGGAGGTCGGTCGGAGGGGAGTTGCTGCATGGCCCAAATATAGCGACTGTCAGTCTGGGCGCGAGTTGCCCGGGCTAATTGATCTGCTTTTGGCAACTTGAAAATCTCAAGACCAACAAAAAACTGGTTTTTTATACAGTTTATTGTGCGTTGCGAGTCTACAATCCGCAGCCATGTCTGCTTCAACTTCTTCCCCCTTGTCGACAAGCGCCGGCTATTCCGAAGGCTCCATCCGCGTCCTCAAGGGCCTGGAGCCCGTCAAGCAGCGCCCGGGCATGTACACCCGCACCGACAACCCCTTGCACGTCATCCAGGAGGTGCTGGACAACGCCGCCGACGAGGCGCTGGCGGGTCATGGCAAGAAAATCAAGGTGGCTTTGAATGCCGACGGCTCGGTCACCGTGGATGACGATGGCCGGGGCATTCCCTTTGGCATGCACCCGCAAGAAAAGGCACCGGTGATAGAGCTGGTGTTCACCCGCCTGCACGCCGGGGGTAAGTTTGACAAGGGCAAGGGCGGCGCCTACAGCTTCTCAGGCGGGCTGCATGGCGTGGGTGTGAGCGTGACCAACGCACTGGGCAAACGCCTGGAGGCCACCAGTTACCGAGAAGGCTCGGTGGCGCGCATCGTGTTTGAGGGCGGCGACGTGACTGAGGCGCTGCAAGTGCGCAAGGCCGCAGAGGGAGACCGCAGGTCGGGTACCTCGGTGCGCGTTTGGCCGGACCCGAAGTACTTTGAATCGGCGGCGTTGCCCATGGCCGAGCTGGCGCATTTACTGCGCAGCAAGGCGGTGCTTATGCCCGGCGTCACCGTGTCGCTGTGGAACGAAAAAACCAAAGACACCCAAACCTGGCTCTATAAGGGCGGCCTGGGCGATTACCTGATGCAGTCGCTGGCGGGCGAGCCGGTGATTCCCCTGTTCAATGGCGAAGGCTTTGCCGATGCCCAGCACGACAACTTTGCCGAAGGCGAGGGCGCGCAGTGGTGCGTGGCCTTTACCGAAGATGGCGCCTGCCTGCGCGAGAGCTACGTCAACCTGATCCCCACCAGCGCCGGCGGCACGCATGAAAGCGGCCTGCGCGACGGCCTTTTTACGGCGGTGAAGAGCTTTATTGATTTGCACAGCCTGCTGCCCAAGGGCGTCAAGCTCATGCCCGAGGACGTGTTTGCCCGCGCCAGCTACGTGCTGTCGGCCAAGGTGCTGGACCCGCAGTTCCAGGGCCAGATCAAGGAGCGGCTCAATTCGCGGGATGCGGTGCGCCTGGTGTCGAGTTTTGTGCGCCCGGCGCTGGAGCTATGGCTCAACCAGCACGTGGACTACGGCAAAAAACTCGCCGAGCTGGCCATCAAGGCCGCGCAAACCCGCCAGCGTGCAGGGCAAAAGGTGGAAAAGCGCAAAAGCTCGGGCGTGGCCGTGTTGCCGGGCAAGCTAACCGACTGCGAAAGCCGTGACCTGGCCTACAACGAGGTGTTTTTGGTGGAGGGCGATTCGGCCGGTGGCAGCGCCAAAATGGGCCGCGACAAAGAAAGCCAAGCCATCCTCCCCCTGCGCGGCAAGGTGCTCAATACCTGGGAGGTGGACCGCGACCGCCTGTTCGCCAACACCGAAATCCACGATATTTCAGTGGCCATCGGCGTCGACCCGCACGGGCCGAATGACACGCCCGATATGAGCGGTCTGCGCTACGGCAAGGTCTGCATTCTGAGCGACGCGGACGTGGATGGCTCGCACATTCAGGTGCTGCTGCTGACGCTGTTTTTCCGCCACTTTCCCAAATTGATCGAGACCGGCCACGTGTTTGTGGCCCGTCCGCCGCTGTTTCGCGTGGACGCACCAGCGCGCGGCAAAAAACCGGCGTCGAAGGCCTATGCGCTGGACGAGGGCGAAATGACCGCCATCTTGGACAAGCTGCGCAAAGAAGGCGTGCGCGAAGGTGCCTGGAGCATTAGCCGATTCAAGGGCCTGGGTGAAATGAACGCCGAGCAGCTTTGGGACACCACCCTGAACCCCGACACCCGGCGCCTCTTGCCGGTGATGCTGGGCGATATCGACTTTGGCCAGACCGAGGCGCTGATCACCAAGCTCATGGGCAAGGGCGAGGCGGCGGCGCGGCGCGAGCTGATGGAAATCCACGGGGATTCTGTTGAGATTGATGTCTGAGATGCGTGCATTTCTCTCGGCCCCCGCCGGCCTCTCGTCCCGCAGCGCCATCAATACCAATGGGGGCGCGAAAACGCGCTTGAAGTACATACATTAAGTGTGTACATTGACAAGATTGCCTTCATAGGAGATTTCTGATGGA
>CANHZG010000009.1 GCA_947464995.1 Comamonadaceae bacterium | reverse complement strand
TCGCCACCAGCGGCGCCTCGTTCACATCCACCGCAATCACGATAGGACCAGCGACTTCTTCGTCCTGCTCGTCTTGCAGGTCGGCATCGGGTGCGCCATCGTTGGCGTCGACCAGCGGCGTGTCCAGGCGCTCTACCACCGTGCCGTGGATATCCAGCGTAATGAGGTCCATCTCACCCAAGCGCACCCGCACCCGCGCGCCGCGCGGCAGGTCTTGTGCGCCCATCACGGGCAGGACCAGCGGCAGCGTGTCGGCGCGCACCATGTTGTCCTTGAACACGCAGCAATCCAACTCCAACACTGCGTTTTGCTGCAGGTATTTGAGCGTCCAAAATCGTTCCATGGCGCCCTGGTAGCCGTTGTAGGCGCTGTAGGCGGCGTCAAAGCCAGAGATGATGGAAAACAGCGCAACATCCTTGGGCTTGAATGGCGCAGCCAACGCAGCCGTGCTGCCGTGGCGGGCGCAGGCAATGATTTGCCATTGGTTGACCAGATCGGTGTAGCGGCGCAAGGGCGAGGTGCTCCAAGCGTAGCTTTTGACGCCAATGCCGGCATGCGGCAGCGCCTTGGTTCCCATTCGCACCTTGACGCCGGGGGCCAGCGAGGCCTGGCTGCGGTAAATGGCGGGCACACCAAGTTCAGCCATCCAGTTGCCCCAAGTGCTGTTAGCCAAAATCATGGCTTCAGCGACGATCAGGTCCAAGGGCGCACCGCGCTGCCGGGTACTGATCAATACCTGCTCGTCCCCTTGCGGCTCAGCGCCGTCATTACCCACCAGTTTGAAGTTGTAGTCCGGGCGATTAAAAGTCTCAGGCTTGCCGCGGACCACTTCGCGTTGGGCTTTGAGGCTACGCGCTAATCTGTGCAAAAACGCCAGCTTGGGTTGTAGGCCCGTAAGGGGCGCGGGCTCGCTGCCTGGCGTGGCCAAGGCGGTTTGCAACCATTCTTCGGTGACTATTGCATCCAACTGGTCATGGCGCAGGTTGTGGCTGATGGGCACGCTCTCGAGCTGGGTTTCACTGGTCAAAATGGCCAGCGTGGACTCGTCCACGGTCACGTACAAGGACACCGCAGGGCAGTCACGCCCCTCTTGCAAGGTGTAGCTTTGCACCACGGCATCGGGCAGCATGGTGACCTTGTACCCCGGCATGTAGACGGTGGACAGGCGCGCGCGACCCAGCCGGTCGATTTCGCCATCGGGCACCAAAGCCAAGCCGGGTGCCGCTATATGCACGCCCACGGTGACGGCGCCGCTGCCCAGGCCTTGCACCGACAAGGCATCGTCAATCTCGGTGGTGGCGGAGTCGTCAATCGAAAAGGCGGGCGCAGGTGCGCGTGGCAGCGGCTCGGTGATGGCGGGTGCCGTGGTTGCCGCAAAGCCCACGCCTTGGGGAAAGTTTTCCAGCAAAAAGCGTTTCCAATGAAACTGGTAGGGCGAGTCAATGGCACCGCTGCGTTGCAGCAGGTCCAAAGGCGCGGTGCGGGTGGCGCGTGAGGCCTCGACCACCGCCTTGTATTCGGGCGCGTTTTTGTCCGGTTTAAACAAAATTTTGTATAGCTGCTCGCGCACTGGTTGCGGGCAGACGCCCTCGCCGAGTTCCTGCGCCCATTGAGCAATCAGCGCAGCTACCGCCTTCTTCTTCTCAATGGCCACCAGCGCCTGGGCAATCACCTCGGCCGATGCTTTGCGGAAAAAGCCCTTGCCCGCGCGCCGGAAGTAGTGCGGCGCCTCGAACAGGCGGATCAGCATGGCGGCTTGCTGTTCCAGCGTGGCGTCTTTGCTGAAGTAGTCACGCGCTAAGGTGGCAAAGGCGAAATCGTCTTCGGGGGAAAACTCCCAGGCCAATTCCAACTCAATGGTCTCGCTCAGCGCTTGGGCGCCCGCCATAAAGACCGCAGGCTCCGGCTTCTCAAAGCGCAGTAGCACGTTGGCCCCTTTGACCTTGACACGCTTGCCACTGTCGAGCTCGACTTGCGCCGAGGCATCGCTCTCTGACAGCACCCGACCGGCCAAAAATTTTCCGGCTTCATCAAACAATACAAACATGGCGTGGATTGTCCCATGGTGCAGCCCAGCGCGCTGGCATCCGATAATCGCGCCATGGCAACCCCGTTCGGAAAAATCAGTTTGCGCAAGCGCATTGCGCCGTGGGTGGTGGACATGGACGGCCCACTGGCGTTTGTGGTGTTCGTACTGGCCTGCGCGGGTTTGCTGGTGATGTACTCCAGCGGTTACGACCACGGAACCCGCTTTACCGACCATGCGCGCAATATGCTAATCGCCGCGGCCATCATGTTTGTGGCGGCGCAAATACCGCCGCAGCGCCTGATGAGCGTTGCCGTTCCCTTGTACCTGCTGGGCGTGGCGTTGCTGATTGCCGTAGCCGTTTTTGGTCTGACAAAAAAAGGCGCCCGGCGCTGGCTCAACGTGGGGGTGGTGATTCAACCCAGTGAAATCATGAAAATCGCGGTCCCATTGATGCTGGCCTGGTGGTTTCAAAAGCGCGAGGGACAGTTGCGCCCGCTCGACTTTGCCGTCGCCGCCGTACTTTTGGGTCTGCCGGTGGCACTCATCATCCGCCAGCCCGATTTGGGCACCGCCATGCTGGTGCTGGCGGCGGGTTTGGCGATCATGTTTTTTGCCGGCGTAAGTTGGAAGTTAATCCTGCCGCCGACCGCGCTGGTCCTGGTCGCGGTGGTCTTGTTGGTGGGATTTGAGCCCCTGCTGTGCGCAGACGGCATGCGCTGGCCGGTGCTGCACGACTACCAACAGCAGCGCATCTGCACCTTGCTGGACCCCTCGCGCGACCCGCTGGGCAAGGGTTTTCACATCATCCAGGGCATGATTGGTATCGGCTCGGGCGGTTTGTGGGGCGTTGGTTTTATGCAAGGTACGCAAACCCATCTGGAGTTCATTCCCGAGCGCACCACTGACTTTATTTTTGCCGCTTTTTCCGAAGAATTTGGTCTGCTGGGCAATGTGCTGCTGATTGGCGCCTTCATCGCCCTGATCCTGCGTGCCCTGGCCATTGCGCTGGATGCACCCACGCTTTTTTCGCGCCTGCTGGCGGGCAGCATCGCCATGATTTTTTTCACCTACGCCTTTGTCAACATGGGCATGGTCAGTGGCATCTTGCCGGTGGTGGGCGTGCCCTTGCCGTTTATCAGCTACGGTGGCACGGCCATGGTGACGCTGGGTTTTACCTTGGGCGTTTTGATGTCGATCTCCAGCGGCCGGCGTTTGGTTCAAACCTAAGGCGCTGGGGTGCCCGGCTTGGCCCCACCAGCTGCGGGGCATGGGGCGCGGCCTAAAATGGGCGCATGATCTCTCGCGAACCCACCATCGAACGCTTGGCTACGGCCAAGTCCCTGCTCCTCACCCCCTTTGGCTTGGACGAGTCGCACCTAGCGCGCGCCTTGACTGAGATCAAAATGCAACGGGTCGATGAGGCGGACCTGTACTTCCAATACACCCGCTCCGAGGGCTGGAGCCTGGAAGAAGGCATTGTCAAAACCGGCTCCTTCAGTATCGACCAAGGTGTGGGTGTGCGCGCCGTCAGTGGCGAGAAAACCGCATTTGCCTATTCCGATGACATTTCTGAGGCCGCGCTGCTCGACGCTGCGCGCACCGTGCGCACCATCGCCAGTGCCGCCCAAAACCGCCGCACCAGCGTGCCCAAGGCCAAAATCGCCCGCAGCCGATCGCTCTACCCCGACCAAGACCCCATCTCCACCCTGGACAGCGCCACCAAGGTCGCGCTCTTGGGCAAGGTGGAACGTCTGGCGCGCGCCAAAGACCCGCGCGTAGCGCAAGTGATGGCCGGGCTGGCCATGGAGTACGACGTGGTGCTGATCGCCCGCGCCGACGGCACCTTGGCCGCCGACGTGCGCCCGTTGGTGCGCCTGTCGGTTACCGTGATTGCCGAACAAAAAGGCCGGCGCGAAATGGGTTCGTCGGGCGGCGGCGGCCGCTTTGGCCTGGCATATTTTGACGACGCACAGATCACCGAGTATGTGAACCAGGCGGTGCATGCGGCGCTTACCAACCTGGAAGCGCGCCCGGCGCCTGCTGGCGAAATGACCGTGGTGCTGGGTTCGGGCTGGCCCGGCATCTTGCTGCACGAAGCCATTGGTCACGGCCTAGAGGGAGACTTCAACCGCAAGGGTTCAAGCGCGTTCAGCGGCCGTGTGGGGCAGCGCGTGGCCGCAAAAGGCGTTACCGTGCTCGACGACGGCACCATTGCCGACCGGCGTGGTTCGCTCAACGTGGACGACGAAGGCAACACCAGCGCGCGCAATGTGCTGATTGAAGACGGCATTTTGAAGGGCTACATCCAGGACGCCATGAACGCGCGCCTGATGGGTGTGGCCCCCACGGGCAACGGCCGGCGCGAAAGCTACGCCCACGTGCCGATGCCGCGCATGACCAACACCTACATGCTAGGCGGCGACAAAGATCCGCAAGAAATCGTCAAAAGTATCAAAAAAGGCCTGTACGCGACCAACTTTGGGGGCGGCCAGGTCGACATCACCTCGGGCAAATTTGTGTTCTCTGCCAGCGAGGCCTATTGGGTAGAAAACGGCAAGATTTTGTACCCGGTCAAAGGTGCGACCATTGTGGGTAGCGGCCCTGAATGCCTCAAGCGCGTGAGCATGATCGGCAACGACATGCGCCTGGACAGCGGCGTGGGCACCTGTGGCAAAGACGGCCAAAGCGTGCCCGTGGGCGTGGGCCAACCCACCCTGCGCATCGACGGCCTGACCGTAGGCGGCACCGCTTAAGCGGGCGTTAGAGGAACCCTGGGTTTGCGTCCGTTCTTCGCGGGGGCGCGTGACACCATTCCCATGTTGGTGGGCGCCGCGCCCTTTGGCCTGATTTTTGGCACCTTGGCGATTGCGACCGGTCTGCCGGTGTGGCTGACACTGGGCTTGTCTGCGCTGGTGTTTGCCGGGTCTTCGCAGTTTGTGGCCGTAAGCCTGATTGGCAGCGGCGCTGCCTTGCCGGTCATATGGCTGACCACTTTTGTCGTCAACCTGCGCCACGCGCTGTACAGCGCTACCTTGCTGCCCTACGCCCGCACCTTGCCCGCGCGCTGGCGTTGGGCCTTGGCCTTTTGGCTGACTGATGAGACCTTTGCGGTGGTGGAAAACCAATTGCGCCACCACAGTAGCCTGCAAGACAGCGCACATTACTGGCTGGGCTCGTCATTGGCGATGTACCTGAACTGGCAACTCTGGACGATTGCAGGGGTGCTGCTGGGCCAAAGCGTGCCGGGCCTGGCAACCCTGGGCCTGGACTTTGCCATGGTGGCTACCTTTGCCGCCATCGTGGCCCTTCAGTTGCGCGAGCGGCCCGTGTTGTTTGCAGCGGTGGTCGCCGGTACGGTGGCCCTGCTGGCACGCACCCTCCCCTACAAACTCGGCCTGATGCTGGCGGCGGTGGCAGGTGTGGGCGCTGGCATGCTGGCAGAAGCCTGGTCCCGGCGCGCCAATCTTCCCAACCCGGATGGCGCGCCATGAACGGCGAAGCGGCGCTTGCCCTGGCGGGTATGGTGGTGGTCACTTACGGCATCCGACTTAGCTTTTTGGTGTTTGGCCACCGATTGACCTTCCCGGCGTGGCTGGAGCGCGCGCTGCGCTATGTGCCCGCCGCCGTGTTAACCGCGCTGGTGGTGCCCATGGCGCTGGCGCCCCAGGCTGCCATCGACCTGTCCTTGCACAACGCCTACCTGCCGGGCACCGTGGCGGCGGTGGTGTTGGCGCTGTGGAGCCGCAAGACGCTCACCGCCATCGTCGGCGCCTTTGTGGTGTTCGGCTTGTGGCGCTGGCTGGTAACGTGAGGCCGGGGCGCAAATGACTTGTGCTACATTGCCGCCATGCACCGCGCCGCATTTTTCTTTAGCTATTTTTGGTTCTCCAACGCCACCGGCGGTAGAGAGTTCTGAACGTACCTGAAAAAAACGTCCCGATACTTCTTAAACCGCCGGCCTCCCCGGCGGTTTTTTTATGCCTTTTTGACTTTGATTGACTGCTTAAGGAGCTTTCCCCATGACCGCAAGCGCTGACCGCACCAGCACCACCGACGACGAACGCATCAAGGACATCACCGTGTTACCGCCCCCTGAACACCTGATCCGCTTTTTCCCCATCAGCGGCACCGCCGTCGAGACCCTGGTGTCGGGCACACGCCGGCGCATCCAAAGCATCATGGCTGGCAAGGACGACCGGATACTGGTCATCATTGGCCCCTGCTCCATCCACGACCCTGCCGCCGCGCTGGACTATGCACGCCGCTTACTGGAGCAACGCACGCACTACGCCGATACGCTGGAGATCGTGATGCGCGTGTATTTTGAAAAACCGCGCACCACCGTCGGCTGGAAAGGCCTGATCAACGACCCCTACTTGGACGAGAGCTTTCGCATCGATGAGGGTCTGCGCATGGCGCGCCAGTTGCTAATCGACATCAACCGCCTGGGCCTACCTGCGGGCAGCGAGTTTTTGGACGTGATCTCGCCGCAGTACCTGGGCGACCTGATCGCCTGGGGCGCGATTGGTGCACGCACCACCGAGAGCCAGGTGCACCGCGAGCTGGCATCGGGCATTTCGGCGCCGATCGGCTTTAAGAACGGCACCGACGGCAATATCAAAATCGCCACCGACGCCATCCAGGCTGCCGCCGGGGGTCACCACTTTTTGTCGGTGCACAAAAACGGCCAGGTCGCCATCGTGCAGACCCAGGGCAACCCGGACTGCCACGTGATTCTGCGCGGCGGCAAAGCCCCCAACTACGACGCCGCCAGCGTGGATGCCGCCTGCCAGGACCTGGTCAAGGCCCAATTGCCGCCCACGCTGATGGTGGACTGCAGCCACGCCAACAGCAGCAAACAGCATGAAAAACAACTCGAAGTGGCGCGCGACATCGCAGCCCAGGTGTCTGGTGGCTCCACCCGCGTGTTTGGCGTCATGTTGGAGAGCCACTTGCACGCGGGCGCACAAAAATTCACACCCGGCAAAGACAACCCGGCAGCGCTGACCTATGGCCAAAGCATCACCGACGCCTGCCTGGGCTGGGACGATTCGCTGGAAGGCTTGGAGGTGCTGTCGCAGGCGGTCAAGGCCCGCCGGGTGCGGCGCAACGCAGCAACCTGAACGCCACCGGGCGCGGGTTGTCAGGCGCGGCATGCGCCTCAGCGGCCGCGCAATAACTTGGCGATTTTGTCGTGTACACCGCCAAAGCCACCATTGCTCATGCACAGAATGTGGTCGCCCGGGTGCGCCTGCGCGGCAACCATCGCAGCCAAAGCATCGATGTTGAGCGCCACCTGGGCGCGCTGGCCCATGGGTACCAAGGCGTCAGTTGCATCCCAACCCAGCCCGCCGCCATGGCAAAAGGCCAGATCCACCTCTTCCAGGCTCCAGGGCAACTGCGCCTTCATGGTGCCGAGCTTCATGGTGTTGGAGCGCGGCTCAAATACCGCCAGAATGCGCGCCGCACCCACGCTGCGGCGCAAGCCGTTGACCGTGGTGCGGATCGCCGTGGGGTGGTGGGCAAAGTCGTCGTAAATCGTCACCGGTTCTGCGCTGGGCGCACCGGACAGCGCGATGCGCGCACGAACCTCCATGCGGCGTTTGACATTCTCAAAGCGGGCCAGTGCTAACGCCGCGTCTGATGCTGACACGCCGACGTGCTCAGCTGCGGCGATAGCGGCCAGCGCATTGAGCTGGTTGTGTACCCCACCCATCGCCCATTGCACGCGCGCAACCGACTCGCCCGCCTGCAGCACCGCAAAATCACCGGGCTCACCCACAGCACTGAAGTCGCTCACCGGCGTGCCAAAACTGCGCACCGTGCTCCAGCAGCCCGTGTGCAGCACACGCGCCAGGCTTTCCTCAAAGCCGTTGACCACAATGCGGCCGCTGCCCGGCACCGTGCGCACAAGGTGGTGAAACTGGCGTTCAATAGCAGCGAGATTGTCAAAAATGTCGGCGTGGTCGAACTCCAGGTTGTTGAGCACCGCAGTGCGCGGCCGGTAATGGACAAATTTGCTGCGTTTGTCAAAAAATGCGGTGTCGTACTCGTCGGCTTCAATCACGAAGAATGGGCTATCGGAAGCCGAACCAGCGTCATCGGGGGCCAGCCCGGTGGCGCCCAACCTCGCTGAGACGCCAAAGTTCAAAGGTACGCCTCCCACCAAAAAACCGGGCTGCAAACCCGCACACTCCAGTATCCAGGTCAACATGGCGGTGGTGGTGGTTTTGCCATGGGTGCCAGCCACGGCCAGGACGTGGCGGCCCTGCAAGACGTGTTCAGCGAGCCACTGCGGGCCGCTGGTGTACGGCGCGCCGGCGTCCAAAATGGCCTCTATCAATGGAAATTTGGCCAATCCGGCTTCCGTGCGGCTGCGGCTCACGGTATTGCCCACGACGAACATGTCGGGCTTGATCGCCAGCTGGTCGGCGCCAAAACCTTCAATCAGGTCAATTCCCAAAGCGCGCAATTGGTCGCTCATGGGCGGGTAGACCCCGGCGTCGCAACCAGTCACCCGGTGACCCGCCTCACGCGCCAGCGCCGCCAAACCACCCATGAAGGTGCCACAAATGCCCAAGATATGAATATGCATCATGCGAGTTTAGCCATCAGCCACCACCCGGCCAGCGACACGGGCGGGCAAAATACACCTATGGAAAGTTACCAAGCTGAGATCGCCGCCGCCGCCGCCCGGTTGATTGTGGAAGAAGGACTGGACTATGGCGCCGCCAAGCGCCGCGCCGTCAAGCAGTTCGGTACGGGCCGGCGCGGCGGCCTGCCTGACAACCGAGAACTGGAAGCGGCGGTCGAGGAATACATTGCGCTGTTTTGCGCCGACACCCAACCGCAAGAACTGCGCGCGCTGCGCGAACTTGCCCTGCAGTGGATGCAGCGCCTGGCGCGCTTCAGGCCCCACCTGGGTGGCGCGGTCTGGCGTGGAACAGCAACACGGCACTCCGATATCTACCTGCAACTGTTTTGCGAAGACTCCAAAGCGGCGGAAATCGCGCTGATCGACATGGGCGTTCGCTTTGAAGTGCGCTCGGTGCCGGGGTTTCACGGTGAACTGGTGGACGCGCTCAGCGTGCACGTGCGCTGCGACACGGTGCAAGAAAGTATTGGCGTGCACTTGCTGGTCTACGACCAGGACGACATTCGCGGCGCTCTGCAACCCGACGATCAGGGCCGCCGCCCGCGTGGCGACGCCGACGCCTTGCGCCGCCTGATGGAGAATATGCAACCATGACCGACCCATCCAAGCCATTGCAAACGCCGCCTTCCATAGAGGCACAAGCAACCACGGCCTATTCCAGCGAAGTCAGGGACGCCTGGGCAAATGTGCCACGCAGGGCGTTTTTGGGCGCAGCGGCAGCCGTGTTGGTGGGCGCAGGCGTCGCTACGGCCTGGATGCGAGGCAAGCCAGCCAAAACTCCCACCGTTACCACCGTGGTCCCCGCATTTTGGAGCCTGAAATGGAACACTCCAAGCGGTGCGGAATTGGCGATGTTGTCGTTCAAGGGGCGGCCCTTGCTGATTAACTTTTGGGCTACGTGGTGCCCGCCCTGTGTAGAAGAATTGCCGCTAATCGACGGCTTTTTTAAGGAAAACCAAGCGAACGGCTGGCAAGTTCTGGGATTGGCGGTGGACAAACCGGCGCAGGTTCAGACCTTTCTCAGCAAAACCCCGCTTGCGTTTGCGGTGGCCATGGCAGGGTTTGATGGCACCGGCCTCAGCCGCAGCCTGGGCAATACCACGGGTGGTTTGCCGTTTTCGGTCGCCTTGGATAGCGAGGGAGGAATCATCCAACGAAAAATGGGGCGCCTTGACGTCGGCGATTTGGCCTTGCTGCGTGGTCTAAAATAGTCGCCTGAGCTGTGGAACTCAAGACTGCGGCGACGAGCTGGCACCGTGGAGATTAACGATCTTCGCGCAATTTGACGGAACTTGTGAAAAGTTGAAAGCAACTAGCCATGGTTCCGATTGGTCTTCACAAATAATTCGCTGCAATGCGAACACACACTTAGGGAGCCCCCAATGGACTTACGTAAACTCAAAACCCTGATTGACTTGGTATCGGATTCAAACGTCTCCGAACTTGAAATTACCGAAGCCGAAGGCAAGGTCCGCATTGTCAAAGGCTCTAACGCCGTGGTGCAGAGCTACGCGCCGGCGCCGATTCAAACAACCCCCTTAGCAGTAGCGCCTTTGCCGGTTGCGCCGACAGAAGCAGCGGCGCCTGAGGTACCAGCTATCCACGCCGTGCGGTCGCCGATGGTCGGCACTTTTTACCGATCCGCCTCGCCGGGTGCAAAAGCCTTTGTCGAAGTGGGTGACATGGTCAAGGAGGGCGACACCATCTGCATCATCGAGGCTATGAAAATTCTCAACGAAATTGAAGCCGATAAGTCGGGCAAGGTGGTCCAGATACTCTGCGAAAACGGGCAGGCGGTGGAATACGGGCAAGCCTTGCTGACCATCGAATAGGGCCACAGACCTCCATGTTCAAGAAAATCCTGATTGCCAACCGGGGCGAGATCGCCCTGCGAATCCAACGCGCCTGCCGCGAGTTGGGCGTCAAGGCGGTGATGGTGTACTCGGAAGCAGACCGGGACGCCAAGTACGTGCGCTTGGCCGAGGAAGCCGTCTGTATTGGGCCGGCCGCCTCTAACCTGAGTTACCTCAACATGCCGGCCATAATTTCTGCCGCTGAAGTAACCGACGCAGAGGCCATTCATCCGGGTTACGGTTTTTTGAGTGAAAACGCGGACTTTGCCGAACGGGTGGAGAAAAGCGGCTTCCAATTTATTGGTCCAACGCCCGAGTCGATACGACTGATGGGGGACAAAGTCTCTGCAAAACAAGCCATGATCCGTGCCGGTGTTCCCTGCGTGCCGGGGTCCGAGGGCGAGTTGCCCGATGATCCGGCGCAGGTGCGACGCATCGCAAAAACCGTGGGCTACCCCGTCATCATCAAGGCCGCGGGCGGCGGCGGCGGACGTGGTATGCGCGTGGTCCACACCGAAGCGGCCCTCATCAACGCAGTCACCATGACCAAGGCAGAGGCCGGTGCCGCCTTTGGAAATCCGGCGGTGTACATGGAAAAATTTCTCCAGAACCCGCGCCATATCGAAATCCAGGTTCTAGCCGACACTTTCAAAAATGCGGTGTACCTGGGCGAGCGCGACTGCTCGATGCAGCGGCGCCACCAAAAGATCCTGGAAGAAGCACCGGCACCCGGCATTAACCGCAAGCTAATTGAGCGTATTGGCGAGCGCTGCGTCACGGCCTGCAAGAAAATGGGCTACCGGGGTGCTGGCACTTTCGAGTTTTTGTACGAAGCCGGTGAGTTTTACTTTATCGAAATGAATACGCGGGTGCAAGTGGAGCACCCGGTGACGGAAATGGTTACGGGTATTGACATCGTCAAAACCCAGATCCTTGTCGCCGCTGGTGAAAAACTGCCCTTTACCCAGCGGCAAATCACGATCAACGGCCACGCCATTGAATGCCGCATCAACGCCGAAGATCCCTACAAGTTCACGCCCTCCCCCGGCCGTATCACGACCTGGCACGCGCCGGGCGGCCCTGGCGTGCGGGTGGACTCGCACATTTACACCAACTACTTTGTCCCACCGAACTACGACTCCATGATCGGTAAGCTCATTGTGCACGGCGACACGCGGGAGCAGGCCTTGGCACGCATGCGCACCGCCTTGCTGGAAACCGCAGTTGAAGGCATCCACACCAATATCCCTTTGCACCGCGAACTGATGGTGGACGCCAAATTCATGGCCGGAGGAACCAATATCCACTATCTAGAGCACTGGCTGGAGCAGCACAAGCGCTGAAACCCACCATGTTTGAACTGCGCCTGATGTGCCCGGAACACCGGGTCGAAGCCGTGAGCGAGGCGCTCGATGCTCTGGACGCCCTGAGCGTCAGCGTGGAAGACGCCGACGCCCAAACCGATGCCGAAGTCGCCCTGTTTGGTGAACCCGGCATGCCAGCGCCCAAGGAAGGCTGGCAACGCTCTCGTCTGACGGCCTTGTTTGCCGATGGGCTTGCGGCAACCCAGGCGGGCCAGCTCCTGCAGCCACAAGACTTTTTTGTCGGCTGCACCGTTCTGGGAACCAACGAGGTGCCAGACCAAGACTGGGTGCGTTTGACGCAATCGCAATTTGCGCCAGTCGACATCACGCCCACGTTTTGGATTGTGCCCACCTGGCACAAGCCCCCAGAGGCAGCGCAGACAGTTATCCGGCTCGATCCCGGCCTGGCATTTGGCACCGGAACCCACCCCACCACCCGAATGTGCTTACGCTGGATAGCAAATCACCCCATGCCCAAGACGGTATTGGACTACGGCTGCGGCTCTGGCATATTGGCCATTGCCTGCGCCAAGTTTGGATCTACAGACGTGCTTGCCGTTGACATTGACCCGGCAGCCGTTGATTCGGCGCAAGCCAATGCGCTGGCCAACACAGTGACGTTGACAAGCGGTCTACCCGATCTTGCTCGCGCGAGCTACGGCTTGGTAGTGGCCAATATTTTGTCGTCTCCACTCAAGGTGCTTGCGTCCTTGCTGTGCTCACATGTGGATGCCGGTGGCACTCTGCTCTTATCGGGCATTCTTGAACGCCAAGCAGACGAATTGGCCAGAGCCTATGCGCCCTATTGCGCTTTGAGGGTGGCAGATATGCAGGATGGATGGGTGCTCATGTCGGCAGCCTTGTAGGCCAAACTCCGACCCATCGCAAAAAAAGCCCAGGCCCCGGAGAGGGCGCTGGGCTTGATCGCAAGGTAATAAGAATTACGGCTTGCTGGCACTAGGGAAAGGCCACGCTGCCTTGGGGTTGAGCGTAGTCTGAGCTGCAGGCGCAGGTGCTTTTGCAGGTGCTGCCTTTTTAGCAGCGGGCTTTTTGGCGGGTGCAGCCTTCTTGGCCACTGCCTTTTTAGCCGGAGCCGCCTTTGCTGGTGCCGCCTTCTTGGCTGCTAGTTTTTTGGCTGGCGCTGCCTTTTTTGCGGCTACCTTCTTAGCTGGCGCAGCTTTTTTTGCCGCCGCAGCCTTCTTTGGAGCGGCTTTTTTGGCTGGCGCAGCTTTTTTCGGAGCGGCCTTTTTGGCTGGTGTCGCCTTCTTAACTGGCGCAGCCTTCTTTGGAGCTGCCTTCTTCGCTGGTGCAGCTTTCTTTGGAGCTGCCTTCTTGGCTACAACCTTTTTAGCAGGTGCTGCCTTGGCGGGTGCAGCCTTTTTAGCGGCTACTTTTTTAGCCGGCGCTGCCTTTGCGGGGGCGGTTTTTTTTGCAGCTACCTTTTTCGCAGGGGCCGCAGCTTTCACGGGGGCGGCCTTTTTTGCGACCGGTTTTTTTGCAGTTGCCATACTTTTCTCCTTGATCAGTTTACAAAGAGCACTTCTTGCCTGTTGGAGTGCAAAAAGAGATTCATGGTGTTGGGCTGGTTCCCAGCAACATGAACACGGGAACACAGCCCCGGCACAGACCATCGCTGCGCCAAAGCTGTGAAATACTTAAACGGACCATGACCGCCCTAGTCCCAGGACAAAGCCCCACCGGACTGGTATTCAATCACGCGCGTTTCAAAGAAGTTGCGTTCTTTCTTCAAGTCGATCATCTCGCTCATCCAGGGAAAAGGGTTTTCCTCATGCGGGAAAAGCGCCTCCAACCCAATTTGGGTCGCGCGGCGGTTGGCGATGTAACGCAGGTAGCCCTTGAACATAGACGCGTTCATGCCCAACACACCGCGCGGCATGGTGTCTTCGGCATAACGGTATTCGAGCTCCACGGCTTGCTCGAACAAGGCCTTGATTTCAGCCTTGAACTCAGGGGTCCACAAATGGGGGTTCTCGGCCTTGAGTTGGTTGATCAGGTCAATGCCAAAGTTGCAATGCATGGACTCGTCGCGCAGGATGTATTGGTACTGCTCGGCAGCGCCGGTCATCTTGTTTTGTCGCCCCAGCGCCAGGATTTGGGTAAATCCAACGTAAAAGAACAGGCCCTCCATTAGGCAGGCAAAAACGATCAGCGACTTGAGCAGGGTCTGGTCTGTTTCAGGGGTGCCCGTATGGAAATGCGGGTCCATGATCGCTTCAATGAAGGGAATCAAAAACTCGTCCTTGTCGCGGATGGACTTCACTTCGTTGTAGGCGCTGAAAATTTCGCCTTCGTCCAATCCCAAAGACTCCACAATGTACTGGTAGGCGTGGGTATGGATCGCTTCCTCGAAGGCTTGGCGCAGCAAGAACTGGCGACATTCCGGCGCCGTGATATGGCGGTAGGTGCCCAAAACAATATTGTTGGCCGCCAGCGAATCAGCGGTGACGAAGAAGCCAAGGTTTCGCTTGATGATGCGGCGTTCGTCATCGGTCAGACCGTTGGGATCTTTCCAAAGTGCAATGTCGCGGGTCATATTGACCTCTTGGGGCATCCAATGGTTGGCGCATGTGGCCAGGTACTTCTCCCAGGCCCACTTGTACTTGAACGGCACCAACTGGTTGACATCGGTCTTGCCATTAATGATGCGTTTGTCTGAGGCCTTTACACGATGCGACACCACTGCTGGCACAGCCGCTTCCTGGGGACCATGAATCACAGGCATCACGCTGCCAAATGCAGCCGCCGATGCGGGCACCGATATAGGCGGCTGGGGTGGCAATGCAAAGTTGTTTTGCGATGCGGGTTTGATGTCTTCTTCCCAGGTCAGCATAGATGTTTCCACATGTTTGGATTATGCGAGCAGCCGTGCCAATTGCATAGCTTTAACGCACCATCCGTTTGAATAAAATCGTGCGGCCTTCGTTGCGGAATGCCACGCCGTTAGGCCTATTGGCAGGACTCGCACGTAGGGTCGTCTACGCCGCAAAACTTGATATCAGTCGCGGCGCCAGCGCTCAGGGTTATTTGGTCTTGGGCGGCGGCTGCGGCTGCATCCAACAAGGAGACGGGGCGGTGAGCCGACGCGGAGACGCCGTCCGCTGCAGAATCGGACGAAACCGAATTCATGCGACCCGAACTGATGGTTGACTTCTCTGCGTGGGTGGCCGACATAGTACGCAGGTAGTAAGTGGTTTTCAGAGCCCGCACCCAGGCGAGCTTGTAGGTGTCATCGAGCTTTTTACCCGAGGCGCCGGCCATGTAAATGTTGAGCGACTGCGCCTGGTCTATCCACTTTTGGCGACGCGCGGCGGCCTCGACCAACCAGCGCGTTTCCACTTCGAAGGCCGTGGCATAAAGTTGCTTGATGTCGCTGGGAACGCGGTCCATCGGACTAAGCGAGCCATCAAAATGCTTCAGGTCCATCACCATCACATCGTCCCACAGCCCAACGCGCTTGAGGTCGCGCACCAGGTAACTGTTGATGACGGTGAACTCGCCCGACAAATTGGACTTGACCGACAAGTTGCCAAAGCACGGCTCGATCGAGGCGTCCACCCCAATGATGTTGGAGATCGTAGCGGTGGGCGCAATGGCCACACAGTTGGAATTACGCATGCCGTCTTTGGCGATCTTGCGGCGCAGCGCGTCCCAGTCCATGGTGCTGGAGCGGTCCACTTCCACATAACCGCCACGGGCCTGGGCCAACAGGTCCAGCGTGTCAAAGGGCAAGATGCCCTGGTCCCACAAAGACCCCTTGAAGCTGGAATAGCAGCCGCGCTCGCGCGCCAATTCGGTGGATGCCCAGTAGGCGTAGTAGCTCACCGCTTCCATGGACGTGTCGGCAAAGGCCACAGCGGCCTCACTGGCGTATGGTATGCGCAGCTCGTAAAGGCTGTCCTGGAAGGCCATGATGCCCAGGCCTACCGGGCGGTGGCGCATGTTCGAATCACGTGCTTTCTTCACCGCGTAGTAGTTGATGTCGATAACGTTGTCGAGCATGCGCATGGCCGTGGTAATGGTGCGCTTGAGCTTGTCGTGGTCCAGAACCTTGCCGTTCTCGCCGTCTTTCAGATGCTGCAGCAAGTTCACCGAGCCCAGGTTGCACACCGCCGTCTCGGTGTCCGAGGTGTTAAGCGTTATTTCGGTGCATAGGTTGCTGGAGTGAACCACGCCGGCGTGCTGTTGGGGCGAACGGACATTGCAGGCGTCCTTGAAAGTGATCCAAGGGTGACCCGTCTCAAACAGCATGGTCAGCATCTTGCGCCACAGGTCGGCTGCCTGAACGACGCGCGAGGGCTTGATCAGACCAAGGGCTGCTTGCTGCTCGTAGGCCACATAGGCCGTCTCAAAGTCGGCACCGAACTTGTCGTGGAGGTCCGGCACGTTAGACGGCGAGAACAGCGTCCACTGGCCTTTTTCCATCACCCGGCGCATGAACAAATCCGGCACCCAGTTAGCGGTATTCATGTCGTGGGTACGGCGGCGGTCGTCGCCAGTGTTTTTGCGCAGCTCCAGAAACTCTTCAATGTCTAGGTGCCAGGTTTCCAGGTAGGTGCAGACCGCGCCTTTGCGCTTGCCGCCTTGGTTGACCGCCACCGCCGTGTCATTGACCACCTTGAGGAAGGGCACAACCCCTTGAGACTCTCCATTGGTGCCTTTGATGCGAGAACCCAGGGCGCGCACGCGCGTCCAGTCGTTACCCAGGCCGCCGGCAAATTTGGACAGCAAGGCGTTTTCTTTGATCGACTCGTAAATGCCGTCCAAATCGTCAGGTACCGTAGTCAGGTAGCAAGACGAGAGTTGCGAGCGCAGGCTGCCGCTGTTGAACAGAGTGGGTGTGCTCGACATGAAATCAAAAGACGACAGCACTTCATAAAACTCGATGGCGCGGGCTTCACGGTCGGTCTCGTTGAGCGACAGGCCCATGGCCACACGCATGAAGAAGGCTTGAGGCAGTTCAATGCGGCTCTTTTGGTGGTGCAGAAAATAGCGGTCGTAGAGGGTTTGCAATCCCAGGTAATCAAACTGAAGGTCGCGCTCGGCCTTGAGCGCCGCACCCAAGCGCACCAAGTCGAACTGCATCATTTTTTCGTCTAGCAGCTCGTAGCCCACGGCCTTCTTGATGTAGTCGGGAAAATACTCGCCGTAGGCCGATTGCATGTCAGCGGTGGCCACGTCACGGCCGAGCACTTCACGCGAAATGGTGTGAAACAGCAAACGCGCGGTGGCGTAGGTGTAATCGGGGTCCTTCTCGATCAGGGTTCGGGCGGCCAAGATAGAGGCCTTGAACACCTCGTCCATGGGCACGCCGTCGTACAGATTACGCATGGTCTCGGCAATGATGGGCTCGGCCTTGACGTCTGCGCCCAGGCCAAAACAAGCGGTTTCAATGCGCAGAGTCATCGCTTTCAGGTCCAAGGCCACGCGCTGGCCACGGTCCATCACATGAAGGGTCGGCGCCGCCGGGGCGACCTGCGCCTGTTGCTTGGCGCGCTCTTGGGCACGTCGCTCGCGGTACAACACATAGGCTCGCGCCACTTCGTGATTGCCCGCGCGCATGAGGCCGAGTTCTACTTGGTCCTGCACATCTTCTATATGAAAAGTGCCACCGCCCGGGCGCGAGCGCATAAGGGCACGCATGACCTGCTGAGTCAAAGCGTCAACGTTCTCGCGCACACTGGCCGAAGCCGCACCCTGAGTGCCATGGACCGCAAGGGACGCCTTCATGATGGCCACGGCGATCTTGTTGGGCTCAAAGGGAACGACTGCGCCATTACGGCGAATAATGTTGTAGGCTGCCAGAGGGTTAGTCTGTGCTTCAGTACCGAAATGACCGGCCAAGGGGAACGCTACGGGAGCAAGCGAGGAGGACGTGGGGAGGGATTGCATAGTTTCCTTTTTCTGTCTGTCTTTTTATCAACGAAGTAGCGCCTGAACCATTATTTTTATTGCGGAAAGCCCACCCTGCCAAAAAGTCAAAAGCACTATATCTGGTGTGTACGCTGTGCGCAAGCCACTACCGGTAGTGTAACGACTCCAGATTCCATGCCGTGGAATGTGGTGCCGCTCAGCGCCATGGGACGGGCCTCATGAGATCGGTATTGCCGCCGCGAGGGCCTGGCAAAGCGCGCATCAAATCAGGCTTTGTGTCCAAATCATGAGGATTGACCAATCCTTTTTAGGGTTTTGCCGTTGCAAGCCCCGCAGGTATTGGGCTTGTCGGTGGCCCGTCACTTTGAAGGCCATCGCCCCGCCAAAAAAATCTCTAGAAAAAAATAAGCTAGCGTGCCGGTAATGCGTCTGCAGGCAGCGCCACCATATGACGCAAATGGTCCCAATCGAAACCGGGCCCGGGGTCGTTTTTGCGCCCCGGCGCAATGTGCTCGTGGCCCGCGACATGGGCTAAGGGGTACTGGGTGCCGATTGCCGCAATCAATTCAGCCAGCACGCGGTATTGAACCGCCTCGAATGTGCCACCCTCCAAACCCTCCAGTTCCACACCAATGGAGTCGTCGTTGCAATTGACGCGGCCACGGTAGGTGGACGGCCCGGCGTGCCAAGCGCGGTCGTTGCAACTGACACATTGCAACAGTTGGCCATCGCGTCGGATGAAAAAATGCGCTGACACCTGCAATCCCCGTATCGTCTGGAAATACGGGTGCGCATCCCAGTCCAATTGGTTGGCAAACAAGGACAGTACCTCCGGTCCGCCGTAGACGCCCGGGGGCAGGCTAATCGAATGCACAACCACCAAATCAACTTGGGCGCCCAGAGGTCGCGATCCAAAATTGGGTGAGGCCAGCACCTGAGCCGCTGCATACCAGCCATGGTGCCACATACCAGCGCCCGCTGTTACTGCTTCTGATAGGCTCATGGCCGCAGCATGAATCCTGGTCCGCCGAAATCAAGCTTCATGGCGTTGCCGGTGGGCCGCACTGCAATAACTGCCCAGGCGCCCCTGCACGGCGTCATTGGTGGCAACATGAAGGCCGCACTGGTCGCAAGCAACCATCTCCACCGGCTTGGGCGGCTCATTGGCCGCGCGCCCTTGGCTGCGACCCTGGGACCCACGGCGGGTACGCCACTGCCAAAGTACAAGCAGTGCCAGCAAGGCCAACAGCAGGTATTTCACCCCGCGCGTCCCAGAATCACTTCCATCACAAACCGAGACCCCACATAGGCCAAAAACAACAAGAAGGCTCCGGTGTACAGCACGGCAACCGCACGCTTGCCGCGCCAGCCGAAAAAGGAGCGCCCAATCAATAGAACGGCAAATGTCAGCCATGACAAGACAGACAACAGGGTCTTGTGATCCCAGCGCCACGCATGGGCGTGGCCATACACCACATCGCCAAAGCCGTAGCCGACCAATAGGGTGGCGCTCAACAGAACAAATCCGGCCAATACAAACCGGTAAGTCAAGCGCTCCAAACTGAGCAAGGGAAGGCCGCTGTGGGTGTCCGCCCCCTGGCGAATGCGGGCTTCGGCCCGATTCATAAACCAGGCGTAAACCACCGCTACGCCAAACAATCCATAGCAAGATATCCCCATGGCCAGATGCAAGGGCAGCCACACCGAAGCGGTATGGGGCAACACGGGTCCGGGAAAAGCCAGCGCCAGCACCACCGCCGCCGCACCGATGGCGCTCAAGGCCCAGCGCGCCGGCAACTGGGGGAAAATTTGGCTCTCTACGGCGTAGCTGGTGGCGATCAGCCAGGCGGTAACCGACAAGGCGGGCGCAAAGCCAAAGCGCGCAGGCACATCCAAGAACCCCACAGCCAGCGCGCCACCATGTGCCGCCCAGGCGACACCCACGCAAAAACGCGTCGCCAATGGGCCCAAACGTTGGGCCCGCATCGCCGGCCACACGTAGGCGGCAGCCGCCAAGGCAGTCAGGGCGATGCTCAACGGGGATGCACTGTCTAAAATCATGGCAACAGTTTAGCCTTTTGCGTTCGCTGTGGCGACGGTGCCTGGCACCGAAACCAGCCACGAAGCATACCCTTGCACCCCGCTCCTCTACCTGGACTCCTATGGCCTCCGCCCTGACTGACAAACTCTCCCGACTGGTAAAGACGCTGCGCGGCCAATCGCGCATTACAGAAGACAACGTGGCCGAGATGCTGCGCGAGGTGCGCATGGCGCTCTTGGAGGCCGACGTGGCGCTGCCGGTAGTGCGCGACTTTATTGCCCGGGTCAAAGAAAAAGCGCTGGGCCAGGAGGTGCTGGGCTCTTTGCAACCGGGCCAGGTCCTGGTGGGCATCGTCAACCAGGAATTGGCCGCTACCATGGGTGAGGGTGTTAGCGACATCAACCTGGCGGCCCAGCCCCCGGCGGTGATCTTGATGGCCGGCTTGCAAGGCGCGGGCAAAACCACCACCACCGCCAAGCTAGCCAAGCACCTGATCGAGAAGCGCAAGAAGAAAGTGCTCACCGTCTCCGGTGACGTGTACCGCCCAGCGGCCATTGAGCAACTGAAAACGGTGACCGCGCAGGCCGGAGCCGAGTGGTTTCCCAGCTCGCCGGACCAAAAGCCGGTCGATATTGGCCTGGCCGCCTTGGACTATGCCAAAAAACACTACTTTGACGTGCTGCTGGTCGACACGGCCGGCCGCCTGGCGATTGACGCGGCGCTGATGGCCGAAATCACCGCCTTGCACGCCGCGCTCAAGCCGGTAGAGACGCTGTTTGTGGTGGACGCTATGCAAGGCCAGGATGCGATCAACACGGCGCGCGCCTTCAAGGAGGCGCTGCCCTTGACCGGCATCATCCTGACCAAGACCGACGGCGACTCGCGCGGCGGCGCAGCCTTGTCGGTGCGCCAGGTCACCGGCGCACCGATCAAGTTTGCGGGCACCAGCGAAAAACTCGATGGCCTGGAAGTGTTTGACGCCCAGCGCCACGCCGGGCGCATTTTGGGCATGGGGGACATCGTGGCGCTGGTCGAGCAAGTCACCGCCGGGGTGAATGTGGAGGCGGCGCAGAAACTCGCAGCCAAGGTCAAAAGCGGCGCAGCCTTTGATCTGAATGATTTTTTGGGCCAGATTCAGCAAATGAAACAAATGGGCGGTTTGTCCAGCCTGATGGACAAGCTGCCGGCCGCGCTGGCGGCCAAGGCCGGGCAAGTGGACATGGCCAAGGCGGAAAAAGACATCAAACGCAAGGAAGGCATCATCCACAGCATGACGCCCTTGGAGCGGCGCAAACCCGACCTGATCAAAGCCACCCGCAAGCGCCGTATTGCCGCCGGGGCCGGCGTGCACGTTCAGGAAGTCAATCGCATGCTCAAAGAGTTTGAGCAAATGCAGGACATGATGAAGAAAATGAGCGGCGGCGGGATGATGAAAATGATGAAACGCATGGGCGGCATGAAAGGCATGCCCAAGATGCCTTTCTAAATTTGCGCAATACCCTTGGGTTTGGGCGGCGCTTAATCGCCCCCAAGACCGGCGCCCATCAAGCGCCCGTAGCCCTGGCGAGTCTGAGGTGACACCGACGCCAGCAGTTGGGCGTAGCGGGTTTGGTGGCGAGCCACCATGCGGGCCGAGGCCACCATTTTGGATTTGCAAAACCAGTGGCAACTGTGCTGCATCAACAGCAGTTCGGCGCAGAGTTGAAAGGCGCGGTCGCGCTGGGTCAGGCCGGGCGCGTTGGCAATGACGTCACCAATTCCTTGCGCATGCACCTTCAGCACCTCGCGCACGTCGAATGTCGCAGCCGGCAACCAATGCACCGCCATGGGCAAACCCACCGGCAGCGTGCTGGCACGGCAATTTGCCGGGTTTGCGGGCGCCATATCGGTAACCAGGCGCTGGACCTGCTCGCCAAGCACCTGCTCGGTCTGTGCCAGCATGTTCCAGATGCCTTGGCGCCGCTCTGCATCACCCTCTCCCATAGCGCGCAAATACCCATCGGTAAGCGTTTGCATCAAGGACTCAATGCGGTAGTTCTTCAAAAAATGCGCCAAAAACCGGATGCGCTTGCGCTGCTCCAGCGCGTTGCGCATCTGCAATCCGAAGCCCAAAAAAGCGAAGAATATAAACACACTCATGGCGCATGCCCCACGGGTTTGGGCATGAAAGCGTGGTCACCGCTTTTTTCAAGCACGATGTTTTTGTAGCTGTAGGCCTGGTCGGGTAGGCCATAGCTCCCCACAACATAAGCTCGATGTGATTGCTGCGCCATGTGACCGAGCCATGCCAATACCCACACTTGCGAGCGCTGATCCAGGGCGGCCAAGGGCTCGTCCAATAGCGTCAAGCGGCAGTGGCTAGCCGCCGCACCGGCCAACCAGACCTTGCGCCGGGTACCGGTAGAGAGCATGTAGATCGACTTGTCAAGGTGCGCGTGCAAACTAAGACCTTCAATAGCCTGGCCCAAAGCCTGGGGGTCAAACCCTCGATAGAGAGTGGGCAACTGCACGAAATAGGCTTGCACGGTCAGGAAATGGTCTTGGTCCGAGCGGGGGTCCACCCAATACACCGAACCACTGGGTACACGGCTCGCTGCCGCCGCCGCGTTCTGCGGCGCAGCATCTTCCAGCGCATACAAAACGCTACCTCGGTCGGGCTGCAATTGACCTGCCAACAACTTCAACAAGGTCGATTTCCCGCTGCTCTCATCACCCGTCACCAGGGTGAGGCCCGATAAAGTTTCAAGGTTCAGGTTCGCAAAAACCGGACAACCGGCATACGCAAACGCCAGGTCCCGAACCTGCACCACTGGCGAATTGGAAAAGTGTGTGTGCCCCATGCCTGCCAATGCTAGCGCACGACCGCCGCCGCCCAGGCCGCCGACCCCGCCGCAGGCACAATGGAGCAACCCCGCAAGATCTGTTCCATGCCGCGCACATTCAAAATACCCGAGTCCGTTTTGGTTGTAATTTACACCCCGACTTGGGACGTACTCTTGATTCGCCGCACGGATGAGGACCCGCTGGCACCGGCCTTTTGGCAGTCGGTGACGGGCAGCAAGGACACGGTCCAAGAGACATTCCAAGCCGCCGCCATCCGCGAAGTCCAGGAAGAAACCGGCATTGGCTGCGACTTGGACTCCGACCAAGGCCCTGTGCTGCACGATTGGCATCTGGAGAACGTGTACCCCATCTACCCCCGCTGGCTGCACCGCTACGCGCCCGGGGTGTGCTTTAACACCGAACACCTTTTTGGCCTGCAAGTGCCTGCCCGCACGCCAGTGCGGCTCAACCCACAGGAACACACGCATTACCAGTGGCTGCCCTACCTCGAAGCCGCAGCGTGCTGCTTTTCACCGTCCAACGCCGAGGCCTGCGCGATGCTGCCCCGCTTCGCAGGCAAGGGGCGTGCAACATGACCAAGCGCTTGCGGGTGGTGAGCTACAACATCCACAAGGGCGTGCGCGGCATAGGCCCGGCACGCCGATTGGAAATTCACAACCTGGGGCAGGCTATGGCGCACTTTGACGCCGACCTTGTCTGCCTGCAAGAGGTGCGCAAAGTGCACCGGCGCGAAGAAAAGTACTTTTTGCACTGGCCCAAGCTGCCGCAGGCCGAGTTTTTGGCTCCGCCGGGCTACGCAGCGGTGTACCGAAGCAACGCTTTCACCCGCCACGGCGAACACGGCAACGCGCTGCTGTCGCGCTGGCCGGTGCTAGGGCACCAGCACGAAGACATGTCGGACCACCGGTTTGAGCAACGCGGCCTGCTGCACACCGAAGTGGCCGTGTACGGCCAATCGGTGCACGTTCTGGTGGTGCACCTGGGCTTGATACGCTCCAGTCGAGCGCGCCAACTCGACCAGCTGTGCCGCTACCTGACGCGGGAGATTGCGCCTACAGCACCCGTGGTGGTCGCCGGCGACTTCAACGAATGGGGCCCTATGGTCGCGCGCGTTATGCAGCAAGCCGGCCTAGAAGCCATGCAAAAAAACGGATGCGCAACCTTCCCCTCGCGCCTTCCACTGTTTCAACTCGACCATATTTACGCCCGCGGGATGCGCCCGGTATCGCTGACGGTGCTGCGTGGCGGCCAGTGGGCTCAAATGTCGGACCATTTGCCGCTGATTGCTGAGTTTGAATTGCCGCCTCCATGAGCCACACCCACTTCACCCCCAAGCACCAAGTGCGTTTGCTAGAGGGTGCGGGTGACTTGTTTGAGGCAGTGGTTCAAGCCATTGACCACAGCGTTCACGAGGTGCGACTGGAGACCTATATTTTTCACTTCGACGCCCAAGGCGAGCGGGTCGCCCAGGCATTGGTGCGTGCCGCACAGCGCGGCGTGGCCGTGTTTGTGGTGGTCGATGGCATCGGTACCCCAGCCTTGCCTGCGCAATGGAGCCAGCGTTTTGACCACAGCGGGGTGCAATGGCAACGGTTTTTACCCCTGGGCTGGTTGGGCGTGTTGTTTCCCGTGCGCTGGAGGCGCCTGCACCGCAAACTCTGCGTGGTCGACGGCAAACAGGCATTTTGTGGCGGTATCAATGTGATTGACGACTTTATCGACCTGCACCACGGCCATCTGTCCGCGCCCCGGCTGGACTTTTCGGTCCAGGTCGGCGGGCCCTTGGTCACGGATGTACAGGCGGTAATGGAGCAATTTTGGTTGCGCCTGGAGTTCGCCCGCAATGTGGAAAACCTGCAATGGAAAGCTGCGCGTGCGCAGTTGCGCCAACCCACTTTGACGACAGCCCTGCACCCGTCTAGGCCCGCCGCGCTGGGCCCCAGCGCATTAAACAACGCCGCGAACAGCGATGTCTGGGCGGCCTTGCTGCTGCGCGATAACGTGCACCACCGTACACGCATCGAGCAGGCCTACCGCAAGGCCATTGGCGAGGCGCGCAGCGAAGTTCTTATTGCCAATGCGTACTTCGTACCCGGACGCAAACTGCGCCACGCTTTGGTCCACGCCGCGCAGCGCGGTGTGCGGGTGCGCTTGCTGCTGCAAGGGCAATACGAATATTTCATGCAATACCACGGAGCCAGAGCCGTTTATGGCGCATTGCTGGAAGCCGGAGTGGAGATTTATGAGTACAAGGCCGGGTTTTTGCACGCCAAGGTGGCCGTTGTCGACCGGCGCTGGGCCACCGTGGGCTCGTCCAACCTGGACCCCTTGAGCTTGCTCCTGGCCCGCGAGGCCAATGTGGTCGTCCGTGACCGCCGCTTTGCGCTGCTGCTGCGCGAACGCGTGCTCAGCGCACTCAACTCGCAGTCGACCCGCGTCCAAGCCAAGGCCTACGCCGGGCGCGGCTGGTGGCAGCGCGCCATGGACATACTGGCCTTGGGACTTATGCGCATCATTTTGTTTTTGATTGGACGGCCCTATTAAGGCCGACTTTGCTATCATTTAAATAGCATTCTATTCAGTAATGGCGTGGCATTTTCGGGAAAGACCTTATTTTGCAAAGACTGGTAACATGCCGCCTCGCACATCACATGACCACAGCCATGAACCCACCCGACGACGATGTTGGAACCCCGGTTTCCGTCAAAATTC